>JAICFW010000130.1 GCA_025923455.1 Nitrososphaeraceae archaeon | reverse complement strand
ACCAGAATTTACAGCTATAGCATGTTTGACATGCAGGAATTTAGCCAACAACTTTTCAAAATCCTGAACTCTTTTGCCTCCAGAATAAGCTGCTGAGGTCAAAATTCCCTCATCTATTACGTTGAGAATTTCTTGCCGTTCATCTTCATCTATTTCTGGTTTATTTATTGGTATCATCAATGATTCACTTGATTAATAATTTAGTAATATACAAGATAATGATGCCATTTATAATTAAAACGTCTTACGGCTATCGGTTCTGTCCGATTAAGTGATTGACAGAGATGTTTTAGCTGCGATTAATATCGCAAAGAAGGGCGATGATGTGTTCCATCGTTCAAAATGTCTTTCAGGTGAAGCAAGGGTAGTGGAATCCTGTTTGTTTCCAAAGGTAATCCACCAAGTTGATGAAAGAAAGTTCGAAGCGTATGTATCTTAATCGAACAGAACCAACAAATAAAAATAAGAAATAGTCCAAGACATTCAAGCAGATGTGGCAGAGTGGTCTTCTTAGATTTAAGAACACAATAATGCGTCGGCCTTGAGCCAACTCTAAAGAAAGCCGATTCGCCTTCGGGCGAGCAGGAGTTCAAATCTCCTCATCTGCGTCATAAATATCCTATCTGACATTTCTAATTTTGATTGATGGGTTTATCGTAGTAAATAGATTGAATTGCACAGGAAATTAAATAGAATTATAAAAAATCAAGTTTAATGGAAGCGCATGGAAAAAAGACAGCTAATGCGACTTGTTATTCCTTCGGCTCTTGTCATAATTGTCAGCATAATAACCATGAAATATTCACCTAGTGAAACCCTGGTGCCATTACCTTCCCCAGTATCAGATTCTGGCAACTTGACAACTTCAAAGGGAGTTGAAATTATTGCACAAGGATTACAAGCTCCAAGGGCTGTCGATGTTTCTACGGACGGCAGAATTTTCATTACGGAAAAAAATGGGAGTATTAGAATCATTGAAAATGGTACCCTTTTGGAGGAACCTGTCGGTGACATTAGAGTTGAAAATATTGGGGATGGTGGATTGCTTGGACTTGCATTGCACCCAAACTTTACAAAGAATCACCTCTTCTATGTATATTACACATACTCAAACAACACTGGTCTATTTAATAGGGTCCTGATGCTTCAAGAAAGCAACAATAAGATAATTGATTCAAAGATAATTATAGATGGCATTCCTGGGGGCGAGTATCGTGATGGTGGGCGCATTAAATTTGGCCCAGATGGGAAACTGTATGTCTCAACTGGAGATGCCTCAATTCCAGAACTATCACAGGACCCAGACTCTCTGGCAGGAAAAATTCTTCGTGTAAATGAAGACGGAACTATTCCGCTGGATAATCCAATTTCTAATTCAAGTGTGTATGCGTACGGTTTTAGGAACGTTCAAGGTTTGGCATGGAATATCAACAGTGGCGACCTCTATGTTTCCGATCAGGGATCAGCTGGTAATGATGAAATAAACCTGGTGACACCTGGAAAGAATTACGGATGGCCCAACGAGGAATGCAACAGTAACGGTGAGAATATTGCTCCATTGCTGTGTTTCAATCCATCCCTTGAGCCTTCCGGTTTGGTCTTTGCAGATTCAGACAAGTTAGGGTATAAAGGCCATCTGATAGTCGCTACTCTAAAGGGATCCCATTTAAGAGAAATTAACTTTGAAACAGGTAGTCAAAGTACCATCCTTGTTGGCTTTGGCCGCATTGCAGATGTTGTCGAATCTGGGGATGGATCAATCTTTGTACTTACGAGTAATACCGATGGAAGGTCATTACCGCAAAAGGATGATGACAAAATATTAAGGCTTACTAAATCATAGTAGTAGTCGTACCAATGACAGAAAAGAAATTTTACCAGATGAGTCTCGAAGAAAGATTGTCATCATTAGCAGCAAAAAGCAGTCTTACGATAAATGAAATTTCCACTGTTCTTCATCCATTATCATTTGATAAAATTGACAAGATGGTAGAAAATGCAATCGGAAGTTTTTCACTTCCTCTCGGCATAGCAACAAATTTTGTAGTCAATGGAAAAGAGTATCTTGTTCCCATGGCTATCGAAGAACCTTCTGTTATTGCAGCAGCAAGTCATGCCGCAAAACTAGCCAAGTCTAAAGGAGGATTCAAGGCTTCGGCAAAAAGTTCTATAATGAGAGGTCAGATTCAGGTAACCAACCTTGTAGATATCAAAAAAGCCACGCAGGTCATTTCAAAGAGTAAGAAATCCCTGCTCAAAGTAGCCAATTCCGTTTCAAAAAATGTCAAGGCTGTTGATCTGAAATCAAGAGTAATTGATAATGACATCGATGGAACGAAAATGCTTCTGGCTGAAATTTATGTTGATTGCAAAGATTCCATGGGAGCCAACACCATAAATACAATGTGCGAACTTTTAGGGCCCAGAATACAGCAAAAGACAGGTGGCAAAGTTATTCTCAAAATACTTTCCAACTATGCCACGGAGAGGATAGCTATCAGTAAAGCTACATTCAAGAAGGAAGAACTCGGAGGAGCTGACATTGTTGATAGGATACTTTCCGCTTTTGCTCTAGCCTTCTCTGATAGTCACAGGGCAGTAACACATAACAAAGGAATCATGAATGGAATTGATGCAGTTTGTATTGCAACAGGTCAAGATTTTCGTGCAATTGAGGCTGCCGCTCATGCATATGCATCAAGAGATGGCAAATACCGATCACTTACTTCTTTTTCAAAGTCGTCAAATGGCGATCTTGTCGGTAAAATAGAAATTCCCCTATCAGTGGGCATTGTGGGCGGCATATCAACAGTCCATCCTATGGCCAAGATGGGCCTGAAAATATTAGGGGTAAAATCGGCAAGCGAATTAGCCTGTATCATAGCATCTGTCGGACTTGCACAAAATTTAGCGGCAATTAGGGCATTGTCCACAGAAGGAATTCAGAAAGGACATATGAAACTTCATGCAAAAAATATTGCTGTTGCAGCAGGCGCGACTGGCAAATTAGTTGATTTGGTTTCAGAAGCAATGTACAAGCAATCAAAGATAAGTTTGGATAGTGCTAGACGAATTCTACACGAACTGGGAACGGTAAAGGATGGTTCATCGAAGAATACTAAAAATACTCTATAATAAATAATTTTGAACAATTTTTCATAATAAACATATTAATAATTGTCAGAAAAGAAACTCTACAAGTAATTTATTCAATAGAAATATATCCCATTAAAAAGATCCTTTTGATATCAGATGGCAACAGTAAAATTTGCGATACCAAAAGGCAGTATCGAAGATGCGACATTTAAGATCCTTGAAGAGGCATGGCAAACAGTCAGGGGTCGGGGTAGAACATATAGGGTTAAGCTAAGCGATCCCGAAATAGAAGTAAAAATCCTCAGACCGCAAGAGATCCCAACGTATGTACAAGAAGGATTTTACGATATAGGAATTACTGGTAAAGATTGGATTATCGAAGCAACTGCAGATGTTAAAATTCTATTAGATCTAGAATATGGCCAAGTTAATCAGGTCGTAGCAATCCCGGAAAATTTTGAATACAACAACTTGACTGAGTTAATAGAAGGTTTCGCAAAACAGAAACGCACTTTAAGAATTTCATCAGAGTACCTCACTACGACTTCTGCTCACATACGTTCTAACAAAGTGTACCAAAAGTATTATGGTGATATTCGCCCGATGATTATTACCCCCTGGTTGAGAGTAGGTGAAAATAAAATGGTCGAAATCTTTCTATCCTTTGGAGCGACCGAGGCTAAACCTCCCGAAGATGTTGATGCTATATGTGATATAACAGAAACAGGCACTACACTTGTTCAAAACAACTTGAAGCTTATTGAAACTTTGGGTCATTCAAGTGCACATCTAATTGCAAACAAGAAATCATTAGAAGACAAAGTAAAAGCAGAGAAAATCGCAGACATAATTGCCCTTATCAAGGGTGTTGTGGAAGCAAGGAAAAAACTTCACATTTTTGTGAATGTGAAAGAAGAGAACCTGCAAAAATTGCTGGATAGTTTGCCTGCACTCAAGAGACCCACAATTAGCAAATTAAGTGAAGAAGGCTGGTTTGGCGTCAACACAGTCATAGACAAAAATGAATACATAAAGATAGTTCCAAAGTTAAGAGAGATGGCGCAAGGACTTGTTGTGATACAGCCAAAACAAATTCTCCCATTAGAGGAGCTAAAACAGGTCATGAATAAGTGATCAAGAAAATAATAGTAAAGAATGCAGTCAAGGAAGCAAATTTCATTCGACGTTCAAACCGTATCCCTCAGAAAAGTGAGATAGTTGAGAAGATAATCAATGATGTTATCAAATATGGGGACAGTGCGATTCTAAAATATACGAAAAAATACGATAAAGTAAAAATCGACTCCATAATAGTAGACAAATCCGAATTAAAAAAAGCCTACAAAGAGGTAACAGCGAATCAATTGAATTCCCTAAAGAAAAGCAAAAAACTTCTTGAAAAAAATGAGAAAATGCTTTTGAAACGATTGTCAGGAATCCTATCATCTGAGAACGGTATAACAATTGAGAGAGCTCTCAAACCAATAGAAAGTGTTGGTTGTTATGTCCCGGGTGGACAAGCAAGATATCCAAGTACTTTGATGATGTGTGTTGTTCCTGCTATGATTGCAGGCGTAAACTCGATATCCGTAGTAAGTCCTCCCATGAAGGATGGTAGTATTGATCCTGTAACGCTAGTAGCTGCTGACATATGCGGGATTGATAAAGTCTATAGAATAGGTGGTGCACAGGCGGTGGCAGCTCTTGCATATGGAACTAGAACAATAAAGAAAGTTGATAAAATTGTTGGACCAGGTGGATTGTTTGTTAATATTGCAAAATTTCTTGTTAGTAACAAGATTGGCATTGATATGATTGCAGGTCCAACTGAACTTTTAATATACGCAGATTCAAGATCTGATCCCCGATATGTAGTCAAAGATCTGATATCTCAGGCAGAACATAGTCCGAATACAATTTGTGGTGTCGTTACTACTTCAGAGTCTCTGGTTAAAAAATTAGTAAATGAAATCAAGAATACATTGAATAGTTCCCTGTCGAGATTTGAAATTGTCTCATATAGTCTGAGAAAAAACGGTTTTATTGCACTATGCAAAAATGAGGATGATGGAATTTCATTTATTAACGAACTTGCACCAGAACACCTTGAAGTCATATCAGAAAACCCTGGTAGAATTTCTTCAAAGATAAATACGGCTGGTATTGTGTTACTGGGTAAGTATAGTCCATCATCAGCAAGTGACTATTGTCTTGGGTCAAATCACGTGTTACCAACGATAGAATTTGGTAAATCAAAATCCTCATTATCAGTACTTGATTTTGTAAAATTAGTTAACCACATTACAGTAACAAAAATGGGTCTCCAATCAGTTCAAAAATACATAAAGGAATTGGCCTTTGCGGAAGGTTTACCGAATCATTATTATGCTGTAGAAGAGAGGTTCAGAAATTGACAGATTGGTTGATAAAGGAAATGAAAAAAATTTCCATGATAGAGAAGTATGCTGTACCCCCTGAGAATAATTATTCTAAATTGGACGCAAATGAAAATCTAGTTGTAGAGAAGGATTATCTTACCAAAATTGCTTTAGATAGTTTAAAAAAAATTGATCTGAGAAAATATCCCATTGACCTATACGAACAACTGTATAGGAGACTGTCTCATTATCTAAAGATTAGTGAAAAGTCACTAGTATTGGGTAGTGGTTCTGATCAAATTATTGATTTACTTTTGACTCTAATTGGAAAAGGAAGGAGGTTAACTTCAATTTATCCTACTTTTTCATATTTTAAAACAAGATGTCAGTTCCATGGAATAACATTTTCTGACATAATGTTATCATCAATTGATAACACTCTTGATATAGAGCAATTTATAATCGATGCAAATAAATCACATGCGATTTATTTGTGTTCTCCCAACAACCCTACAGGAAATCAATTTGACAAATCAGAAGTTCTGCATATTTTGAAAACCTTGAAAAATAACTTGGTAATTGTAGACGAAGCATATGTAGAATTTTCAAAATATTCATTAACTAAATATGTAAATGAGTATCCAAATCTGGTAATTCTTCGTACATTCTCAAAGGCATTGGGTTTAGCAGGTGCAAGAGTTGGGTATATGGTAGCAAACGAGGAACTTGCAGAATTATTTAGAAGTAGAATTCAGTTACCATATGCAGTAAATAGCCTTTCACTTGCCATTGCAGTGTCATTGATTTCGAGACCTAAAAAAGTGCATGAAAGCATTTCACTAATAAAAAATGAAAGAGAGAGACTCTACCAGAATCTATCAAAAATTAAAAACATTTATGTTTACAAATCAGATGCAAACTTTTTGTTCGTAAAATGTAACACAAGATATAGTAGAATTGTTGAGGCGCTAGAAAATTCAAAAATAGTAGTAAAAGGATTAGGCAGCATCAAAAACTATGGAAACTGTATCAGAATAACGGTGGGGACAAAAAAGATGAATAATAAAATATTGTCCGCAATCAAGAACATTCATTGAATTCAAAGCAGAATAGATTACAATGAATTCAAACACATGTATTATTTTTGATATCGATGGTACGCTGATTGACACTAGTGAATCTTATAACAAATCCATAAAAAAAACAGTCCAGTTCCTTGTAAAATATATCGATGTATCCAAAGAGAACCTGGGAAAAATAGTCAGTGATGAACTGATTTTCAAATTCCGTAAATCTGGAATGTTTAACAATGATATTGACACAAGCTATGCCCTACTTCTAAGTATATTATGTGGGCCTCTTAAAAAATCTGATTTACTTTTTTTTATAGAAAATATTGCACAGAACGCCAGTTCAAAGGGAATCAAATCTGTAGAAAATTATCTAAAGGACTATTCGAAAAGCCATCTCAAACAAATAAAGAAATTATTGAGGTATCCTGGAGATGTTAATACAAGTATAATATCTCGGGTCTTTGACGAGTACTTTTATGGTCCGCAATTGTTTAAAAAACAGCACGGCACAAATTCAAAATATTATTCTGGGAGGCCACTCATTGAAAATGACATAGTTTTAGTTACAAATTCGACTCTCAAGAAAATATCGAATATGTTTGATATGAGAACAGGAATTGTTTCTGGAAGAAGTAGAATAGCTGCAGAATATTCCCTGAAGTCAGTCTTTAAGTTTTTTGATATGAAAGGGTCAGTTTACTTGGAGGATGAAAAAAGAGAGATGGGCAAACCAGACCCTTCGGCCTTAATAAAATCAATAAATAGCTTTGGAGTCAGCAATGCTTTTTATGTTGGAGATTCCGCAGAGGATTTGTTCATGGTACAGAGAGCAAGGAAAATATCCAATCTGGACATTAAATTAATTGGAGTATGTGCCTCTAATGCAAGATCAAATCAAATAAGGAGCCTGTTTACAAGTAATGGAACTTCATTAATAGTCAAGAACATAAATGAATTACCGAACATATTAAATAAAGTTAAGACACAATTTTAGATACTAATTGTCAGATACTGATAAGTTTAGGACTGCATCGCTGAGCAGGAGTACATCTGAAACAGCAATAAAACTAAATGTTAATCTTGACGGCGAGGGTAAAGCACAGATATCAAGTGGTTTGAAATTTCTAGATCACCTGATAACAACCTTTAGCAAATACAGCCTGGTCGATATAGAAGCTGATGTCAAATCTCATGATTCGATTTTACATCATTTGATAGAAGACATTGCTATCTGCATGGGTCAGAGTCTGGATAAGGCATTAGGAGATAGGGCCAGAATAATGCGATTTGGTTATGCTATTGTGCCTATGGATGATTCAAGGAGTAATGCAGCAATTGATCTAGTCAAGCGACAATACTCAAAGTTTGAATTAAAATTAGATAGAAGTGAAGTGGAAGGTATTGCAAAGGAGGATATTGAACACTTTTTTAGATCTTTACTTCAGAATCTTGTTGCCTGTACGCACATACAAGTAGAATATGGAGAGGATGATCACCACAAATTAGAATCTGCCATGAAGAGCTTTGCTATTGCGTTTAGAAATGCTGCAGCAATTGATCAAAGGAGAAAAGGCCTTCCTAGTACCAAAGACATGATGTAAATGACAAAAATAGCTATTTTTGATTTCGGAGCAGGTAATCTATTTAATTTGCACCAATCCCTCCTAGGTAATGGCGCGCATTCCGTAGAGATTATCAGGTCTCTTAGGGAACTGGAGAACTATGATGGATTAGTTTTACCAGGAGTAGGTAACTTTGATAGCGCCATTAGTTCTATGCAAAAGGATTCAGGATTATTGAATGCTGCTGTAGATAAGGGCATGCCAATACTTGGGATTTGTCTTGGCCTTGAAATGTTGTTTGATAAAAGCGAGGAAGGAATTTTGGAGGGTCTGAAAGTATTAGATGGTGACGTTTTGATGCTTCCGAGAATGAAGGTCAAAGTACCTCATATAGGATGGAATAATCTAAGAATTGTTAATACTGGAAGTAACCTTTTGAAAGGTATACCGCAAGATTCCTGGGTGTATTTTGTTCATTCGTATCATATTGAGCCCCAAGATGATAAGCTCATTGCAGCAGTAACTGAATATGGTTCAAAATTGCCTGTTGTAATAGAACGTTCAAATCTTTTTGGTACTCAATTCCACCCTGAAAAATCAGGAAAAATTGGGGCCCAAATTATGAAAAATTTTGTAAATATTTGTGAACAAAACTAATGAAGGTATTAGCAGCAATTGACATAATGGATGGGGAAGTAGTCAGGTTAACCAAAGGGGACCAATCTACCAAAAAAGTGTATAGCAAAGACCCTGTTCAGGTTGCAAAGAAATGGGAAAAAGATGGCGCTGATATATTGCACATAGTTGATCTTGATGCTGCATTTGGTAGTGCTACGAATAATCTCTCAATAATCTCTGACATTTTACATGGCGTGAATATTCGAGTCCAGATTGGTGGCGGTATTCGCGATGCTGATACTTTTGAAAGGATTGCAAAAATGGGATTTTCAAGAATTGTAGTCGGAACTATGGCTTATCGAAATGAAAATGAATTGCGTTCACTCAGCAAGAAGTATAGCGACAAGATTGTCATTTCGCTTGATGAAATAAATGGAAAGGTAATGATTGAAGGGTGGAAATCGGCTTCAGACTATACTGTTGTCGATGCGATAAGCAAGTTCAATAAATTTGGAATTTGCAATTTTCTCCTAACTAGCATAGTCAAGGATGGAACTCTTTCTGGTCCGGATATTGTTACTTTAAATAGCATTAATACAGATCGAAAGTCAAAGATAATTGCTAGTGGTGGAATTTCTAACTTGCTAGATGTGTTAAGAATTCGGTCTATCGGATGTGATAGTGTGATTCTGGGGAAGGCATTATATGAAGAAAGGTTGGAAATAAAAAAGGTGAAAGCAATAGCCTAATGCCGTTATCAAAGAGAGTCATTCCATGTCTTGATGTAGATAATGGTAGAGTGGTCAAAGGAATCAAGTTTCGAGGAGTAAAGGATGCAGGCGACCCTGTTGAACTGGCTAAAACATACTGTGACCAGGGAGCCGACGAACTTGTCTTCCTTGATATAACTGCATCAAAACAAGACCGCGAGATTATGAAAAGCATGGTTAGAAAAGTAGCCAGTGTAATAGACATTCCTTTCACTGTGGGAGGAGGGATAAAGACGCTTTCAGATGCAAGAGAGATTCTCCTTAATGGGGCTGATAAAGTCTCAATTAACACTGCAACAGTCAAAACCCCTAAATTGGTAACTGATCTTATGAAAATATTCGGCAGACAATGTGTTGTAGTTGCCATCGATGTAAAGAGAAATTACGAGGTTGATGAAAAAAATGAAAAACAAACGATAGTGCATGGTCCTGAAAGGGATTTTTATTTTGAAGTAATGATATACGGTGGTTCCAAAGGTACAGGAATTGATGCCATCCGATGGGCAAAAAAAGTAGAAGAACTTGGTGCTGGCGAAATACTCTTGACAAGTATAGATGCAGATGGTACTAAAAATGGTTACGATATTGAATTGACTAATGCGATATGCAATAGTGTAAGAATACCGGTTATTGCATCAGGTGGTTGTGGTTCTTCAGATCACATGGTTGAAGCATTCAAGAAAACTGATGTGGATGCAGTACTGGCAGCTTCCATATTTCATTATGACAAGTTAACACTTGATAAGGTAAAAAGATATCTGGCTGAAAAGGGAATTCAAACCAGATTATAGAAATAGAATAAACTAACTAAGTTAAATCAAATCAAATCAAATTCTGTTTATAATTAGAGTAACAGAAAAAATAATAAAATTTTTAGGTATCAACGCAATGTGAGTGCAAAAATAAATATCCCGGCTATCATTTCTGCAGTCAAAAAGTAATCCTTGATTTTCTTTATCCTGCTAGCACTTACTTTCCTGATTCCTCTGATAAAATGTTGATCACGTATGGTAACAAGAGCATACAACCTGGTTAGCGCCATCAAGAAACTTACTCCAAGATATACGGGAAGTATCAAGAAGTCTTTTGGATTGCGTCTTAAATGTGGAAAAATTTTGATAGTCCTGCCAACTAACCATAAAATAACTATAGAGATGGCCAATTCCCATTGATTTTCAATAATTGCGAGTGTGAGAAATATCGGACCCAGTAATAGTGTAAAGACTGAAATAAAACGGTCTATCATGGAAAATGCAAGGTAGGGACATTTCCATACCCATCCACTCCATAAGCTTTGGAAATCAGAATTATGACTGTTCCTTGCCCATCTAATTCGTTGTCTGATAAACTGGTCAAAACCTGGCGCAGCAGATGAATATATTACTGCAGAACTCTGATAATAGGTCTTCCATCCTTCCTGTTGAACGAGTCTTGTAAAACACTTGTCTTCACCTGATTCCTTTTTTCTGCCAAGGATATTTTCATTTAGAAAGAAATTCATTTTTGGTACTAGAATTTCCCTTCGATACAATGCAGTCTTACCGCTCAAACATGACAGAGCTTTTCCACCTGCGGTTTGTGCTGGCATATCATAATAGTTTCTCATATCCCAAAAGATATCAGTCATCTTTTGCCAGATTGTTCTTGTTTCGATGGGGTGATATCTTGGAGTAACTCCTCCAATTTTTGGATCAACTTGAAACGGTCGTAGGGCATTTTCCAAAAAATTTGAATCCCACATGGTATCGCTATCTGTTAGAGCAAGAATGCTGCCCTTTGACTCGGATATCCCGTCGGCCAAGGCGGCCCTCTTACCAGGTTTTGAAGTCACTATCAGCTTTAGATTACTCTTGCCTTGTTGAAATTCCTTAAATTCAGCTATGCACTCTGGATCGGACTTGTCGATAATTGCAATTATTTCTGTAGGTTTATTTTTCCACCATGATTCCAAAGATCTCTTAAAAATTTTCTTGTCTTCTTTGTACACGGGTATGATTACTGACACAGTAAACTGCTCTGTGCCATTTGAAGCTGACTTAGTTGACCTTGGCGTCATTGGAGAATAGAGGGTGGCGACTATTTTTTTGATTACCCATGTAGTCCATCTCCAAGTGCCTATAATACCCAACGGGATAATAAGCCAATAATTGTACAACGAACTTGGAATGAAATTTCTAAAAATGTAATCTTTCAGGCCATTCAACTGGTAAATGACATCGTTAATGTCAAACCAAATTGGTGAAATAAGCAGGGAAACGGCAAAAGCAACAAGTAGCAGGTCAAAAATAATGTTTCCAAAAATACCGCCATGCTTTTGAAGCGATTGTTCCCTGTAAGTTTTCACTATTTAATTTCCCTTTCCAGATTATTTATTAGTAACTTTTACTGTGAAATAGAAGTTAATGATGTAAAATGGTTAGTGTTAATTCTTACTATATTTCTTACTCGAAAATGAAAAGGAATTATATAAATATGATTAATTATAATGCCCCTATAATAAAGAGGGATTTTGCACGAGTAAAATAAGCATTATTGGTTCTGGTGTAGTAGGAAGTGCAACGGGTCAGGGATTTCATAAGCTAGGTCATGAGGTAATTTTTTATGACATTTCAAAGGATAGGCTTAGAACTCTAAAGAATAATGGATACAAGGTTGCAGACAATCTGAGTGATGCAATGTCACAAACAGATATTTCATTTGTATGTGTTAATACTCCAACTCATAACTCCCAGCAAGACCTTTCACAAATACTTTCTGTGCTATATCAACTTGCAAACTATCTGAATTCAACTGATAAACCTCATATGTTGGTTTTCAGGAGCACAATGTTGCCTGGTACTATGCGCAGTGTAGTGTTAAACTATCTTGAAAAAAACTGTATCAAAAAGAGAGGAGTCGACTATGAAGTTGCCTACAATCCAGAGTTTCTGAGACAGATTTCTGCGTTGGAAGATTTCTTCAAGCCAGACAGAGCAATAATTGGAGATGAGGGTAGTAATGAATTGTCAAATTTGCTAGTCGACATATACAAGCCTTTGACAAAAAATATCATCACCACCTCATTTGAAGCCGCAGAGCTTATCAAGTATGCATCAAATTGCTTTTTGTCATTAAAGATTTCATTCTTTAATGAAATAGGATTGATTTGCAAACATTTGGGAATAGACGACAAGATTGTGAGTTTGGGCGTATCGTTGGATAAAAGAATTGGCAAATATGGTACTGAATTTGGAAGACCATTTGATGGAATGTGCCTACCAAAAGACACTCAAGCATTGGCTTCGTTCATAAAACAAAACAGAATTGAACCTGACTTGCTTGAAATAGTTCTCAATATCAACAAGAAAATTGAGGACCTTACAACAACAAGACAACTTGTCCCCGGGGCAAGAGAAGCTCATTCTTAAAACCCAATATTTTCTCTTCAATAATTTTATATTGGGACTTTGATTTTATTCAGCTAATGAATTTGCCGGTTTTCGGAATTACATTTGCTTTCTTATTAATTCTAAACATTTCACTGATACCTAATCTATATGCTCAGGAGGCAAAAACGCAGCTTATCGGGGTAAACATGTTAGGTTACTATACTACTTTACCTCAATCTCGAGAGTTTAAGAATCCCTTTCCTGATAATTACTATGACCAGAGTTTTAAGATAATAAAAGATGGGGGAATGAACCATGTGCGATATGTATACTATTGGGAATCTTATGTGAAAAATCCCGTGGCATTCATAAATGAATTAAAGTTTGCTGCAACTCTTGCAGACAAATATGGAATAAAAATAATCTACGATAACCATCAATTTCATACTTCATCATGGCTTAATCCTCAAAGAGGAACAGGATTTCCTAGCTTCCTATTCCAAAATAATACAGAATATACTTACGGCAGTGGAGGTAGTCCTTTGTATCCATCAGCAGCAGCATGGTGGACTCACTGGTGGAATAGAGAGGTCACTGATGCAAATGGTACTGACGGATGGAATCTTCAGTCTGAATTCTTGAAGAAAGTAGTGAGTACGGTAGACAGCCACGCAAGTACTGCTGGATATGAAATATTGAGCGAACCGCAAGTACACAGCGTGGACCAGTGGGATAAGATTGGAAAATTCAATACTTTTATGACAAATGAATTGAGAAATGTAACAAAAAAAGATATTGTGTATAGCATGAGCATACCTGTTGATCTTGATAGTAACATTGGAGTCAATGCAACGAATCTAGCAAAGATGACACCTGAAAATAAGACAAATACGATATTCAAATTTAGTATATACGGATTGCCATCACCGGACAGCTACCAAGAGGAAAGACTGAACATGTTTTTGGCAACTGGCAACCTATCTGGAGTTCCTATGTATATCGGGGAATGGAATAACGTGGCTAGGGATAAAGTAATAAACGAAGAAGGAGACTTTGTCTACGAAATAGACCCAGAATCAAGTGATATCACTCCGGAAGATACAAATGCGATTTTAAAGAAATTCAATGAAATAGATCCCTATGGATGGGCATTTTGGTATTGGAATTTTAGACCACATAGAGTGGAGAATTTTAATCTAGTGACAAGCGACGATACTGGCAATTTAGTTCCTACAAAGTACTTTGATATCCTCAAAAATGCTGTTCAGTCAGTAAAGTAGTCAAGAAAAAAAACAAAGCACCCTTAATAGAATGAAAATAAGATGAGAATAAACTCTTCTTCATGGTAACGTGACGCTCAATAGTTTACAATATATTTGATGGTTAACAGCCTCCACAAGGTTTAATTCATGTATAAATGTCATATTTAATGGATAAAGAAGCTAATTGAATCTCCGACTACAATTAAAAGACGGAACAAGGCGGCGATCCTTAGTATTTATTCTTATTCCACTTGTCCTTTCTGCCTATACCCACCTGTGGAATCCTACAGGATTTCCCTCAATTCATACGGATGAAGGGCACTACCTCAGAAAGGCAATTTCCACAGAAATCGGTCAGGGACTTCAGCCGCAGGATAGATATCGAGCTCCTTATTTTGGCCAAATTTTCCTGGCAGGCATTTTTAGCATAATTGGTTTTCCTAATGTCGAAACGTTTGGCGAGAAGAATCCCGTTGAGCAATTGTATTTGGTCCCACGTGTGATTATGGGAGTCTTGGCTGTGTTTGACACTTTTCTATTATATAGGATCACAGAGTATAGATATGGCAGAAATGTTGCAATAATTGCCTCAATATTATTTGCAGTCATGCCGTTTACCTGGATGATAAGAAGAATATTCCTAGAGACAATACAACTGCCCTTCATTTTGACATCTATACTCCTCATTTTAAATTTAGGCAGGGATCGCCAGCTCCAATCATCTTCACCCTCACAACTGCAGTCAAAACCACAAAAAGACGCAGAACTTCCAGGACAACTACAAAAAAATCAGCATCAACAACAACTTGAACAAACACAAAAGCACACATACCAGGGTGAGTATACCAAGCTTACTCTAATTATATCAGGAATTTTCCTAGGTCTTGCGATATTTACCAAGATACCTGCATTTACAATTATTCCTTTAGGTGTCATTATGGTGTATATGGTTACCAGAAAAAAGAAATATGCAATAGTCTGGTTAATCCCGGTTCTTTTGGTCCCTATGTTGTGGCCTATCCATGCAACATTAAGTGGAGACATGAACGATTGGATAGATGGTGTGCGTTACCAAGTTAGTAGAGATAGACCTTTAATTAATACAATAAACACGTTCTTCCAAATAGACCCGGTCTTATTTATTCTTGGAATGGGTGGCCTTGTATATTCAGCAATAAAGAAGGATTATTTTCTTTTGCTGTGGACGATTCCCATTTTTGTTTTCCTACAAGCAATCGGCTATGTTTCTTCATTTCATCTTATACTGTTGCTGCCTCCGTTTTGCATAGCCGGCGCTACCATGATAGAAAAGATAGGAAACAACATTGCCAACGTCAGGTTGAAAAATATGCTTCCCTACATCAGGATTGCAGTTATCGGAATATTTGGCATATGCAGTATTACTATGCTGATAACATTGAATATGAATTCAACCTATTATCAAGCACTTGCTTTTGTACTCGCAAATTTACCGGATAGTAACTCAAATGCAACAGCCATCAGTCCTGCTGATAAAGTAACTTTAATTGGAAATCCTCAGTACTTTTGGATTCCTGAATTTGTTTTTAATAAGACATTTGATGCAAAGAACTTTTACAGTAAGACACCATTCAAGACAGACAAATACTTGATGATTATAGATAGTGGATTTGTTAGAATTTTGAATGGAGATAATTCGTCCAGACTGAATCTAGCATACAATGCAACGCATAATTTAGCAAGGTTTGAGCAGAATATTACGGGAGGGACTGATATTAACAAATATCCATTTACAAACTTGAGACTGAGCCCTGAGACCCGGTTTATTGAACTCAGATCCAATTATTAGTTGTAGAATTGAGAATTTATTTCCAAACCATTTAATTTGACCTTTTAGGTTTAATTCTCGTCATTAAATGCGCTTTCTTTTGCTACATGCAGATTTTATTGAATACCAACCTATTTCCAAAGAAATACAGACGGCAGAGGATATTCCTTCAAAGTCAAGTAAGAAAATAGACGAAGTAATTGTGGCACTCGTTGCTGTTGAAAAAGATGATGATGAGTCCCTAATTGACGAAGTTGGAGATGAATTAAAGGCATATGGCCAGATGATAAAATGTGATAACCTGTTAATCTACCCGTATGCACACCTAAGCTCGGACTTGGCTGACCCCAGCATAGCACAATCTCTGCTAAATTCCATTGAAGAAAAGTCAAGGAATCTGTTCCAGACTGTGAATAGGGCTCCGTTTGGTTGGACAAAATCATTTAACATAAAAATAAAAGGGCATCCATTGGCAGAACAATCTAAAACAATTAAGAAAAAATCTGAAGATCCTAGTAAATTAAAATCAGAATCGACTGGTGAATCAATCGCATTAAAATCAGAACAAGTGCTGAAATCTACATGGTATGTTCAAACAGTGGAAGGAAATCTTGTTCCAATGGATGAGTATACTTTTGAAAAAAACAGTTCGTTTAGTAAGCTAGCTGATTATGAATTGTCAAAAAAGAGAACAGTAGTTGAGGTACCTCCACATGTGAAATTAATGAAGAGACTAGCCATAGCTGATTATGAACCTTCATCTGACGGAGGTAATATGAGATACTATCCAAAGGGACGTTTAATGAAATCATTAATCGAGACTTATGTTTCAAGTATGGTGCACGAATATGGCGGAATAGAAGTTGAAACACCAGTAATGTATGATTCCAACCATCCTTCAATCCACAGTTATTTTAATAGGTTTCCAGCAAGGCAGTACAGTATTAAATCAGATAACAAACAACTTTTCTTGAGGTTTGCTGCGTGTTTTGGTCAGTTTCTGATGGCCAAGGATTTTCAACTTTCTTACAAACAGTTGCCATTGAAACTTTATGAATTAACAAGGTATTCTTTTAGAAGAGAAAAGAGCGGCGAATTAGTTGGACTTAGAAGACTAAGGGCCTTTAGTATGCCTGACTGCCATGCTTTTTGTAAAGATATAGAACAGGCAAAAGAAGAATTTGTCAAGCGGTTTGAGTTATCGTTAAGAGTAATAGAAGGTCTTGGTATATCTCCAAATGATGATGTGGATATGGTTATTCGATTTACATCAGACTTTTACGATCAAAATAAGGAATTCATTAAAACTTTTGCAGCCAGACTAAAGAAACCAATAATTGTAGAAATGTGGAAAGAGAAATTCTTTTATTTCATTGTTAAATGGGAATTTAATTTCGTTGATAGTTTGGGAAAAGCTGCGGCTCTGTCAACTGACCAGATAGATGTCGAAAATGGCGAGAGATACAAGATTGAATTTGTTGACAGCGATGGTGAGAAAAAATATCCGATTATTCTACATAACTCTCCTAGTGGAGCAGTAGAACGAGTAATATTTGCCCTGTTAGAAAAAGCTGACAAAAATGGTACTGCAGGAAAGACTCCAGCATTACCATTATGGCTATCGCACACCCAGGTCAGAATAATTCCCGTAGCCTCAAAACATACAGAATTCGGTGAGAAAATTGTTGACGAATTAAATAAAAATAATATAAGGGCCGATATTGATGACAGAGAACTTTCCGTTGGAAAAAAAATTAGAGAAGCTGAATCTGAATGGATTCATTACATTCTGGTTATTGGAGACAAGGAGGTCGACGGTAGTGAACTGGTAGTTAGAGAAAGGTTATCAAAGTCACAATATGGTATAGCCCTAGATAATCTAATGAAAAAAATCAAACAAGAAATTTCTGATAAACCATACTTGCCACTAAACCTGCCTGTCTATCTGTCAAAACGACCGCTAATCATGGTATGAAATTAGAAAAAACAGTATTGCAAATCTAAAGCTCAATTTTATTCTTTAATGTTTTTATATTTCGTAACTTAGATCCCATTCAAATGGGTAGAGTTGAGAAAGGAGAAAGCTGCGGTGTAAGTGGATGTTCAGAACCTGCACAAAGATCCATTAGTGGGAGTAAGGCCAGCATGGCATCAGGTTTGGAAGTCAATACTTCAAACAAGAGAGTATACCTGTGCAGACAGCATTATAAAGAATGGAAAAAAGCAACCAAGGAAGACAGAGAAAACGAAAGAGCAAGATGGGGCTAAGCAACTAGCAAAAAATTACCGTATAATATGTAATAGTTAAGACGGAAATTACTTAACTAGACGTACTTTCTTGGGATTATCCTCAGGAGCGTTTGTGTTCCAAGTGCTCCTTCTCTGTAGTCGTCATTTTTAAGAGCCACCTCTACGAGATCCATTCCTACCAGATTGGCAGAATCGTTTATACTTTTTAGTATTTTTAATATTTCAAATGGATCCAGTCCAAATGGCTCTGGCGTTCCTGTACAAGGAACATAAGGCAAGTCATAAACGTCAATGTCAAATGATATGTAAATATTTCTATTATTAGTAACTTTATGAAGATATTCTGTTATATCATCAATATTATTTTTTATTTCCCAGGGATCAAATGTTACTATACCATTTTTTTCAGCAATATTATTTTCCTCCTTATCTGTCTGTCTGATACCTATCTGTATGATATTTTTACCCTGAATAAATCCTTCTTCTATTAATCTGTAGAACGGAGTAGTATGACATAGCTTCATTCCTTCGTATTCAGGTTTTAGATCTCGATGGGCATCAAAATGAATCAGCAGAGGCTCAGTTGCTGAAAGGCCCTTGAAACAAAAGTATGAGATGGTGTGCTCTCCGCCAAGTATAAACGGTTTCTTTCTTGTAATTGAGAGTTCCTCTATTAGGGGAGGAACATTTTCATTTAAGAAGGAAAAAACAGATTCTATTTTTTTACCACCAGTATTTTCGGGCAATTTAATATCACCCAAGTCAAAAATTTTCGCAATTTCCTTAATATCTTTTTTTTCATCATAAACATAGGTCTCTATTTGACGGCCAGATGCACTTCTGATTGCTTCAGGGCCTCTGCTGGTCCCTTTTCCAAAGGAAGTTGTCAGTTCCAATGGAATACCAAAAAATACAATCTCCGCTTCGTTAAATGAAATTTGCATGTCAATGTCACCAAAAGAACAACCAGCTTTGGTTCTTTCCGGGGTAATGAAAGTGTCCAAAAGATCTAAAATCTTTGTCAATCCTCCTCAGCCAAATCCCTGTTTACAATTATTCCTAATACAAGACAAGATATTAATTTGACCAAAATAATTCATCCAGGTTGCTCTGTCTTGGTTTGCCTATTATAGACTTGAAATTTACATCCAATGCGGTTAGCATTTGATCAAAAGTAGATTCCATCGCCTCTAGGTATTTTTCGGTATCTATGTCTTTATGATCTGCCAATTCGACTGGTTTGACTCCCTCAACGGTCTTTGTCTTTACATATGAGATTATATCTCCAGCTTTTATCTGCTTTCCATTGTCTGAGAATTGCATTGCGGCTTTTATATGCTGAGGAATGCCCTTCATAGTACTGGTTGTAGAACCATGTCCATCTATGGATGAGATTCTCAAGTTTTCAGAGGTCCTCTTGCCATATTTTTCTGGAGATTTATTTATCATGACATTGAAGGAAAGGTCCTCCAGAGGATATTTATCCGACTCTAATTTTTTGGCACTATCTTTTATAAGTTCTTTAATTTTCTCTCTAGCAGCACCGAAATCTTTTTCAGTATTAACTTTACCAAGTATATCTAACATACTATAGAATGCTTTTCTAATGAAGGGTGGAGTGTGAGATTTTTTACCTGTCAAGCCCTTTACATCAACAGTACCGTCTTTGAGAACTCCAAGATAATTTTTCTTGAGATTATTAAAAACAACGTAGCGATATTCCTTGTCAAGTTCCAAGTCTACTCCTTGATTGGTTTTTGCCCATTTTGAAATTTCATCTACATTACCTTCTGAAGGATTTCGTAGAAATAATGAATCTGTATCACCATAGACAACGGCAATACCTGACTCTTTGCATTTATCTATTGTTTTTGTGATGATACTTCTTCCGATAGCCGCAGTAGCATCTGCCACAGGAAGACAGTAGAGTGGAAATATCTCAGCTCCCATTACTCCATAGCTTGCGTTAAGAATGACTTTAATTGCCTGACTTACTACAGTATAGAGTTGCCGTTCTTCAGGGGAGATTGTTTTGTCTTTTGATAATTGCTTGTAGTAGTTTACTCTGAGATCCCGGAGTGACCCAATAAGGAGTGAAGTTATTCCTTTTTTCTGCTTACAAGTCCAGTATGTTGTATCAGGAATTTTTTGCTCTGGGTCCTGACTGCAAGTATCGTGAGGGCAGTTTACTGTTTCGTATGATAGATTATGAACCTTGATAATACTTGGATATAGACTGGCAAAATCAACTACCGAAACATTGAAGTGGATTCCTGGGGTGGGTTCTACGACAAGACCTCCCCTATACTTTTTTTCTTTTATTATTGCCTCAGTTGAGGCCTGTCCTTTGAATCGAAGATCCTCGCTATGAGGAATAAGTGCATTGATTTTTCTGTGTTCATAAAATAACATTCCCCTGATCCACTGGTTTACCCCAACTCTAGAAAGGTCCTCGACTGAAAGTCTGGATATCCTAGCAATGACAAACAATAATTTCAGCAAAAGATTATCATTAAAACTTGTAAGCCTAAATGTCAATTCAGTATCTTTTAGACAATATTGAGCCAGTTTTTGGATTGGTAGATCGCTTATGTTTCCATCAAATTCAATCTTGCTATCATTTAGTAGAGCTTCTGCAATTGCATTTAATCTGAATTCAGAATACTTGTGACTGAATGCGTAAATTTGAATAGATCTATTTTGAAATGTTCTGAATAAATCAATATGTGCACCGTGCTTTAGTTGAACGGGTTCTGCCTGGATACCTTTCTTGATAAATGAATCTCGTTTTACTAGTATAGGGATTTCCTCTTTTGGTATTATGGTATGATTTATAGGATCAATTGCTGGGTCTTGAGATCTTTCATAGAGGTATGGAAGATCAAAATCATCACCATTAAAGGTAACGAGTACGCTGTATGACCAAATTATTTTAAAAGTCTTTTCCAATAACTCTTTTTCTGTTTTGCACATTTCTGCTTCTGGAATTAACGGTGTACCATCATTGGGATTTTTATCTTGTTCAAGAAGTAATACCTTTCTGAAGCCATCATTTGATACGATACCTACTGCGGTAATCTTTCTATCATGTTCTCTAGGAACTGGCATCCGTCCTTCTTCTGAATCAACTTCAATATCAAGCGCAATTCTTTTCATTTCAGGAATGGGTTGGTTCAGTAAATCGGCCCACTCTCTCACATATTCCCTGTACTTGTCATTTCTAGCCTCTTTGCTCTCTAGGATTTTATCCCAAAGAAAATTTTTTAGAGCATTGTGGACAATGTCTGACATTTTATACGGATCTTCAACAATTTCTTCACCTTGCCTCTTGTAATATGAACCTGGAATTAGTCTAGTATCATAAAGATAGTTTTCATGATATTTTATGTTGGCCTCCCAAACATTGAGTTTTTCTCTAATGCCGCCTTTTCCACCAATCGACAGTGGATCTGGAGCAATTATTTTTACTGCTTGAATTTCCTTGTCTGACATCAGATCCATTTTTGGAATTATCTTTAGCTCAAATTTTTTTTCTATAGACGCTATCTCTTCTGCTCTTTTTTGATATTCCAGTTTAGTATAGCAATACGGTTTATGATTAGTTCTATCCTGCCAAAAATATATCACGTGTAAATTAGGATCATAGAATTTTAATTGGATTTTCTGATTTTCTCCCGAATAAATTGCCGATATTAACATGACTCGGGTATTTTCAGGAAGCTCCTTCCAGTAACTCAAATGCTGATTATCTTTGTCATTTTGAAGAAGTGCTGATGATGATTGATCCAAATTACTCACTGCGTAGTTTCAAATATGAAAAATGGATAATTATCTTTTGCTACTCTATTCAAAGGAATTTGATTGTGCGAATTATTTGGAAATTAAACAGTAATGACTCTATCTTCTCTTCGCCTGATAGCCAGTATGCCAATAGCATATAGGGTAATCATCGGTAATGCGATGAACCACATTGTGACACCACTACCATCTGGTGTTATTATTGCACCGAATACCGTAATGATTATTATTGCGTATCTAAAGTTTCTCTGCCAGAATTTAGAGTCAGTTGCGCCACTAAGTGATAGCACATACATTATGACTGGTAGCTGAAAAGCAATGCCAAATCCCAATACGAATTGCAGTACAAATGTAATGAAATCGTTGACTGTTAGAAATGTTTCAGCGCCTATTGCTTCGCCATACTTGTATAGAAAGTTAAGGGTAAATGGAATTACAAGCACATAGGAGAACATTACGCCAAGTAAGAATAGTAGAAATATTGGTGATATTACTTTGAAGAGTTTAAATCTTGAAAATGCCTTTTTAGCATTTTTGTCCTTTGTCATGCCATCTTTGTCTTCATCTTTGGTCTCAGAATCGTCCTTATTTTTTGATGGATCAAACGCTGGAGAAATAAATCCAAATATTTCTTTGA
>JAICFW010000129.1 GCA_025923455.1 Nitrososphaeraceae archaeon | reverse complement strand
AAACACTAGAGGTGCAATACTATTAGATGGTAAAATGATTGATGCGGTCCATTATAAACAGGCTAAGTCCGTAATAAAAGCTGCAAAACAATAAGTAATATCTGCAAATTCATGGTAAGAGAATAGATAATGTTCCTATTTATCACATATTTCATTAAATAGACTATTAGGATATTGTCTTTTGTCCATATTGCCTTCATTCATATTGTAAATGGTTAGAATATTACTGGACATGTTCTCCGACGAAATAATGAAAATCCCTCACACAAGTTAGAGTGGGATCTTTACTGACTCGATTTTGCTTACGGAAACTCCCTAATGACATTCCGGATGCTTTTATTCATTTTTACCTTTAATTTATTTATTAAATTAATTAAGTTGAGGTAACATAGTTCAATGAAAATGATGAGTTGCTAGCATCAAGAATGCTCATTTCACCCATTTTTGAATTATATCCAAGAAAAAATTATGCAAGTATTCAGGCTCATAGTTTAGCCCAACTCATTGTAAGGTATAACAGTTATAAAGCAATAATAATAATCTGTATACCAGGTTTAGCTGTGAAAACCGATATTCCTTACTATTCTCAAATGATATCAATGATAAGAACTATAAGGAATATGAAGTGGAATTTAGATTTTAGTTATTTTAGAAAATGGATACTCATTGGCTTTTTATTGGGTATTGTTGCCGGCCTTAGCGCAATTGGACTATTTCTTTCCGTTGAATTTTTTACAGGTCTATTTCTTCAAATAGGAACAGGTTACACTCCTCCTTTGCCAGGCGGGTTCCAGGGAAGTCAAACTTACGCGTTAATTATTGAAAAACCTTGGTTAATCCCTTTGATATGTGGCCTTGGTGGTCTGGTAGTTGGGTTAATTACAACTCGGTTCTCGCCAGAATCCGAAGGACATGGCACTGACGCGGTAATTGATGCCTACCATTACAAGAGTGGTGACATTAGGGCGCGGGTTCCTCTTGTAAAGGCTGTTACGTCATCTATTACTATTGGAAGTGGCGGAAGTGGAGGTACCGAGGGGCCGGCAGGACAGATTGCAGCGGGTCTTGGATCAATCATAGGGAAGCTATTCAAGTTGAACGAAGATGAACGAAGAATTGCTGTTGCAGCCGGTCTTGGGGCGGGCATAGGAAGTATATTCAAGATTCCTCTAGGCGGCGCAGTATTTAGTGCTGAAGTTTTCTATAGAAGAGATTTTGAAATTAGAGCTTTGATACCAGGATTAGTAGCGTCAGTAACAGGTTATACTGTATTCGGGTTCGTTTTTGGATGGGATCGTTTATTCTCAATTCCTCTTGACCTGGTCAAATACACTCATCCGGCTTCTCTCATACTTTATGCAATCGTAGGACTTGTTTCGGCCGCCGTAAGTGTAGTATATGTAAAGACCTTTTACTTGATATCTGATTATTTTAGTAGACTTCAGATCCCAAAGTATTTGAAACCAGCAATAGGAGGCGTTCTGGTAGGGATGATAGGAATTGTATTTCCTCAAATACTAGGTACATCATATGGATGGTTACAACTAGCAATAGACAAGGATTATGCGTTGATGCCTTTCTACATACTTGGAGCTGTAATTGTTTTCAAAATTCTGGCGACATCATTGACTATAGGTACTGGTGGTAGTGCGGGTGTATTTGGACCTTCCATGGTAATAGGGGGATTAGTTGGAGCGTTCATAGGAACAGGATTTCATCTAATAGGATTATTTACATGGATAGACGTTTCGTCGGTCATTATTGTAGCTATGGTATCATTTTTCGGAGCTACCGCGAAAACTCCAATTTCCTCAATTATTATGGGGAGTGAACTTACCGGGGGTTATGCACTTTTGGCGCCAATGATGCTGGCTACTTTTATTGCTTATATTATGTCCGGGCAACATAATTCAATATTCCGAAATCAGGTACTAAACAGATCTGATTCGCCTGCGCATAGGATGGAATATCAGCGACCAATACTTAGCGATCTTTATGTAAGGGATGCCGTCAGAGAGGCCGATACTAAACTATCAAA
Source organism: Nitrososphaeraceae archaeon (assembly GCA_025923455.1). Lineage (GTDB taxonomy): Archaea > Thermoproteota > Nitrososphaeria > Nitrososphaerales > Nitrososphaeraceae > TA-21. The sequence continues at coordinate 9,331 of JAICFW010000129.1, read as the reverse complement.
AGATATGTCCATCGAAGAGACTCTTCAAATAATGAATCGAAATAATGATAAGATGATTTTAGTTGTTGATATCCAGGGTATTCTTGAGGGGGTTGTATACAAGCACAAGCTCTTTGAATTTCCCGAAGAATACCGCAAATCTGTCAGTCTAGAAAGCATTATGATAAAGGATCCCTTTTTTGTATATAACTCAGATTCACTTCATAATGCGCTTGTTAGATTATCGTCAAACGATCTTCAAGAGATGCCCGTATTATCAAATGAAGATGACAAAGTTATTGGAAAAATTACGATATCAGATTTAGTAAAGCTATATGACAAGGAAGTTCAAAAGATAATTAAAGTCATAAATCGTACTGATATCAATACCAAAAATAATGATACCACTAACAAAGACCATATAAAGAATAAGTTTACTCCTTCAGATCAATGATGATGCGACTCTCTTCTTCTAGGATAATGTATAAACTAATCTGTTTTTAATTTTGATGGTGCTTCCATGATTTTTGGTTGTGGAGAAGACACTGTTTTGCAAGGGTCTCCTTTTACTTGACGAAGTAATTTTATACCGTTGTCCACAAGATCTCTCACAGATCTATTGACATATCGCGATTTTGAGAATTGAAGTACATTATTTTCCATATCTTCTGCGTTCCAACCTCTACTCCAGCCCATAAATGCGAAAGGTGGTAAAGAAAATCCTAGCTCGGTGAAAAAGACCATCATGTTTCCTGCGACATGTTGTATATTGTCCTGCCCTCCTGTAATAATAAAAGATGCTACCTTATTTTTTACAAGTACGCGATCATGTAATGTGGTTTGATTCTGAACACAATTAAGACGTTCAATCATTTTAAAGTACAATGAAGATGCATTTCCCCATCTAATCGGAGTTGAAATTAAAACTATATCGGCCCAAAGTATCATCTTTCTATAGACTTCGTTCATCCCATCGTTTTCATCCATCTCTGAAATTGAACAAGGCCACGTACATGCTTGTTCATTGATACTGTAATATCCCTCACAATTTCGGAATTCAAGGTCTCTCAGCTTTAGTAAAACCGTAGACGCATTGTACTTTTGCTTTGCATATGATAGTGCCTTATTTAATGACATTTCAGATGTAGAATCTCTTTCTAAATTTTGATTCATATTTGTAGTAGATATCCCTAGGATATTCAAGGAATCTGGTGTGGTTTCGTATTGCAGTTTTATGAGGTCTTTCAAAGATCCATCATATTTCTTATTTGCCGAGAACACAATGGGTTGGTTAGAGACAAGAATTTTACCATTTTTTATTTTGACATCATAAACAGTTTGTTGTTCATCATATCCGGGTGGTGCCTTTCCGTTCGAAACATTGTATTCCCATCCATGCCAGGGACATGTTACATAGTAGCCATCATATTTTTTACCTATTTTTCCTTTTGACAATGGCCCACCCTTATGCAGACAACTGTTGCCCAATGCGGTAATCTTATTATCAATTTTAAACAATGCGATATCTTTACCGTTTATAGAAATCAGCTTGCTTGTGCCATTGATGAGTTCACTTTCATTTATGGTCCCTATGAATTCCATGCTAATTATTGTTATTTGAAGTTATTATAGTATATGTGATTGTAAATAGAACTGCTATCACAACAAGCACTCATTTTTTCAGATCCAATTCTGTTAAAAAGCCATGATAATAACTATAGTTTCCCGTGTAATCATGTAAATTGAGAACCTGCTCCTACTTGAGATGAAATATTTTTATTACGATCGGAATTGTTATTGAATACTTAATGTTCACTGGTATCGTGGAGGGTACTGGAATCGTCAAATCAGTATCAAATATAAAGGCCCAAAAAGGAACCGCAGACAAGAGAATTGAGATTGACCTAGGAAAACTAAGTAGAGGATTACGTGAGGGTGATAGTGTAAGTATCAATGGAACTTGTCTTACTGCCACAAGTATTTTGAAGAATACGGCATTCTTCGAAGTAGTAAAAGAAACTACAAAACGAACTTCCTTAGGATTATTGAAAGCAGGTGATCGGGTCAATTTGGAGAGAAGTCTAAGAATTAATGACAGGATTGAAGGTCATATTGTTTTGGGTCATATTGATGGAATCGGAACGATTGAGGATATCGTGAAAGTCCCTTCTGAGACCAAAGTATGGATAAGTGTGAACAAACAAATTGCCAGACTCTTAGTGCCTAAAGGTTCCATTGCACTGGATGGCATAAGCTTTACAATAATAGATGTTACTAACGCGGCTTTTTCTATAGCCCTAATTCCACACACATTAGCCGTGACTACGTTTAAGAGTAAAAAGAAGGGAGAGAAAGTTAATATTGAGGTTGACATTTTAAGCAAATATGTCGCAAAGCTATTACCAAGAACGTAGTAATTACCATAAAATTAGTAACATTTATAATCATAGCCTGAGTTTTGAACTTTGTGTGGACGATTAAAGAAGCAGTCGAAGCCCTAAGAGATGGTAAATTTGTCTTGATTCACGATAGTGAATCTAGAGAAAATGAAATTGACATGGTAAAAGCTGCTCAACATATTTGTTCCTCCAATATAGCAACAATGAGAAATGATGCAGGAGGTCTTATTTGTTTGGCCATACCCCATGAAATTGCTTCAAAATTGAATTTGATGTTTATGCATGACTTGTTGCACTCTGCTTCCAAAATTAATCCTTCGTTGTCAAAAATGATTAGTTCGATAGCTCCATACGGTGATCGACCCTCCTTTTCAATTACCATAAATCATATTGATACTTTTACTGGTATAACTGATAAAGATAGGGCCCTCACAATTACTGCCATGTCAAACATATGTTCTAAAATTGACACAGATGGAACACATGAATTTTCCAAGAAATTTCGTTCTCCTGGTCATGTACACGTATTAATTGGTGCAAAAGAACTACTAAAAGAAAGATCAGGTCACACAGAGCTTTCTATTAAATTAATGGAACATGCAAATCTAATTCCAGCAGTAGTAATTTGCGAAATGCTCGATTCTGAAACGGGTGGATCCTTATCAGTGGACAAAGCTACAGAATATTCTAAAAAATTTAATATCCCCATAGTAGAATCCTCCCAAATCAAGAAAATATAGGTGAAATAAAACTATGAGAAAAATAACAATAGCCATAGTCGTAGCGGAATTCAATAAAGACATTACTGATAAAATGCTTTTTACAGCTAAGCATCGTGCAAAAAATTTAAAGATGCAAGTTAAAAATATCCTCCATGTACCAGGTACATTTGACATGCCATTAATTGTTGAAAAGCTTCTTAAAACTCAAGATATAGATGCAATAATCACATTGGGCGCAGTGATCAAGGGAGAAACAGGACATGATGTTCTCATAGCCAACAATACTGCAAGACTGCTGGCCGATCTGTCTTTAAAATATCAAAAACCTATCGCACTCGGAATCACAGGTCCGGATATGACAGTAAAACAGGCAAAGAATAGAGTTACTACTGTGCCAAAAAGGGCTGTAGATGCAGCGTATAAAATGGTAACGACACTAAGTCAGCTGGAAGACAATAAGGATACTAACAGTCAGAAATGACTATCCAAATCACTATTATAAAGATAGAAGGATATGGCCCATGGACGCTAAGGTTGGGAAGTGATAGAGAAGGCCAATTGCAGATATTCCAAGCAAATCTATATAGTGATCTACAAAAAATGTTCTCTGAAAGAGATGCTATTGTATACTTTAATAGGTTTGATGAGTTAATTGCGATTAGTAACGGATTATCGTTGGATGATCATCTATCAATCGAACGTGAAATTAATGATGTTTATAAGGAGTTAAACATCTCGATGTCAATCGGACTAGGCATAACCCCCTTCGAGGCAAATGTAGCAGCATACCATTCGCGTAAAAACAAAAAATTAGTTGTTAAAAATAAATTAATATACGCAGATAATGAAGTTCAATTATTATATAGTAATTCAAAAGAATTACCAAAAGATATGTTCACTCAGATTTTGCACCTTGATGTAGATAATTCTACCAAAGTTAGTGACTTGCAATCCCCTTACGAGATTACCTCAAAAATAATGAAAATGTTTGCTACTCTCATAGAGCTATTTGTTGAACAAAAGGCCATGATTTTTTTTGTGGGAGGTGACAACTTTATGGCTATCTCTAATACAGTATCAAAAGAGAAGGCTTTAGAAATTATAGGTAAAATCTATGAAACTGAAAATATTAAATTGAACTGCGGTATGGGTATTGCACGCACAGGTAGAAAGGCAGTACAGGCTGCAACGGAAGCCTTAGATACAATCCGAAACCTAAGGGATCAGGGAATAATAAGTCCCATATTTGAAGTACATTGGATATAATTTTAAAGAACATTAGTCTGTTTGCTGGAGAAAATCTAGAGTATATAGATAATGGATACATAGTTATCAAGAAAGGTAGGATAGCAAAGGTCGGAACAGGAAATTACATAGGTAAATCGGATATGAACACTTTCGTAGGTCAAGGCATACTTGTAATTCCAGGATTTATCAATGCTCATACTCACATTGGAGATTCTATTGGTAAAGATATTGGAGTTGATTCAACGTTTGAGTCAAGAATTCATCCAGTTCATGGTATCAAGAATAAAATCCTGAAAAGAAGTGAGAAAAAACACCTGGTTAATTTTATGAGAAGCTCCATAATATCTATGATGAAAAAAGGGATTGTTGCCTTTGCGGATTTTAGAGAGGGAGGCCTGTATGGCATTGAGCAAATTACAGAAGCAAAAGCAGGACTATCGATAAAAAGTATCATACTAGGTAGACCAGAGCATTACTACGATGTCTCTCGGGATTTTAATAAAAATCCAAAAATTCCTCAAGACGTTATTGAATCGATCCACAGCATTTTAGATATCAGTGACGGACTAGGTATTAGTGGAGCAAATGAAAATACTGATAATTCTCTGAATGAATATAGAAAAATTATTCAAAAACGATCCGTAAAAAAGAAATATTTGTTAGCTATACATGCTTCTGAATCACCTGAAACTGAAAGAAAATCAATTACTGTAACTGGTAAAAGCGAAGTACAAAGAATAATTTCCAACCTATTACCAAATTTTGTTGTTCATTTAACAAATGCATTAGATATAGATATCAGACTCGTTGCCAAGAAAAAAATTGGAATTGTCGTTTGTCCAAGAGCAAATGCGACTTTAGGAGTAGGAATACCTAAAATCGCCAAGATGTTAAAATTTGGATGTCGTGTTGCTATCGGAACGGACAACATCATGATTAATTCTCCAGATATGTTCCGAGAACTTGATTATATCTGGAAAGTAACCAGAACATTAGGAGATGGCGCTATTTCAGCAAGGGAGATACTAAAAATGGCAACAGTCAATGGTGGTAAGATTCTTGGTATAAAATCTGGTTCTTTACTGGTGGGGATGTCTGCGGATATGATATTTATTGACAAGGCAAATTTGGATCTCTCACCAATGCATGATCCTCATGTTTCGATAGTTCATAGAGCAAGCGCTAATTCAATACTCAATGTTATGATAAATGGTAAATTTATTGACGAGGATGAATTTAGTTGTATGTAATTTTAAATGCAGCAATGTCAATAGACGGTAAGATCTCTACCCGAGGAAACGATTCATCATTTTCATCAAGAAAAGATTGGATACGCGTTCATAAATTAAGATCATCGGTTGATGGTATCGTAGTAGGAATATCTACAGTGCTTGAAGACAATCCCATGCTAAGCGTGAGGCATTACTCAAAGGGGCCAAAAGACCCTGTAAGAATCATAGTTGATTCAAATGCTAGAATCCCACTAAACTCAAGGATTATAAGATCATCTAAGGATATTCAAACCATCGTAGCTACAACACCTAATGCATCTACAAGGAAAATAAAAGAATTAAAGAAAGCTGGAGTACAAGTACTGGTTTCTGGAAAAAGAAAAATAAATATCAAGAACCTATTTCAAGAATTGGAAAATTTAGGTCTCAAAAGAATACTCGTTGAGGGAGGTGGTGAAATAAACTGGTCGGTTCTGAAAATAGGACTGGCCAACGAACTAATCGTTACAATATCACCGGTGGTTGTAGGTGGAAGAGATGCAAAAACACTGGTTGAAGGTGAGGGGATTGCAAATATCACTAATGGCTTTAAAATGAGACTATCAAATACCTTGATAAATTATAAGAATGAAATTGTACTGTTCTACAAATTACGATGAAACTTCGTCTTTGGAACTAATGTCTAATAATATTTGTTCTATCTTGTACCTTAGAGCATTCTTTACCTTCTCATTATCTACCATATTAAGAGAATTTTTGCAGTTTGGGCATTTGAAGAATAGTTCCATTGCATAGTCAAATTTTATCCTCGGACAATTTGTATTTCCACAATGATAAAATTCTGAAGATTCTTCATATTCCAATCGTTTCTGAAGTCTATCCAAAATCTTCTTTTTCTGATTTTCGATAAAATTTTCTGCCTGATCTCTTTTTGCTCTCCATCTATATACAAACCAACCTTTCTTTTCATCTTTCACTCTGATCCCAGTGATTAAGGCTTTACCAAACATATCATACAGAACTTTTCTAATTATGTTGATTCGCATACCAGTTGCGCCAGCTATTTCCTCATCCGTAGCATCTTCGGTATTTAACAACGCCCTTGCAACTTTGTGATACTCTTCTCCACCAATTAGATTGGCTATCTTGACAAATGGATCTTCGCTTTCAACTGAGTGCATCCAAGTAATCATTCGCCTTTTTTAGTTATATATTTACCGTCAATTTCAGATTCTGCTGTTTGCGATAAAAAGTCAACGCTGATTTTCAATCAAAATGTAAGAAAAGTATTACACTTGTGTAAATAATTAGCTCATTGTTTAAAAAACATGTTTATATTCCAATCTTAAGGACGCAATTAATACTAGAATTTAATATTCACTTCCTAAATATAAAATAATTAACTACATGACTGGCTCTTTTATTATTCTAAGCTCGTCATTTTTCATCATCTCTATACCCATGATTTTCAATATTTTTTTAGCATCGCCATTACTTTCTCTCTGAACAATATTTCTTGCCATTTTTAGCCTGTATTGTGGTGTCCAATGTTGACCAATCTTGTACTTGCCACGAATTTGGTCTGGAACTACTTTTACAACTGTGACCTCCCTTACTGATCCCATTTTAGAGGAAAGCGATTCATATCCTCCCTCCTTTTGATACTTTTTCATCAACGAGTTCAATGCCATTGCCTTTTCAGTAGTATCTTCAACCATAGAAGCTCTGCCTTTGATAACGACACTAACATACAATGTGTCTGCCTGTGATGCGTCGGTGGGATGAAAATAATATGAAGGCAAGAAACAAATATGAGAATCAACTTCAAAGCCAACCTTTGAATTTCTTTTCATGTTTGCAAGTTTTTCTCCAACTGGATGAGAGTGCATATAAATCGCGCCAGTACTATTAGTACCTGTTTGAGTATCAACTGAATCATTCTTTACATAAACAAAATTCATAGGTATTATCTGTGGATAACCATGTACGTCAATTGATGCAACCCTTCCAACATTTTCTTCATTTAGAAAGGTAATCATATTGACCATAGACTTAATTTCCAGTTTTGGAATTAGTAGCATAACTAGATCTGGAATTTGCTGGTATAATTAAATTGCTAAATTTAATAATATATCTACGCTACATGTACTAATTTATTCCGAAAATATTTTAATCATGACCCATAAGTTCAATTATGAAATCTAAAAGAACGGTTTTGGTAACTGGATGTTCTTCTGGAATAGGACTTGCCACTTGTCATGTCTTATCTCGTAACAACTTTATGACCTATGGAACGGTAAGAAATTTGTCAAAAGCAAAGAAGATTCAGGACTTAATGAATAGGGAAAACCTCTCTCTGAAAATATTGCGCCTTGATGTAAATGACAATCAATCTATCAAACTTGCGATAAAGAAAATTCTTAATGACACAGGAAGAATAGATGTTTTGATAAATAATGCGGGGTATGGTATGTTTGGTCCCATTGAAGAGATTACAATTCAAGAGATTAAGAAACAATTTGAAACCAATTTTTTTGGAGCAATTAGACTCATAAAGGCAATAGTCCCAATAATGAGGAAGCAAGGAAATGGAACTATTGTAAATATTAGTTCAATGGTAGGAAGATTTGCTGTTCCACTTAACTCTGCATACGTCTCAAGTAAGTTTGCTGTGGAAGGACTTTCTGAGTCTATCTCATTTGAATTGGAGGAATTTGGAATACGCGTTATAGTGATTGAACCTGGAGTTGTCAAGTCAGATTTTTTTCATAATGTAAAGGTCAAGGGCATGAATCTCGAATCTCCTTATCATGAGTTAATGGAAAGGAGAGTTAACTTCCTAGACAAAGCAATGAAAAATAGTCTAACTTCTAGTTACGATGTTGCCGACACAATCCTCGATGCATTGAATTCCAAAGATCCTAAATTTCGTTATGTTATTGGAAACGATGCTACAAATTCTCTCCGTATGAGAAACTCCCTATCGGATAGAAAATTTATGGAGTGGATAAGGGCCGGCATATTTCAGGGTAAAGGACTTTCAAAATAACTGTACGAAATTATGGAGATTTTTCTAGATACTTACGTACAACATTAACTGCAGGATCAAGATACTTTGAAAATGAAACTGACAATAGGGAGACTCCTGAGCCAAGTAACGCGCCACCTATGACGTCAAAAAAATAATGATCTCCAACGTAAATCCTCGAAAAACATACGACGGCCGCTTCTATTATTAATAACGAGGAAAAAATCAGATCCTTTTCCTTTCTATAGAATATCGTTAGTATCAATGCGCCACTACTAACGATAGAGGCATGACCAGATGGATATGCAAAATCTATTTTTTGAGGAACATTTATTTCCTGTATTTCTATTACTGGACGAAGCCTTTCAAAAAAACTCTTTAATAAAGTATTTAATGGCATTATAATCAAAAATGAAATGACAATTATTAAGGCGACTTTCTTTCCCTTCCAACCCGCGAATATACCAAGAAATACAATTACCGCTGACCATACTATCTCTCTGCCGTACATTGATAACAAAATCATGAAATCATCAATAGTGCCAGAATGAGCATTGTAGAAAAGTGATGTTATTGCCTCATCCAATTCAATAACAGCTGGATTTTGGTATCCTAGTTTAGGCGAAAGCGCAAACCCCACAATCATGAACACAGCAAGGCAGATTATGGCCGCGAGAATATACCTCAACGCTACATCATAAGATTAAATACAATATATTTCAT
>JAICFW010000128.1 GCA_025923455.1 Nitrososphaeraceae archaeon | reverse complement strand
TTACCGTTGTCTGAGCTATACGCAAAATTAATATCGTAATTTCCAGTTGAATTATCTTGCCATACCACGTAGACATTATTTCCCTCGGCGGTAACCTGTGGAAGCTCTGAAGCTCCACCATTCTTACTCAAATTTATTGCTGGTTCAAAACTCTTACCGTTGTCTGAGCTATACGCAAAATTAATATCGTAATTTCCAGTTGAATTATCTTGCCATACCACGTAGACATTATTTCCCTCGGCGGTAACCTGTGGCAGTTCTGAGGTTCCATTACTTTTGCTAAGATTTATTTCCTGTCCGAAATAAATGGACTTAGGTTCGATCCCAAGTACCTGATTTTCATACGATACTGAGAAAAAAACAACGGAAAAGAGAATGCCAGTTACTATTAATAATAACATTTCTGAAAATAACATAATACTTCGAAATTTAATTTCATTGATTGCTTTATGCCAAATCTTAAATCTTCCCAGAACAAATCCATTTTCATTCTGATATTAGAACCTGATGCATTGCCTTTGAGCATAAAATCAATGGTGAACCAATTAAAAGGAAAATATCAAAAGATACAATAGCTACTATGATCTGCTCGTATTGATGGGAAGACGTCAGAAACCTGTGGTTCATGAATTGTAATGTCATTTTGAGATTTATTAACTCATCTAAGAATGTCTTTCACCATACATTGCTTGGCTCTGATCATTACGGCAGGGGATGCGGTGCAGGATTTAATCCTGGATGCATCCTTGTGGCCTTAATATTACGACTTACGTACTCAGCGGCTTCATGTAGACGCTGTATATTCAACCTCAACTTGGTTCCAACGTAAAGGGGCTGAAATCCGGTGACAAGCACCTTAACTGCTACTAAGCCCATTTTCTTTAGCTCAGGGGATGTTATATCCACATAAATGACTCTGTGATTCATTGAATGCAATAATCTGACAATCTGCATGAGTGTGGCGTAACCTTGTTTAGGACTTTTTGACACTCTGGGAAAATCGGTTGTTTCTTTACTACTTATCATAAAATCCCAGTATTTCCGCATCTTGGGATTTAGGTAGTAAAGTGGATGTTCATACATACTAGATATTTGATTAGGACGGTTAATCTTTTTTTTATTAGGATGTTCTAGCATTTCGCTTAGCATAAACTCCATTTCAAATAGGGCTTTCTGTACTGCTGTTTCTGGCTGTATGTGGGAACCAGCGCCAACAAGTACTGATGGGTGTTTGCTTGGATTATTATTGTAACATATCGCCGCGACTGTAGGAATACGAGTATCATTTGTCAAGTCTACGAGTTTCACGTTCATTCCAAACTCATTTATGAGCTCTATTGATTTGGAAAAACCAAAGGGAAGTTTTTTGAGATTCAAGATGGGCATGGAAAATCCGTTTAGCCACATTGTTAAAAACGAGTCTCTTTCAACTACTTCGAATAGTCCATTTAAAATAGCTTGTACAATGTCAGTATGTGCCGATGCTCCATTGGAAGTATCAAACACCAACGGCTTTTCTCTTATGGCTGGATAGAAAACAAAGTCTGCAGGAATCATCACGGGCTTATCATCGTGGATGTCATATCCCTCAATCCATGGAATTGGCGAGTAGATAGAGAATTTAGAGCATCCAAGATCGTTCCTGGAATATTGTTCATCAGAATAAAGGCCTAGCACTTCAGGATTAATGGCCCTCGTCTTTATTTGATCGTACTTGGACCAAATAAAACGTGATTCATCTACAACCATGTTAGAATAGCGTTCCACTGATTCCATTAACGTATGAATTTCTGCCTCTGTAGGAGAAAATCCTGACCCTGAAGGAGAAGGCGATATGAGACTATCTTCTACTCGGACAGTTTTGGTGAGTTTACCGTTCAATCCAATTCTGAGTGGTTTAGAGCATGGAGCCGTAGAAAAATGGTGAAAATAAATCCCAAGTGGATGGGGCTCGTATAATTTGGAGTACTCTAGTACTATTCCAGTTTTATCATCTATTATTTCTCTTAATTTGCCTACAAGCTCCTTATCCGGTAGAGAACTTGACTTGTTAGATAATTTTGAGAAAGGTACGGGTATCCTTCGCGACCTAGTTGCAATCATCTCTCTAGACGAGCTGGAACGCATTTTTCTTGGTGGGGGATTGCAGTATACACAATTAGGATGCGGAATAACGTTATGTCTTGTTGCATTGATTTGCTGTGTATCAAGTATTACTAACTTGTCTATTGTTTCGGGTTTCTTACGGATCGACAAAAATCTGAGGATTTCATCGATACACATAGTTGATAAGATGTCTGCATAGTATGCGGGAACCAACAATTTCTTTTTTGGAATATTCTGTCTATTGATCCAAAGCTCGTACTCGTAATGTGGACTGTTTGTAACTAAGCGTAGCTCACAACAATTAAAGCAAGAAGTTTTTTTTGGAATTACTAAAGGGCCTAAATATCCTATACTATCATCAAATGAGGCTCTCAACCATGGCTTGTTTTTTTTAAAGCACGTTTCATTAATTTTTTCAAAAAGAACAAGGTTTGGATGGTCTTCAGCAACTACTATCAAGTGGGATTTTTCAATGAATGATCTCAGGGATGATGAATAAGTAGATTTTATTGAGCTCCTATTATTTCCGTTAGTTTGATTGGGATACCTTTTTTTATGGCTTTTATTCATTATCAGGTTGGAACTTATTCTGTTAAATTTGATATCCATATTTTTTAGTGATAAGACTAATTTGTCTGCCAGAATTCCGTCTCCTATCAAAAGTAATCGGGGTTTAGCTCGGAGTCTTTTACTTTTTCGTTCAATATGGTGCTGTGGAAGGTAATCATTATCGACGGGTCTTGATTCAGATCTAAGATTATTCGTATTTGATTCGATTGTTAACAAGTCTAGTTTATGCAAGGTATGAAGAGTGTCGATTACGTCTTTCTTTTTGAATTCAGATAAAAGGTACAAGATTTCTCCCAATTTTTTTGGTCGCTTAAGTATTTGGAAAATTCTTGACTGTTTTTGCAGATCTGCCGTGGCTGATATCTTAAAAAGTTTATTTTTGTGTTTCACAAATAGGGAATCATTATTGTTAGAAGTGAACTGGGAGACGCTAGGCTTTAAACCTATTTTTCCTTTTGAATCTAGTATCAATGACGATTCCATAATGTGATTTTTATTGTGTATATAGATATACTTTTTATGTTTTACTACAAATTGTTAGAAATGATAAAAATTATGGAAACACATATCAAATCTAGCGTTGTACTCACAAATATTTGATTGAGAATTATTCTTAATTGCATGGCGGTCTCTGAAATTGTATTTACACTTATCTCAAGTTTGCCAATCCTGGTTTTAATTGGGCCAAGGTAATTTGAATGCCAGTATCTAATTATCATTCTTTGGATGATTATTTCATACCTGGATCGTGTTATCGTTATTGTTATTGGAAATTCTTTGTGCGAGTGTAGATTACGGAACCGAACCATAGTAACAATTCGACTCTAGTTATTACATCTAAAATTTCAGAATATGTGAAGTAAACATCCAAGATTTGTGAGCTTGACCTGCTTTAACTGAGACGTTGTAGTGCAGAATTAGTTCATCTTTTTTTCACGTCGACGCATTTCCTAATTAATCTGATTCGGGTACACCCAGCATGAATGTTCCTACATGTGATTCCTCAAACCAATTTAAGTTCAGCCAATTTTTCACCAATTCTTCCTCTGTTTTTCCTATCGGGCATGGGGCAAGTTTCATTTCCGTTGCGAGCAGGTACATAGTTTGATAGAGACAACCCAAATCACTTAAAATTAATGACATGCCAAGTTTATCGTATTTCCACATCGTACGCGCAAAGACGGCTGTAATTATGAACACGACATCAGGCTCTCTATCCATTAGTGGATATTGCACGTCCAATAGAAACATGTTGAATTTTTTTTGATAATTTTTATTCTTATTCAGAAGTACAATTCGATGTTTTAGGGGATCGTAATAATGAATACCTTTTTGGATACCACTTATCCTGTTGTTTGAAACGTAAATTTCAAGGGGATATCTTGCCCCACCAGACGCGTACGGACGTTTTGTGAGAATGCCCTCCTTGGATTTGAAAATTTTCTTTATTCTTGAACTGTGGTATAGAAAATCCGACAATTGATTCATAGTAATGTAGTTATCAGCATATCTGCGAATTGATTTTCGCTCATCTAAAATATCTAATAACGATCCACTTTTTTCTAGGTTACTTCGTGGAGGCGGCAAGAGTATGGACTCAAGTCCATTAACACGTTTGATAGGACTCGGTGAATTTCCTAACCTCTTTGACATCGGGAAACGTCCTCCAAAACTCCTTTGTCTTTGCATAGCTAAATCAATAGGATCCCACAAGGATTTTTGGGGAATATCCGAATATGTTTGTCCTGGGTCCTTTCTTTGAATTATTTCCAGCCTCACTAAGTGTTCCAAAGCTTTAGTAAGATCTTTTTCATTTATGCCAAGTGCATCAGCTATTTGATGTACGTTTCTCCATGAGGAGAGCATATCCAATATTTTCATTAAATCGTAAGATATTCTGGCTTTAGTGTTTCTGTCATAATTATAGAGTACATTTTTATTATCTTCATCCCAATACGTAAGAAGAAAGGGGGATCGTTTATACTTCGACATTTTCAATTTACTGCCTTTTAATTGAATATTTATTAAAATTTTTCGATCACCACTCTAATCAAAATAAAACACTTGGACTTTAGGTATTTGTACCAAAAATCGTGCTTATGATGACTTCAGCTTACCTGGACTAGAGTTACTCTTCGAGAACGCTAAATGTAGTCTAGATGGTTAATGGTTTTCTTCATTTCCAAACCTACCTATATCATACTAAGAAGCTTTTATAATTTCAGCTGCAAATTATAGATTAAATCAAAAATGCTGAAATATGTTGAAACAAACTGGCAATCTGAAGAAGGACTTGAAACTCATGATTACCAAATAAGTTTCGAGAAAGTAAAGTCACAGAGTACCATAAAAGAGCAGGAAAAGCGTCCTGAACGCTTGTCACTAGTCAAGTTTTTTGATGGTTCGGACAGGACTTGTTTTTTTGATATATGTCGTCACATTCAAAAAAATGACGAAGGATTCTACTTTGACAAGTTGAAGCGGTTTCACACCACTCTTTTGGGATTCCCGGTTGTGGAACCTGAATATTATGATACGATTGCGGAAAAAATTAAGCAGTACTCCGAGAGGACTCAAGGTGAAATGAATGTTAAATTTGATCTAATAAGGCTCGGCACCAAATATGAAAACAACAAGACTTTGAAACCCGTTAGGGGAGTGAGTAACGGCACGGTGATAGCTTTTGGGAACTCACTTCATAGTAGAGGATTCATTGGCTTTGGAAATAAACTAGCCAGCTTCCTATTACAGGATCAAACTATATGTTATTTCTTAGGAAAGAAATTCAGAAGAAGATTTCCAACAGTCTGGTGCACAATGGGACACCATACAAAAGATTTTAAAATAACACCTGAACTCGAAAAATTATTTGGTGAATATAAAAAGTTGGACAGTGATTTTTTTCAGATTGCTTGCCCAGAACTAGAATTGGGAAGTTCCCATTACAAGGATTT
>JAICFW010000127.1 GCA_025923455.1 Nitrososphaeraceae archaeon | reverse complement strand
AAAAGGTTCTGTCATATCCTCAATCCGGTAAGTAATTTTCACCTTCCGCAGTTCAGAAATATTTTTTATAGATTTATCCAAGGCATCAAGCACATCTTGACATTTAACACCATTCGGCACTCTGATGTCGATCGTTATCTTGCACTTTTGTGGCGTAACA
Organism: Nitrososphaeraceae archaeon; assembly: GCA_025923455.1. Lineage (GTDB taxonomy): Archaea > Thermoproteota > Nitrososphaeria > Nitrososphaerales > Nitrososphaeraceae > TA-21. Next base: position 11,232 of record JAICFW010000127.1, on the reverse strand, counting down.
TTATGACTAGACCCTCCAGAAATTTCTGTGAGACTGAGACTTACCGATTGACTTTTTTTATCGGTTTTATTATATTTTGATGATATTTCGTTACTAAGTAACTTCCACACCTCATACACCTCCTCAATAGAATTTCTTGACAGCCAGGGAGCACTAGCATGAGCACTATCAAGTACATCACATGTAAGTCTTAAAGCAAGTCTCCCCTTATACGATATAGTAATTTTGTCAATTCCACTTGGTTCTCCAAATATTGCATAATCGACAGATAATTTATTCTTAACAAGCTCCTTAATACCAGTAGCGTTCCCTTCTTCATCAACAACTCCTGCAAATATTATCGTTCCACTCTGCTTGAATTCCGAGCATGCAAGAAGCATGGCTATAAGCGGTGCTTTGGCATCGGACGCCCCTCTACCAAAAAGGTATCCTGACTCTACTCTAACCGGAATTTGTCCTGGCACGGTGTCCATATGTCCACATAAAAGAATTCTAGGACTACCGCTTCCCTTAGTTGCGATTACATTACCAACGCTATCTATACTTACTCTCTCAAACCCCAAATCATCGAGACATTTTTCCTTGATCAGATTGGCTAATTGTGCCTCTGATCTAGAGGGAGTATATATATCAAGAGCTTTTTTCAATAATTCAATCGCATATGCTGAAGAGATCAATTTTGCTAATTATTTATTGGATTTTATTAGATGATCTATAATAAGGGATGGGATGTCCACTCCAGTAACCCTAACGGTGTTCTTGAACTCTGTAGTATTGTTTACCTCGTGCACAAGAAGTCCATTTTCACCTTCCATTAAATCTACTCCCAATATCTCACCCTTCATTGTCTTTGCAGCTTTCAGACAAAGCTCTTCCATTTCGTTCGTAACTTTGCATGCTTCTGCCTTTCCTCCAAGAGCCATGTTGGTTTTCCATTCATTATCTCCCGAGTACCTATAGATGGCTGCAATTACTTTGTCCCCTACGACAATACTTCTAATATCCCTGGGAGGTCTTTTTACAAACTCCTCGAAATAAAACACATGATATAGTGGATACATGTGTTCCCTATCTTCTATTACTGCTTCAGCGGCCTCTTTATCCTTTAGTAACGCGATCATTCTTCCCCAGCTACCTACCACAGGTTTGATAACCTTTGGGTATCCGTTCTTCTCCAGGATACTCATAGCTGATTGATTAGAGAAGGCACAAAATGCTTTTGGGATGGCAATATCTGATTTTGACAATTCCATATGGGTAAACAGTTTATTCCCACACATTATCGCAGTATGTAAAGAATTTATCACCTTTGCGCCAAGGCCCTCAAATGCAGCGGTTGAATGTAAATTATTGTAATAACTCACACATCTTTGTAAGATGATGTCATCACGATAATTCAATTTGTCTTCATCCAGGTCAATTGAATTTTCTCTACAATTAATTACTTCTAAATCAAGATCCTTTTTTTTCGCAGCTTCAATTAGTGATTTTTCTTCCCATCTTAGTTGGTCGTAAAGAATGAAAAAAGAAGGTTTATTGTTATTCCCTTTCACTCTCCCCAATCCTCTCCGACAGATTGTGCAGGTCTTATGGTAAACCCATTACTTGATTTTATTAGTTCGTAACTGGCACCACAGTCAGGACATGTCACAATTTCGTTTTCCATCGCATCATCAGGAATTTTGATTTCTGCGTCACATTCAGTGCATTTTATCATTACTATCTCCTCTACTTTGATAATGCATCGTTAAGTATTTTTCTTTCTAATCTTTCATCAAGATATAGTTCCAAGATATCCCCCATACGTAGTTCCTTCAGACCCTTGGCCATTTTCTCTGCTTCAACTTTTGAAGATTCAAGTCCCAACAAAGACAGAAGATAAGCAGCTCCATTTTTACCGGCTAACTCTCCGAACACAATTTTTCTTCTATTACCAACAAGACGGGGTTCGAGAATTTCATAAGCGGATGGATTTTGCAGAATTGCAGCCAAATGTGTTCCTGCTTTATGTTTATACGCACTTTCTCCGACTATCGGTTTAGATTCAGGAGTCTCAATATGTGTATAAGCTACAATGGTTCTTGAAAGATCCTTCAACATATGTAACCTAAAATCATTAGGCATTCCATAGATGACACTTAGGGCAACTGCTGTTTCTGCTAAAGATGGAATACCAGTTCTTTCACCAAATCCATCAATAGTTGTATGGATCTGACTTGCTCCCGCTTCGCATCCTGCTAGTGCATTTGCAAGTGCTAGCCCTACATCGTTATGGCAGTGTACATCTAGTGCTGAGATTTTCGTGTCGATATTATCGAATATCATCTTAACCAAGTTGTACATTCCCTGTGGACGCATGATTCCTACAGTATCAGGTATGCTAATCCTTTCAATTCCTCGTGAATTCATTTCCTTGCACATTTCAATTAGGAACGATGGGTCTGTCCTACTTGCATCTTCCATAGTAAAACGTGATTTCAATCCATGTGATTTAATAAAATCTGCAACTTCAAGGGCTCTGATTTTTGCTTCTTCTCTAGATATCTTTAGTTTTGTTGATAAGTGTATGTCCGAAATTCCCATATATGTTGCAACCCATGTTGCATCACAGTCAATTGCAACTTCAACATCAGATTTAAGCGCCCTCACATGGGCCAGTATGTCTGCTTTGAGACCCTGTTTGATTATTGTCTTTGTTGCTTCGAAATGATCATGAGAGACAACCGGGCTTATTTCTATTTGATTTACGCCAAACGAGTCCAATAACCAGGCAATCTGTATTCTTTGTTTATTTGTAAAAGCCACTCCAGGGTGTTGCTCACCTTCTCGAAGCGTTGAATCCAGGATTCTTATTTCTTTGTTGGATATTGTTCGATTATATATGTTCGCAAAATGGTTGGGATCGTCTGAATATAGTGACATTTATGCTTATTTACAACTTATTTCGAATACAATATAAATCTTTTCGGCTCTGATAAAGAGTAATTCATGTTAATGTTCTTAAGATAATGACCGTATCAGTATCTGATACCCCTTCTATTCTTCTTATATCATCAATACTGCTATTAATTTCGTTAATTGAATTCGATGACAATATCACCGCTATATCATACTGTCCGGTTATTTCATAGATAACCTTGACGCCTCCAATACTCTGGAGTTTCGACGCAACTGAGTTCGTATCAGTAGTTGGTCCTACAGAGAGCAATGTTATCGCGCTGGTTTTCTTGTCAGAATTTTCTTCAATTGTGAATCTCGAAATTGAGCCATCATCAATTAGGTTCTTGATTCTTCGTCTTATTGCAGATTCAGACAAACCAAGTTCCTTTCCTATTTCCACAAATGATTTTCTAGAATCCAATCTGAGGATTTCGAGGATCCGTTGATCAAATTCATTATCCTTTGACATTCCGCCTCTTCTCCTCGACAGTTAGAATATCATCCATTATATCAATAGCTCTACTGACCTGCTCTTTCTTCATTACCAAAGGTGGTAGAAGTCGAATTATTGTTCTTCCAGAATATAACATCAGTAAGCCTCTTTTTATCCCGTCCATCAGTATATTGCGTACATCAAAACGCGATTCTAATGCAAGCATCATCCCCATACCTCTTACATCTCTTATAATGGGATGTTTTTGTCTTAATTCAACAAGTTTGTTCTTAAAATACGTACCCGTATCAGTGGCTTTTGTTACCAGATCTTCTCTTATTATCGTGTCTATGGTGGCATTTCCAGCGGAACATGCAATGGGATTTCCGGCAAAAGTTGAAGAATGTTCTCCTAGGTTCATAGAGCTGGCTATTTCTTCCTTTACAAACGTTACGCCTGCCGGGACACCTGAAGCAATACCCTTTGCTATACACATAATATCTGGTACGGCATTCCAATTCTGTCCGGCCCACATCTTACCGGTTCTTCCAAGTCCAGTTTGTATTTCATCGAAGATAAGTACTAAATTTTTCTCAGTACATAAATCTCTAACTGCCTTTACATAGCCTTCTGGAGGCATTATTATTCCCGATTCTCCCTGAATGGGTTCTAAGATAACAGTTCCAGTACTATCATCTATTGCGTCTGTAAGTGACGGTATATCCCCAAACGGAACAAATTTTACTCCCTCTAGTAAAGGATTAAATGATTTACGATATTTAGGATTATAGGTCACGGACAGTGCTCCAAATGTCTTTCCATGATAACCCCCAAACATAGAGATAATCCCAGTTTTTTGAGTATATTTTCGTGAGAATTTTAAGGCAGCTTCGATTGACTCAGCCCCACTATTACTAAAGAAAATCCTGTCCAGCTTTTCAGGTGCAATAGATTTTAACTTTGAAAGAAATTGAAGTCTGCTGTCGTTATAAGTAGACATATGACACACCATAACTTTATTCATCTGCTCAGTTATTGCCTTTATGACTTCTCTGTTGCAATGCCCTATTATTGCTACTCCATATCCACCCATACAATCGATGTATTCATTCCCATCGCTATCCCATACTGTTGCGTCTTGTGCCCTATGAATAGTAACAGGAAATCTTTGATATAGATTTATTAAAAATGAATCTTCATTAAGAGTCAATTCGAAATCACCGTACAATCTTCATGATTTATTGCACTTGAAATTGGATTAGATACCTTACCTGATGCAATTATCACTTCTTTTGCCCCCAACATTAGGGCTTCTGTACTAGCCAATATCTTTTTTTCCATTCCAAAACCAATTTTTGGTAGAGATTCTTTGGCCTGACTGACAGTTAGACTCTTTACTAATTTATCATCCAAATGTAAACCATTTACGTTAGTCAGAAAAATCACTTTATCTGCCTTCAAGTTTCCTGCAATGTACGCTGCAGCTCTATCCCCATCAACATTCAAAAATTCATAATTTTCACTTAGGGCTATTGGTGATACAACTGGTAAATATCCATTGTCTGTCAGCGTATTTAGTAGCGAGGTTTCGACAGATTGAATTTTCCCGGTATATCCACCTTCTATGATCATCTTGCGTCCTTTTTCATTTAGCACAGTAAGTTTGGTTTTTCGAATCGCCCGCAAGATGCCCGCATCGATACCTGAAATTCCCACCGCCATTATTCCTGCTTCTACCATCATCTTGACAATTATTTTATTAATTTTACCAGACATTACCATTGTATAAATTTCAACTGTTTCCTTATCGGTGAACCTACTCCTAATACCACTGGGAGAAACGATGAACTTCTGCTCTTTCCCAAGTTTTGTAGCCATATTGGTTACTTCGTTACCGCCACCATGTACTAGAACCATTTTTTCATTCAGTGAAATTTTGTGTATGTCTTCAATTATTGATGGATGCAGTTCATAAAGCACACTTCCACCAAACTTTATGACTATCATACCGGTGTCAATGGGGTATATCTTAGTCCACTAGTCTCGTTAAATCCACACATGAGGTTCATATTCTGGATGGCAGAACCAGCTGCCCCTTTCATTAAATTATCTGAGGCAGAAAGTGCTACTATGCGATTCGTATTTTCATCCATGTCAAAACCTACATCACAGAAATTGGACCCTACTACAAATTTAGGATCAGGGAATTTATATAGACCCTTCTTATCCCTTATCAATCTTATAAAAGGTTCTTCCTTGTACGAGTTTCTGTAGGCTTTCCATAACTCAATTTCTGATCTTGGTGAATTCAGAAATACATGATTGGTAGTCAATATTCCTCTCACTAAATTCACTGCATGAGGACTCATACTTACCTTAATTTTTTCGCCTGATACAACGCTCAGTTCCTGTTCTATTTCACCAGTATGTCTGTGTTTAGAAGGCTTGTAAGGTCTTATTACTCCATATCTCATGGCATGATGAGTACCTGTGCTATCATTTGCGCCTGCTCCAGAAGATCCAATTTTACTATCCACAATAATATGACTTGTATCGATAAATTTGTTCTCCAATAAAGGTTTCAGAGCCAATATTGACGTTACAGCCATACATCCAGGACAGGAAACTAATTTTGCTTCCTTGATTTCATTTCTATGAATTTCAGGTATTCCATACACAGATTTAGAAAGTAAATCAGAAAATGGGTGTTCCCATCCATACCACTTGACATAGTCTTCCGCGTTCTTCAAACGAAAATCTGCTGATAAATCAACTATTTTCACCCCAGTACTGTACAGGTCCTTGACGATGTTCAACGCGTTACCATGCGGAACTGATACGAATACTAAATCACATTGATTTACTATTTTGTCCATTTCCATCGGTGAAAAAGTTAGATCAATGAAACCTTTGAGACTAGGATGTATTCTGTGAACATATTCTCCAGCATTCTGTCTAGAAGTTAGAACACTTAATTCTACATCGGGGTGTACTACCAACAACCGCAAGAGCTCCCCGCCTACATATCCTGACGCACCAACTACTCCCACTTTAATCAATTTCTTCCCTCACCAAAATTTCTACTATGACATCTTATGAATTTTGTTATCGTTGACAAAAGATTTGGCCTCTAATCAGATTTATGAAAGGTATTTAGATTGCAAACCTATTTTGATGACATCTTTACCAAATAATCTGTCATCGCACCCGCAATGTCGGATTTACACACGGCTGAGGCCCCTCTAAATTCTACAGTATTGTTTACTTCATGTACAAGATAGCCTCTTTCTTTATCTTCCATAAGATCAACACCCAAAATTCCCCCGCCTACTGCATTTGACGCTTTTAGTACGATCTCTTTTAATTCTGAAGTCAATGGGGCCATCTCTGTCCTGCCACCTACAGCCACATTAGTTCTCCACTCGTTTTCTGATGAATATCTAAAGACTGAAGCAACTATTTGGTCTCCTATTACAATGCATCTTATGTCACGTGAAGGACGATCTATTAATTCTTGGAAATAGTAAATCCTTGAAAATGAATTGTCATTTTCCTGCCTTGAATCCAGCATCATTTCAGCCATAGATTGGTCTTTTATTTGGTAAACACCTCTCCCCCAGGAACCAATAATTGGTTTCACTACTAGTGGATATCCTAGTTTTTTCATACATTCTCTTGCTGATTCAGTACTAAAAGCAAAAGTTGTCTTTGGTGTTGGCACACCATTCTTCTTTAGAATCAAAGATGTAATTAGCTTATTTCCACATATTTCACTTACACTAGATGAATTTACAACCGGTAGACCCATCTGTTCTAAACAGTAAGTTAGATGCAAACCCCTGTTATAGCTAATCACGCGCTGTAATATTATATCACCAAATCTTGAATCGCTTTTACTCGATTCAGTATCGAATATAAGCGATTTTCCATCCACTAAAGTGGCCTCAAACCCTTTTTGCTGAATATCGTTGTATATTTTTTTTTCTTCAAATCTTAGTTTGTCGTATATTATACATATTCTAACCAACTACTGTCCCCAGTCTTCTCCGACTGACTCAGCTTCCTTCATCTCCACTGTGTCCTCAGTCTTTGATACAATTTCAAAATCAGTGCCACAATCCGGACATGTTATTATTTCTCCAACCATAGAATCCTGTGGAATAGTCAGCTCAGCACCACAGTCTTTACACTCTTTTTTCATTTCTATTTTACTCCTTTCCCCTTAGCAGGTAAGACCTTCGATAACTTATTGGCAATAACTGTTTCCATCCCCCATAACTCTATAAAACCTTTTGCAAGATTTTGATCGAAAATGGAATCTGAGGCATATGTGGCTAGGGTTTGTCTGTAAAGTGAATTCTTTGACTTTCTTCCAACTACCTTAGCGGATCCATTTTGCAATTTCATCCTAACTTTTCCTGTAACTCTAATTTGTGTTGCCTCTATAAACTTATCCAAGTCTTCTCTAAGAGGATCGAACCATAATCCAGAATAGATCAACCAACTCCACTGATCATCAACAATTTGCTTAAATCTCAACTCATGCTTTGTTAGTACGAGTTGTTCCAAATCTTTGTGTGCAGCTAGAATTGTTAGAGCAGCTGGGGCTTCGTATATTTCCCTGGTCTTTATTCCGACGACCCTGTCTTCTATATGATCTATCACTCCTATTCCATGACTACCTGCTTTGGTGTTGAGATACGTAATTATATTCATTAGAGACATCTTTCGGTTGTCGACAGTCACAGGTACTCCTCTATCAAATTCTATCTCCAAATACTCCGCAGGAATGTTCTTATTCTTAACCAAGCTGAAAATCTCTTCCGGAGGCTCTATCCAAGGATCTTCTAATTTTCCTGCTTCTATTGCTCGACCCCATATATTCGTGTCAGTACTATATTTCTTGATTTCCTCGCTAAGTGGAACATTATTTTTTTTTGCGTATTTTATTTCAAAATCCCTTGTAAGATTCATCTCCCTTATTGGCGCAATAATTTTTATAGTTGGATCAATCGACGACATTGCAATATCAAACCTTACCTGATCGTTTCCCTTACCCGTGCATCCATGGGCTACCGCAATTGCGTTTTCCTGCGCAGCGACTTCCATTATTTTTTCTGCAATTAGGGGACGTGCAAGAGCTGTAGCAAGGGGATATTTTCCTTGGTAAAGTCCATTTGCCTTTATGGATCTCCCAACATAATTTTCTACAAATTCTTTCTTCGCATCAATATTAAAGTGCTTTATGGCACCAAGGATCTTTGACTTTTTTCTAATTTCTTCAAAATCATCATTTTGTCCGCAGTCAACAGTAGCTGTAATTACCTCCATTTTGTGATTATTTTGGAGATATTTTACACAAACCGAAGTATCCAACCCACCAGAGAAAGCTAAAACAGCTTTTTTATTGGACATTGCTAATGCAATGGATATAAATATAGACTTATATTTTTTTGATTAATCCTGAAAATATCATTGAAAAAATGAAAACTATTAAAACATACTTGATCAATATCTCATTATGCATCATGGGTATAATTTTGAGGAAGTAAAGCAAAAGGTAATTTCTGCTTTGTCTCAAAACTACGCAGGTCTATCTGGAGTAGAACTTTCAACAAAAACCAAAATAAATCGAATGACCCTCACAAAATACTTGAATCTGATGCTAACTCAAGGGCTAGTTAGAAAAAAAAAATTGGAACTGTTAATGTATGGTACTTAGATAAAGATGCTCCCCAGATTGAGTTCCCGCTAAATGTCCACAATTTACAACAAAAATTTTTAGAATGCTTGATTCAGGGAAATGAATCACAAGCAATAATCATTATTTCGAATTTACTATTTTCAACGATATCAAAAGAGAGAATTATATTTGATATTATTTTACCAACTTTGAATATATTAAATGATATGTACAACAGAGGGAAAATTAGTGAAAGCGAAAAAATATTGATTTCTACTGCTGCGGTTGACTTGGTGCTTATGACAAAATTTGTTTCTACATTTGATACTCCTAAACTGAATGCCTCTTCAATAGTTGTTTCTGGCTCAGAAGAGGCAAATTATTTCGCGAGGATTGCTTCTGTGATCTTGTATTTGATTGGATGGCATTCATTATATTTGGGGAATGTTGAAAACAAGATAGATCCGTTCTTCGATATTGACATCCAAAGGCTTGTGATTAAAAAGTTAAGGAATATGAACGGAATGTCAGTAGTCATGATTTTTTCTTTTGATACAAATACATTGAAATTCCTATCAAATACCATCAAGGCCCTAAGGAAGAAAGTTGAAAACGATCTAAAGATAACCATATTTACTAACAATGACTTGTTGCAAGAATCGCAGGGGATGGATGTTGATTATTGTACAACTGATCTAAAGGCCCTAATAGATTGGGCAAAACAGGAATACCGTAGTGCATCATCTTAATTTCGCCTGGGGATCGTTAAAGTGGGCCGAAAGGAACAAACTCGACTTTTCATGCGAGTCGTAATTAGAATTCCTAGTTTCAGTTTACCAATTGACTGTCTAATGGCTCAATGACTGATCATTTTGAGCATAAACTATAACTATCGGTTTTATCTTTCCCTTTAATTAAGTTATGAGTGATTAAATTTCTTTCCTCATTTTATGAATAAGCGACAAGCCAACTTTAAGTAATACTAATTTTGACATGCTTTTGTTGCCCGTAACAAAAACTTGGATTCCAGTTACTCTGTTAAGTCTTTCATTTGCAGTTGCTCTCACAACATTGTCAAATCCTACATTTACTTAATGCCCTCCCGGCAGAAACCAAGACCAAATTGGTGCACGCAGGGCAAGGAAATGCTACCGTATAGTGTTTGCATTCATACCTCAAAATATGGTAATCAGGGCAGGTGAGAGCATTACTTGGGAAACTCCAAACATCTATGCAGAACCTCATTCTGTTACCTTTCTGAACGAAATAAAATATTTTCTAGAGTTTTTTGTGCCATTTAATGTTCCTAATTCAACCGAGCTTCAACCATCAGATCCAAAAATAAGTGCAGATCCATTCTTTTTACCTACTGAATCAAGCGAAACTACTAAAACCGTTCTCATGGTAAACGCTAGAGCGTTGATTCCTGTAGTAATAGATTCCAGCGGCAAAAATGTAACATATCTCCAACCGAATTCACATTACACTATGGGTGGGAATGAAAAACTTGTGAATTCAGGATGGCTCTGGCCAGAAGGACAGGCCCCACTTGGAAGTCCTCAAATTAGTAACTTCACAATAACGTTCGAAAAACCTGGGACTTATTCTTATCTATGCAATGTGCATCCGTGGATGAGTGGCAGTGTCCTAGTCAATTAGTTTTCGTGATCGTGATATCGACCAGTTTATTGCGTTACGTTAGAACGATGTGAACTAGATCTGAGTGTATATAAAAATTTGGTCTTAGTAGCGGAAAGGGACAAATCTGGAATTTCAGATGGGTCGAAATAACAAACCCGCAATGTTACAGTATAGCCATAACTATTACGCGCACAATCGACAAACGATACTTGCAAAGAAGAAAATCTACAACGCAGGTAACAAGGAACGAATTCGCGAACAACGTAAGAATATGGGTAAACCCACAAAGAACAATTAAAGAGACAAAAACAAGAATATCGTGTAAGAAAAAAGATGGTTTGGCAAGAGTTAATTGAATGTCCTAATCCAAATTATCTCTTATTGAGTTCCACCCACAGTTATTTGTCCACGAATTGCGCCATTTGGATTGTCAGTAGTATGCACATTGACATACGCCTCTCCATCCTGGATTATCTTGACCAAATCTATCTCAACAGTCTTACCTTCTAAGGGACCTTCAAGCATCTCATTAGTT
>JAICFW010000126.1 GCA_025923455.1 Nitrososphaeraceae archaeon | reverse complement strand
AGTTTTGAACCAGAAATAAATTTGAGTAAGAATGGTGGAGCTTCAGAGCTTCCACAGGTTACCGCTGAAGGCAACAATGTCTATGTGGTATGGCAAGATAATTCAACTGGAAATTACGATATTAATTTTGCTCATAGTGTTGATAACGGTATGAGTTTTGAACCAGTAATAAATTTGAGTAAGAATGGTGGAGCTTCAGAGCTTCCACAGGTTACCGCTGAAGGCAACAACGTCTACGTGGTATGGCAGGATAATACAACTGGAAATTACGATATTTATCTTAAATCATCCTCTACAAACGGGATTAATTTCAAATCTATGAGAAATTTGAGTAAAAATAACGGGGTCTCAGAATTTGCTCAAATAGAACCATATAAAGATGTTTTTTATATTATTTGGAAGGACAGTACTGGTATCATGGATAGAATTTTTTTTAAGGAAGGACGGAAAGATATTTCTACAAACAATACAGAATTTGGTTCAACTAAAAAGATATCAAGCAATGCTAATGTTACGAAGCCAAGTATTACTTCCGGATCATCTCATATTTCAGCTGCTTGGATCTCTAACTTTGTCAATGGCAGCATAATTGGATATTATCCAGTAAATTTCTTTGTCGATTCAAACAATGCGATTCAATTGACAAAATTATTACCGAGAGACAGCATAGGAAATGTGAGTATTCTTAGTCATAATACCGAAACTTACTTTGTGTGGGAAAGTAAAGACATTGCGAAAAGTGAGATAATTTTTAAAAGAATAAGTACAGCAAATTTTGAATGAATGGCAAAAAGATTTCAATATATTCGAGAGTATGTTTGTTAGTAGTTCTTTCTTATTTCGGTTGTTGTAAGCCCGCTGTCGGAACTGTCTATTCCTGTAAACGGATAATCCTTTTTAGTATAGTTGGCCGGTAATTTTTCAAATAAAGCTGCAATAAAGGTATTATTGTAAACACTACTCAATCTCATGCTTTGAGTCTGATTCTCGGCCGTACCTGATATTGCACGTTTATACACCGGATCTATTACCAGGATAATTTTTTCGGTTTTTATAGGTTGTGTGTCCCTTATATGCGAAAATGTATTCTTATTGTCAAATACATATTTGTATATCCACGAGTAAAGTGGTCCAGAAATTACCGTTATTTCGTCACCTGTTGCATTGGAAATGAAACTCTTAACGCTCAAATTTCCATCATCGTCAACGCTCTTATAAACCGGAATGCTCTCATTAGCTATGTAGGAAGCAGTTTCGAGTTGTATATATGACAAGTTCGTAGAAATCAAGACGATCGTACTTACCATACCGAATAAAACAATCGTTGCGGTTATGGTGGAGGTTATTAGAGTATCTCTTCTTTTAATGCGAATAATCGAAGGCACATCATAAATCATTTTTGCAATTGAAATGCAAAGTATTGGAATAATTATGATGAGATGGAAATGACTAACCCAACCTACGAAATACAACAGCAGAAAATATGGAAGTAACCAAATTAATCCCATGAAATCACGCCGAATAGTCAAGTAACCAATACCTATAGTTCCAAGGATAAGTAATACTGGATCGGATTTCAGGAAGCTATTTAATATATCAAAAACTGTCCTATCTTCGGACTGTCTCTCCGTTGCCTGCCAGAAAACTCCATCAAACCATTGATCCAATTCTCCAGAAAAAAAAGCATAGCCTGGCCAAATTAGAGGTATTGCTATTACAGGAAACATAAACAATAGTATTGTTTTAAATTTTGTTCTTGATGAAGGTAATGCTCCTTTGTTCCGTTGATAAATTAAGTAGCTGATTAATGGTATTAATGTGAACGCCGGAATTTTTGTAAAAATGGCTAGGCCCAAAGCGATACCTGAAAGAAATGAGAAGGTATTGATTGATCTTGGATACGTTCGAGACTCCAATGCTAAAAGTATGGAAGTAAGGATAAACGGTAACATAAGGGAATCCAGAACAACTCTCCTAGTAAACCAACTTGAAGGCATGACAGCAAAAAGCAGAGCAGAAATTAACCCAACTGCGGGATTGAATCTTCTTTCACCTATCTTGTATATCAAGAAAGTGTCGACAATCGCGATGCTTCCCATTATCAAGCGGGGTGTATCAAATAATTTTTCTATTGAAAATGAATTAGCAGATAACACATTCTGTGGGAAGTCTATAATTTTGAAAATAGCTGCTAAAAAGATTTGGCCAAAATAAGGGTGGTCATATGCGCTTGTTGATGACTGCGGATGATCAAATCTGCTATCCGGATCGTGAGGACCTAATCCATCTAATGTGTGCAGCGCCCTTCTAATGTAGACCCCTTCGTCTATATGGAATGAAGGGAACTCCGATGCATTCCACAAATGCGTGAACGCAGAAAGAAATAACGGGATAAATATCAATATGAGTTTATTATAGGGCATGTCGCGAGTAATGAGAACAGTACATGAGCGCGGTTTTAAGTTTTTGATACGCTAAATAACAATGATATGGGAATATTTCAATCCAATATCTCGACATTTGCAGTTCGCATCAGTTTCCCGACAGTTGCAAGAAATTTTGAAATTATAGCTATTGGTTGCTTCGAAAACCCTCGAATAGGTCAAATCAACACTAATTCTTACAGTTCCAGAGATGAGCACGATTGTAAATAGTGATGCTATCAAGTTAAGATGAGCACGATTGTAAATAGTGATGCTATCAAGTTAAGATGAACTCAAATCGATAGGATTGCTCAAGTAATCTTGAATAATATAATTGCTATAACTATAGCTTGTCTGCCTTGCTGTTTTCCGCCTTACTGTTGTCGGTAAGTAATTGATGATATAAACTATACAGCTTTTCTTCCATCTTTGTCCAATTATACTTTTCCAAATATGCCTTGCGACCATTGTTACCGTAGAATTTTCTTAAATTTGGGTCATCTCGCATTGTAATTATTGCACTTTTAATTTGATCTATATTGTCATACTGGACTATAATACCACATTTAGTATCATTAATTAAATCAGGTGAAATATTAGTGATTACAGGAATGCCGCACATCATCGCTTCTAAGACCTTGTTTGCCATTCCATATTGGTATTGACTTTGAAGACTCAAATCATACAAGGCTATCATGACATCAGAACTTGCTTCTAAATCCAGTAACTCATTCCTATCTAAAAATCCACAGTATTTGATGTTTGGTATTACCACCATCTTCTCATGTAATTTGGTGTCTTTAATTTTACCAGTAACGACAAGTTCTGTATCTTTCATATCCATCACTATATCGATGAGTTCTTCCAAACCCCTTCCTGGCCTTATAGCGCCAGTATAAATCAGTTTATAACCATTTTTTTCCAATCGTGGTCTGTTTATCATGTGGTCCTGCGGGCAGTTCATTATCGTGACAGAGTTTTCTGGTTTTTTTCTGAATGTCAAAAAAATTCTATCTGAGACAGCAATCAATATATCTGAATTTCCTGCAAAAAATTCTTCTAGAGAATTAACGATATAGTGCAAGCATTTAGAAAACTTGTTTCCTTTCTTAGGGACATATGTCATACTATATCTATCCACTACGTCAAAAATCAAATTTTTTCTAAATAACACCTTGTAAAGATAGCATGGCAAAATGGTTGCAAGATCGCATGCGTGTACAATCTTGGGTCTATCAATACACAACTTCATGAAAACCCACATCCAAAAGATTGGAAAATAATAGGCCAATTGGATGATTCCATACCGTTCATAACCATAAGGTGCTCTGATATTGAGCAAATGCAAATTGCTGTGGTCGTTAGCGACCTCATTAGCAGTAGAGTCCCTGTTCCAACCGAGCCCAATTATAGAGTATTTCTTGCCTAAGGATTCGATAATTTGCATCGCCCTTATAGAAGATTGATTCATTATCGGATCGGATTTTACTAGGATGATATCAATCAAACGAATCACATAATTATGACGATTTTTTATCCATAGGCATCTAATAAGAATTAAGCAAGTGTAGGGGTTATTTAACGTTGAATTTTTTGAGGAGAAAGTTCTCAAATGTATAATTAGTTATCTGTGACCGCTGGAACTATTCTATAAATTGATCTGTGGACATAAGAAAGGACGTACAGATATCCATCACTGCCAACTTCAATATCGGTGATTCCGCCAAATCCACTTGCAAAGGTTACTCCCTCTAATTCCTCAGTGTTATTTGCTACGCCGTCTCGAAGAGGTCCTTGAAGTAATAATCCTGTTCTTGTCTTATTCAAATCAAAATGATACAAGGTTCCATTATGAACATCTCCTACAAATAGATCATGCTCGTACTCCTTTCCCAGTTTTGCAGAGTCCAGAAATTTTATTGAGGTTGGACCGTATCGTCCCTTCCATGAAAACTCGGGTGCACTATACCGGCCCTTGCCATCAAAAAGTACCAGGTCTTCAGGAGGACTGCGTAATTCGACGCCGGCATTGCTTCCTCGAAGCTTCCAAATCCCTTGCACCTTCTTCCACCCACTGTTAAATCCTGGTTCTACAAGGTTTATTTCATCACCATAATTTGGACCATTCTCAGTATCCCATAATTTACCAGTGATAGGATCAAAATCGATACCAAAACTATTCCTTATCCCATATCCATAGTACAAGTTTAATGGATATATGTTACCAATAATTCCTCCATTTACTGCTTCACCGCTTTGAGTTATTCTAAGTATTCCACCTGATCCATTTGCTTCCTCACCGTCTATTGCATTCTGCATTATCGTGTTAGGACGTGGCTTATCGGTAACATTATCCAGGTCACCTATTGTTAAGTAAACGTTATCGTCCGGTCCCATCGCTATTGAACCGCCATTATGATTCGGGCCGGGCTTAAATGGGAGATCAAGGAGCAACTTGGGATTTACCAATTTACTATTCATCAGTTCATATCTGTATAACCTGTTTCCTATCGGACTGCCACCGTCAGACTCTGATTCAGTATAGTAGATGAAAACATAAACGTTGCTACCGGCCTTTGATATAGAGAGTCCCAACATGCCTCTTTCCCCTGCACCGGCGGCCACATTCACATCAAGTAACGGCTCAGGCAGAATAGTCTCGTTTATTATTCTATTCACCTTGCCACTATATCGTTCAAGAAACAGTATATCGCTATCGTTGAGAAATACCATGTTTGACGGAGCTTTAAGTTTTGTATGAAATAGTTCCACTTTTAGATTTGAATCTTTGACAATTGGATCTGAGCAAACCTCAACCTCGCACTGCTTTATCAGTACTGCACCTGCGATGTTATTCTCTAGCAATGAACCGAAAAGGAGAAACGCGGTGATTAAAGATAATAAGGATATTAATGCTTCAATCACGTACAAAAGCCAGATTCATGATTTATTAAATGTTTCACAGAGAAACTTGCCGTCACATAAAATAATAATGGAGGGAATTAGAAACGTATAAAAAATAATGCTTAGTCTGTGAGGAAGCATATGTAATTTTTTCTCAAGAAATGATTATCGTTTGCTTCAACGCTCATTGGAAAAAACGTTTATTTGACTAATTACAGCTGTGCAACACATGCCCCATGCCGATATTATCAATAATTGTAAAAAAGTAACTGTGCAGTATCTAATAGATAAAATCGGTACGGAGAATTTAGTGTCAATAATTCTATATGGAAGTGTAGCAAGAAATGAAGAATCCTATAAAATTGTCAATGGCAGAGTGTTCCTCGAAAGCGACTTAGACGTACTGGTTGTTGTAAAAAATAAAGCTGTAGTACTAAAATGGTTAATCAAACTTAAATGGCTGCACAATATTCTAACAGAACAATTAAGAAAAAGATGGTTGCTTTCTAACGTCAACGTATCCATCACAACTGAAAATAGGTTACTAAAAAATCGACCTAACTGGTTTCATCTTCATCTAAAGCTGAACGGCAAAGTGATCTTTGGCAAAGAGTTGATACAATTAATGCGTAGTTACAACCATGATCGTTACAAAGAAATTCCGGCTCCTCAACTCAATAGGATGATTTTTAATCAGATGATAATTGTAGTAAGGAGTATAGCGTCAAGTGGAATTTTCGATGGCAATATTACAGTCGACAGTTACAATTCAATTTTAAAGTCTATACGGAAACTAACTCTTTTCCTGCTTCGAGCAATCATAATTAAAGATTCATTGCCTGTGAACCCA
>JAICFW010000125.1 GCA_025923455.1 Nitrososphaeraceae archaeon | reverse complement strand
CACCTTTATGCATTGGTTGGGATATCGTTGGAGTAGTTGATAAAATAGGAGACAAGGCGTCCAAGATATCGACTTGGAGAACAGGCGATACCGTAGCCGCGTTACCAATAGTTGGAGGATATGCTGAATATCTATGTCTTCCTTCCGACCAGCTTGTACCAGTTCCTTATGGACTGGACCCCGCTGAAGTTGTTAGTGTAATACTTAACTATACTGCGTATCAAATGCTACATCGCAGTGCCCATATAGAACCATAGTGGAGGCGGTGGAGTTGGTACAGCCCTTCTCCAATTAGGAAAACTGCAAGACTTGGAAATGTACTCCACTTGCTCTTTACGCAAGCAAAAGATAGTATCAGAACTTGGTGGCATACCCATAGACTACAAGTCTGTGGACTTTGTGCAAGAGATTTTCCGCCTTACTAATGATGGGGTGGATGCAGTATTCGATGGTATTGGCACAGAATCGCTAATGCGCTCTTACAAGGCACTTCCTACTGGTGGCAGATTAATAGGCTATGGATTCGGTTCAAAATCAAAAAATAGAAGTAGTCGTGGAGGCCAAATAGTATCCAATGTAGTAAATTGGATAAGTGTACTTGCACTTAACTTGATACCTGACAGTAGAAAAGTTATTCCGTATAGTATTCAAACGCTGAAAAGACGTAAGCCCGACTGGTTTCATGAGGATTTGCAGATAATATTCAATCTACTAAAGCAGCAGAAGATCAAACCTATAATTGCAACTCGATTGCCCTTGAATCAAGCTGTACAAGCTCACGAACTACTTGAAAGTGGGTCGATGACAGGTAAAATTGTCTTGATTTGTAATTCACTGTAAGTTCCTAATCCTGCCACTTAATCTCCCTTTACCAATTGACGATGTAATATCTTTGAAGAGGAAAAAGTTTAAAGCTTTCCAGTAGGTAAATAGAGCAAGAATCCCAAATTAGAGCCGAGAGCGTCGTGGGTACCGACGAATCTGCACTATCGTTACCAAATATAGCAGTGAATATCATCCTTTCATATACTGCACGTCAAAAATGATTGGAGTGTAAAAATAAATGAAAAGTTATTTACTCTGTCTTAATTAAGCTTCTAAGTTTTTCCTTAAATTCTGGAGTTATGTCTTCCTCTTTCATTCCGTGATTTTTCATTGCATGTTGTCCTCCATTTTTGAATATCTCTTCCTCGGTTTCTCCCTTTACGACATAGTCGCAATCAAATCCTACTTCTCTACATGATAAGGTTTTCATAAAAGAAGTTTGAATCTAATGCATAAATGTGTTTTTGTTAGGGATACTTTCGCGGAGCAAATATTGCGTATAACTTCAGAACAAAAATCAAAATATCATGTAACAGAACCCCTACTACATGCACTGTCCGAATCCCGACGCATTAGAATGATGTTTGTCCTGTAATATTTGATAAGACGTTACTATCGAATTCCTCTGTCATAAACTCAGTAAAGCATATGTTACAAAATTCGGAGTCAGCAACCAAACGTTGTTCCATAATAGTGTCGCATGTATTGTAAGATTTTTGACATAAGATACAAATATTCATAATATTATAATGTCAATTAACTATCTAAAGGTATGTCTTAAAGAAACTGTCTATACTCATATTATTCTCCTCCATTCCACTGCACTAAATGTGCAGATTTCGATTTGGCTACTACATCCTTGTGTTTATCACAATAGTAATACGTCCCGCTAGTTGTTAGATATTTTCCACTTCTGGTATTTTCATCAATAACGGCTATCCATTTAGCATCTGCATAACAGCTAACATGACTGCACTTTAGGGTCATTTCTTGATATTATCCTCTTTTATTCTGAAAGTCAAGTTCTTTGCCTGGATAATAAAGATTAATTTCGATTCATATTATTTTATATATAATAATAAGTCCTGTGACTAAACTAGCTGAGATTAGATCAAATGTTATCATTGTCCACTTTTCAAATCCATAGCAAAGACTGATCATTATTTAGCCACCGCACTAACCGCAAAGTTCTAAATCCCTCCAGCCATTCACCGAGTACTTGGAGTCAGTATCAAACCAAAATCTAAATTCATTGTAAGAAAAAAAATAGTAGGTCACGGTAATGGTCCGAAGATGTCATCTGTCGGGCATGCGCCAAGTGTATCGAATGGATGGTTATTTAGATGACTATCTGCTGCATTTTGAGAGAGACTCATTGTTTCCTCTTGTGTTGGGTTGCCTGGTGCTCTGTGACAAATCTCGACGTCCCCTGGTTCGTTACTAACCACGTCATTTTCATTAGCTGACGAGTTTGAGCAATTAATGTCGCCACTGCTACTAAGGGACATAGAATTTTCGTCGCTTTTGTCACCATTTTCAATTTCACCTTCTACCTCACAGTTAATTTCTTGTTTTATTTTCTGGGTTTCTTCATTACAATTAAAGTCACCGTTGTCTTCACATTCATCTTCCTCAGCGAATACCGGTACCACGTGTGACACTCCTGTTCCTGTAATCACTGTCAACAAACCTGCAGACAGTATCACAAACATTAACACGTTTTTTGTGTTCAAGATTGTTGTCCTAAAATTGATACTAAACTAAGTATAAGTAAATTGGGAAAGAAAGAATAATAAAAAAACAAGAGAGTATTATTTACTACGTTAAATCTGAATTTATAGATAGAATATTATTCAAAAGTTATTCGAAAAGTAAGCAGAACTGTCAAGGGATCAAGTCGAATGATGACTAAGGTTTAAAGCAGCGACCTTGACTAGCATTAATGGCTACACTATTCGGACATCCTTTTGCTTCTGCGTTTTGAAGGTTAGTAATCATATCTACTGCTACTACTCCTACGACCCCAATTGCCATTACAATTGCTATTATAGCGAACGTATTGAATGACATTTCCATTTTCTATATACGATAAAATACCTTTTTTAAAAGTTACTGATGGGATCTTGGCAAACCCACCAGGATGAAAAAGCATAGTTGGTTGGCGGGTCACGAATGACCCACCGAAGTATCGTACGTCGGGGACTATTGTTGTTCTTATCTTACTATTCCCAACAAATAATAAAACAGTTTAGACTGACGGGAGGCGCTTTTATGAGCAAGCAATGACATGGCTATCATCAGCATTAGGGTTGATCAAATAATGGTAACACAGAATATATTTCTCGTTAGTCCGCACCACTTTTGCTACTATTCTACCTAAGAAAAGGTATTGTTGCTTTCTGGATCTTCAAAAATTCGTCCTGTCTTTGTATCCTCTTCTTGTTCCAATTCTGGGACTATCTGCGGATTCTTAAAAACCCCAATTTGCAATACCTCCATAACTTCTCTACCAGGGTATGGAGATTCGCATCTACTGATAATGATCAAATGCCTTTTGTTTTCCATCGTTTAATTTTGTTTCCCAAAGTGGAACTGCCGCACAGTCCTTACATTCTAAATAGACGTCTATGCTATTCTGCTTACTCAAAACTTTATTTAGTTGCTTAGCTATCACCTTTCGCTTCCCGCATACACTGCAAGTTGAGAAATTGCCTACTAGACTCATTTTGAATTTAATTGTTATTAATATCGGATAGGCGATATAAAACTTTATTTTTGTTGTCGATTCTTCAAATTTCGTGATTAGACCTTGTAACGCTGTCTGCTTTTTGTCAACCTATGTTTTAGATTCCTGAATTTTATCTTGTACTAATTTGTTTTGAGTTCATAGAGTCATTTGTCTCTGAAAAGATGTAAAACAAAGTGCTATTCTGGAGGGAGAGGAATAACAAACTAATCTGCTATACTGTTCTTTGGACTCGTTTTCTGATTAAGGCTTGTCTTTATATCTGATTCGGGTTATTAATTTTCGATGTCAGATGTGATACGAGATCTAAAACAAGTTGAAGATTCGTTGTCAATTTTGAGTTCAGATGTGGGTCATATAGCGACGGATTATCCGGACGCAAAATCCAAATTATACAGTCTAGAAAATGAAATAGACAGACTGCTAAGCGATGTGAGTAAAATTAGAAAGAAAATTGAATCTCAAGAATTGGATTAAGGAATACAGTGTCCTTTTAAACTTGGCGCCACCGGATGATACTAAATGATGTGTCCTGATCTTTCAAAATGGACTGTCTTGTCCCTGATATTATCGACAGGAGCATTGATAATTGGGCTTATTATTTTGGTGACTAAATTAAAGATGAATCTATACCAAAGAATTAGAAAGATTACCAAAGTGGATTCAAGGTAGTGACGTCCGTTTAAATTCTATCCTAATAATCAGTTTTCTACTATCGTAATCGATAAATAATTTTTTCCGAATTTTTTCATTCTTACCTCGCAATAATTGTAGAGTGATTATCTATACAGCTGTTTCATATCTTAAGGACAGGTTGTCAAATTTTAGGGATATTACTTCCATTAATAGATTGAGGAGGCAAACCTTCTGGAATAGCAGTGTTAAGGCTACTTGATTCATTTGCGATACTAGAATTAGGCATCATGTCATTTATGACTGGATGATTTACTACTATTCCGGTTTTGTTGATCATCAAGTCACTGTTTTTTTCTGCATACAGAATATCTTGAACGGATTTCAAAATCTTTGCAGAAGTATTATCTCTCCAAGTTGCTGTATTGATATGAAGTAGTGGACTGTAATTGCTATCACCTGGTTTTGCACTCAATACAGGAATTTGAAAACCAAACGGTCCTTCTCCAGAAATTCCGTTTGTGAACACATAAGCTTGACTAAGAGAAGCTTCAGGTATCTGTGACAGTAACGGAGAGAAATTGACACTGAAACCCAGGAATTCTGTTTCTTGTTGCGCTACCAGCTCATCAGAACTGTCTGTTGCTATAAAAAAGATTTCGTTTCCATCTTCATAACCTTTCGTTAATGGAATATTTATTGATGCGTTTGTCGCAGTTGTCTTCAAAACAGAGGATTGTGCGACTTCTTGTCCCGTTCCTTGGTTAATTGTCAACTGCCCTGTCAATATTGCAAAAGTCACAACGAGAACTGATGATGTTACTATACCAGATTTAAAATACTTGTTTTGCAAATAAAATATTGTCATACAGGTAGAGACAAATAAAGGAATATAAATATAAATCCATTGCATAGTGGTCCCGTTTCTTAAAAACAGATATAAGTTATGTCTGCCTCACAACAAAAGTCGACCTATTAGAATCTTGTTCTACGTGGAACCTCAAGCTTTTATCAACTTTATTGTCCATAGCTTAGCTTACCAAATGAAGACGAGAGGAAGTATCGACAAGGTTGCTAAGCTATTGGATCTGTTGGATAAACATATCAGAGAGAGAAATTGCAACCATAGTTCAAAGGATTTGCTTAGGGAATATGAGAAGCTAACGAGTGTTTAATAGACACAATTTTCAATTTTTGAAAAATACCAACGATAGCCTGATATGGACACTAAAAGGGCAAGTATCTATCAAAGATCAAAAATATTATTAGTTTGTTGGTGTATATTATCTTCAATTACGTTCTCTATATAAAGAAACTAGAATTTTCTGGCTTAGACTTGATCTGGAAAATCAGATTTGCCCAACGGTTTCAGTCTTCAATCAAATTCTTTTATCCTATCACCTCATTAGACTAAGTTCCTCAAGATTTTAGTAGATCACTTTACATAGTTTAAGAGTGGAACCAGTCATTCGTTCCTTAAGAGAAGCTGATCTGAAAGAAGCAGATACTATTTTTAGACTATCCTTTGGCACATTTCTGGGATTACCTGACCCTATGAGTTTCCTCGGAGATACAGACTATATCGGTACACGATTTAGGGCGGATCCTTCGTTGTCACTAGCTGTTGAGGTAGATGGAGTTTGCGTAGGATCGAACTTTATCGCAAATTGGGGCAGTGTAGGAATATTTGGGCCACTCACAATCCATCCCAGTTTTTGGGACAAAGGCATCGCAAAACTTTTGTTAGATAAGACAATGGCGATCTTTAAAAAACTAAAAACGAAACACATTGGTCTCTTCACCTTCTCCCAAAGTCCTAAACATATCCACCTTTACCAAAAGTACGATTTTTGGCCTAGGTTTCTTACCGCAGTTATGTCAAAACCTGTCAAGTCAGAGTATGCAGAGAAAGAGAGCCAAGAGAGGATAAGTTGGACCAAATATTCTGACATCCAAAAAGAGCAAACATCACAAGTTCTTGACAACTGTTCTTCTCTAACCGATTCGATATATAATGGCCTAGATCTCAAGATTGAAATACTATCTGTGGCAAATCAGAAACTTGGAGATACAATTCTCTTGACTGATAACAAAAGTAACAAGTTGGTAGGTCTAGCCATCTGTCACTGTGGACCAAAAACCGAAGCTGGAAGCAATTCATGCTATGTTAAGTTTGGTTCGGTAACAGCAAGTGGGAACAGGTCCAAATCTGCTAATTTTGATAACCTTATTGAGTATTGTGAACATTTTGCGGCATCTCAGGGACTATCCAAACTTGTTGCTGGAGTTAATCTAGGCAACTTGGCAGCCTATAAGAAGATGATTTCCATGGGGTTCAGGACTGAATCCCAGGGCGTTATGATGACTAAAAATAATGATCCAGGGTATCATATTGAGGAGGTCCATGCAATCGACGATTGGAGATAGATTTAACATAAATTTAGCATCGGCGGATAGGGATTTCAAGGAAATTATTCAGCCATGTTCCTCACCTCTGGATCCGAATTGTTAACGATACGCGTCCCGACGGGCCCCGTAATAAAATTAGTTCTCAAATGGGATTCCACAGATTTTGAACTGTTAGCCATGATTGTAGCTGATAGGTCGGGCCTTTCTATTTGTCTTTATCAGTAACATCCTTAGTTGTTACCTTATCGTTTTAGCACCACTTTTCGTATCGTCTATTTTATCATAATTGGCTTCATATCCAGCACAACAGCCATGAGGTGCAATGAACTTAGACTCGTTACCCACTACATCGGGTCCTTCATTTTTTACTAGCATACATTTTCCGCCTCCCGCATTTATCCAGTATAAGCAGTATAACAGAAGTAACCCTAGCGCAGATTTGAATTAGTGAATTTGTCATATTCAATATATGATACATTTAATTTACTAAATTTTTCAAATTTGCTCAAGTTATCAGCGGCTCCAACCGCTTCTTTTATTTTCCTGCTAAGGTCAACCATCTATATCACCTAATGAGCCTTCTTCTCGTCTGGTGTCCATAACGTGCAAATTCCATGTGGAGCAATAGTCCCGCTTTCTTTTCCATTTACATCTGGTCCTTGCTGTCTAACAATTGCGCAATCGTTGTCTTCTATAAAATACAAACAATCATAACAAAAATAACCGGAGTTCAGATCTGACTTGGCAAGATTCTCAATTTCCAATAGCCGGATGTCGCCTTTGACAATTTGGGATAATTTTTGTCCTGGGGAATATTCTTAGATGACATAAACTAGATTGCGCAACATTTTATTTTAAGGATCGAGGCATCCATTAGTTTATGCTCCTGAAACCTTCCTCTTTTATCTATCTCTTCATATCGATTTTGATACTTATTTCGATAAGTTCGCAAACGGAAGTATATGGTATTCTAACCGAGACTGGTATTTGTACCGATGGGCAAGTTGTCATTGGAAATGAAACCCAAATTCTAAATCAATCGGCTGCATATTACATAAAAAATTTAACAAAGGATAATCGATTAATA
Source organism: Nitrososphaeraceae archaeon (assembly GCA_025923455.1). GTDB lineage: Archaea > Thermoproteota > Nitrososphaeria > Nitrososphaerales > Nitrososphaeraceae > TA-21. Next base: position 2,158 of record JAICFW010000125.1, on the reverse strand, counting down.
GCCGAAATGGTGTGCCATTCCATGTTAAATGAAACAATGGCAAAAGAATAGAAATCAAATGTGATAGGAGGGAACAATTGCAAACAGATTCGTTTACAAGTATTCCTCGACACCAATAGAAAAGCCCTCCTATCAGTATGAATTCGGCAATTTATTATCGTGAAAATAATATAAAAAATTTTCTTAAGATAGAGATAAATCAGATGTCGTGCATTGATTAGAATGGAACTAGAATTAGAACTTCATACAAACGAACAGGATGAGGTGAAGGTATTACAGAACGCAATGGAACTTGTAAAGAAGGCAAAAGAATTAGGTTTTTCAATTAAAGAATTAGAGATGGAAAAGGAAGAAGATGAAGATGAAGATGATGAAACCGAAGTATAGTAAAGCTACGAATTAATTCTATACTGGTGAAGGCGCCGACTAATTACTCTCCCTCTCCGTTAAAAACTTGATATATTAAATCCTTGAATTCGCTAAATTCAACCATGCGAATAGAACAACTATTATCTGAGGAAATTAATGAATCAAAAAGATGGACTTATAATGCCGAAGGTGTTTACAAAAGAGATTTAATTAAGAGAATAGCACTCATCAATTGGGGTTTTAGAGAATATGAAAAATTCAGATGTTGCTATTTGTGAATTAATGGAAAACAAAATGAATGAAGTCATTTTAAAAATAAATCAAACGCACGATATATTTGCCGACAAACTTCACAACGAATTTGGAATTTTGGATTGGATTTTCTATCAGGTATGTAAGGACGAACGAAAAAATGCTTAACAGTCTAGATGACAATAAGTGACGAAATTCGATATTAGACATCGTGTTTGTGATTGTTTCTAATATGAGTATCTAAATCTTTATCGCTCTTTAATTTAATTCCACATAACTTGCAAAAAATCTTATTTTTTCTTCCCGATAAATAATCTGCTAAATACATAAGGTATATCGTTAGACCAAACATACTTTATACACACAAACAAATTATAAGAAAGTTAGAACTTTTTTCCTTGAGTGAAGTCGAAAAAATAACTATAGAAGATGCCTCTAACGTTCTATAATTTGGTATTTTATAAAACAGTTAGAGACTGATATGAGGCAAAGAGGGATACACCCCAGGAGTAGAAATCCCCCATCAATATCGGCGAACAATAGCAACATACAATTTGGAACAAAGATAATAAAAAATTAACTCTGACAGGAGGGAACAATTGTAAACGAAATTCGCTTACACTAATACCGTCTTTTCAGTAACATAATATCGTAAAAACATAATAAAAAATCTGCACTTACTTTTGGCGCCCGAACTTGATATCGATGCCTCTATTTTCTGAATATTAATACGTAAATGATTCATTCAGCGATAGGAAAACTCAACATGTGATCTTGCCGGCACCTTGGACATGTGTTGTCGCATCCAATTATCTCTTCTAAATAAGACTTGTCCAGCAATGTCGCGCTCCACACTTCGCATAGAAAAAATATTCTCTCTTTACTCTTAGGACTGTCTTCATATCTAAGCTTCGCATTTGCCGTCATGTGTTAGGACTTGGTTAATGTGAGAACCGATATTAACCAAGCACCTTCGTCTTCTATTAGGTTAAAGAGAACCATGTGATAGAAATTAAAATATTGGATTTTATTATTATAAAAAAATCAAGCGTGACTAGATTAATTTTATTAATCTATCACGATATTGCTCTTATTGTCGTCTTTCTCTCGAAAAATCTCTTAGGTTGTCTCTTGCAGCGTTTTCGAATGTATTTGCTACACTAGCATTTAGTCGTGAAAATTCTTTCGTGTTGTCTCTTGCATGCTGTATCGAATTTTTCCATGCATCCATTGATGCAAATAGTGCGTTATTTGCTAATCTGGTTGCAGCTATTGTATTGTCTGCAATGTTGCTCACTGCCCGTGCATAATTCTCTGTGATTCGTTGTGGAGAACCCCAATATGACAAATATGAATTTTGTACATTTTCAATGTAAGGTACCCATAATGATTGCATTGAATGGATAACCTCTTTTTGAGATTCTAGAAAACTATCTGCAATGTCTTTTGTTGCTTGAATAGTTTCTTGTTGATATTCATTAACGGCCTTTGTAAACCTTGGAATTTCCTTTACTGCTTCATCCGTGGTCTTTCTAAC
>JAICFW010000124.1 GCA_025923455.1 Nitrososphaeraceae archaeon | reverse complement strand
TCTCAAGAATTTTATTCTTTCTTTTGGCATATTTTGTTATAATGGAAAAAACAGAAGTATATCAATATTTTTAAAAGAATACTGTAATCGACTTTATTGATTGTAAATCGCTTTAAAGCCTAATTTTCAAACAATTTTGTTTGAGAATTTTATGCTCTATTCAATAGTTCCTTTTCTTTTTCTTTGACTATGGGCTTTACTTTGTTCATGATAATCTGGTGAAAATTCTTTGTAGTTACATCCAAAGTAAAAATGATGACAAAGCACAGGTGATTTCTAGAATCCGTTATCGGAATTGTGATCCTTAATAATTTCTCATAGCTTGAACACGTATAATCGATCTTACCTAATATTGACTGCCATCTTATTCTGGTGTATTGTCTGGTGACAGCGGCAAGTGCATATTGTGCAGTTTGCTCTTCATTGAGTAATGGCTTAATTCCTTTTCTTTCCGAATATGCCATTATTGTTCCATGATGATCTACAATCGCTGCAAACCTGATGTTTTTATCGGATTTCGCTATTGTTTCACAAAGCGATTTGAAGAAATTTGTCACAGGTAGAAACTGAATTTCCGGTATAATAAAGCTTAAGTATAGAACTCGATTTTGTCCATGCTTGATAAATATTGGATCCGTAAAGCAACTCAAAAAAATAAATAACAAACATATTTTTCTCCTTATTATCAAATACAATGTCCGATTTGGATTCCAGAAGAACACTTGCGATTGATTTGGATTCAGTACTTGCAGATACAATGGTTATCTGGGTTGAAGAATTCAACAAACGAAACAATTCGAGTATAAATAAAGAAAATATTATTTCCTGGGATATTTCAAAAACGCTTGAGATTTCTATTACTGAGGTTTCAGACATATTTACATACATTTGGCATAAGCGCTGGAAGGATATCCCTTCAACAGAACCATCTATTGGTAATACTGTATCGAACCTTCATAGCAAGGGATTCAGAATCTCAATTTTGACAAAGAGATATAGGTCCTCAGTAGGCAACGTGATAAAATGGCTAGATCTTCACAAGATTCACTGTGATGATTTGTTGTTTGTTTACGATGATGCTCCAAAGACAAATTATCCATTCGATATCTTAGTCGATGATGCCCCTATAAATTTTAGTCAACTAGCGCATCCTAGAATCGGAATCCTATTTAATCAACCATGGAATAAGAATTTTACATGGCCGATGAGAATAGACTCATTAAGTGAAGTTATTGATCTTGTTTAAATCGAGATACACTCTGCCAATTTAGGAATTATCAGGTGTTGTTCATACATTAGAGTTTAATAACAAATTCTAGTAAAAAGAATAAGTATCTTCAGAATAGTTTCTATTTTAAATGGATCCGAATACTAAAATTAGTAGCAGCAAACTTTACACTGGAAAAATATCGATCCGATTAGACAAGTATTACTTTGGTAACAAAATTATTGAAAAGGAAATAGTTGAACATTCAGATTCAGTAGGGATAGTTGCATTGGATAACAAAGAAAACATAATCCTAGTAGAGCAATTCAGAATAGCTGCCGGAGATAGTTTGCTTGAAATTCCAGCCGGCAAGATTGAAAAGGGTGAAACTCCCAAGGTGGCTGCATTACGTGAAATGAATGAGGAAATAGGTTACACAGGAAATCTCACACCTTTGTTTCAATGCTATTTGGCTCCTGGTTATGATACTGAAAAAATGTATTTTTTTCTTGCATCAGATCTAAAAATTTCTAGAAACAAGCTTCCTCAAGATGAAGACGAGGATATAAGGATTAGACGAATGTCGATAAGTTCTGTCTTAAAAAAATGTATTTCAGGAAAAATAATTGATTGTAAAACTATAGCAGCAGTTATGATGATATTGAATCGTAAAAATGGACTGGTTATCGGTAGTCAATGAGCGCTGAGTGAAAAGTCTATAAAACAATGATGATAATGTCTATCATGTCTCAAACAAAGTACAAGAAACTGTCTGGAAGTGAATTAGACGAGATTGTCAAGAATATGGACGGATGGGAATTGAAAGATGGAAAATTGCAAAAGTCATTTAAGTTTTCAAATTTTGTGGATGCATTTGGTTTCATGACAAAAATAGCACTAGAGGCAGAAAAAATTAACCATCACCCAGAATGGTCTAATGTCTACAATACTGTTGCAGTTAAATTGAGTACCCACGATGCTGATGGAATTACTGATTATGATATCAAGCTAGCAAAAATCATAGACAACACTAATCATTAAAATCAAACCGAATTTATTAAATGACTATAAGGCTAACCTGATCAAAATTTATCTTATCGTGTTATTTTAGCTACTCATGGGAATACTACTTCCTATGGTAACTAAAAAATTCAATTATGATATATGTTCTCTGATAAGACATTAGATGAAGATTGGGATTAGCACGTTTACAACGATTCCTTGGATCCTTTCTCATTAATTAGTAACACTTGTTGCATCAACCAATCGCAGAATTTTATCAAATTCTCATCAATTCTACACCAAAGGTGTATAGATCCCGGTAAAATCTCTATCCTACCTCCAGGTGAAAGAATCTTCAAGCCTTCTTTCCCTTCATACATATAAGCATCCTGTGGTGTGACATTTCCTAACAATTCCATTGCTTTTTGTTTGATTATATCTCTAGGTATGGGAAATTTTTTTCTGAATTTATCTACCACTAGTCCTAAATTTTCCTTACCGTAGTTCTCAACATCGTAAATTTTTTTTGAGTCTGGAAAATGAAGGTTCAATGTTACGTTGTATCTAGAACCTGTGAATTGAGATAGTTGATTTACATATTGGTATGCGGCATTCGGGCTTTTCTTTAATGCCTGTTGAATCTCATTATTGTGATATTTGATATTATATAACAGGTCTGAATGTATATTGGAAAAACTCATCTATTGGTTAAAAATGTCCAATTAAATATATTATTGTACTGTCTTTATTTCGGTAAAAGGTACTTAATACACAAACCTATAATTACTGATATGATTTCAAGTCAAATACATTGGGTTAAGCTGACGAATGACACTTAAATCATATCTGTTGTTATTATAGCACAATCACATGTTCGCAACCGATTCCAGTTCTGAACGAGCTACCAGCATTGAGGATTATCAAAACACTTGTACCGAATTTATTATTGACATCAGTAGAGACTATAAAGACTGGGTGGATAGATATCAATTAAGCAAAGGAGAAACTAACAAAAGAAAAGAATCCATCGACAACGTCGTCGCAACCACCAATAACTGGATAAGAAATTATTGTGACACCATAAAGAAGGTTGACGTGGTTATGAATGATGGTATTAATAAAATGGCAGAATTCACTGCTGGATACCCATTTCAATTTGAGGTTTCTGTTAATTCAGAAAAAAGATATGCAAAACACAATCAAGGTATAATAGCCCTGAGAGTAAACGCTATACCTCAGGAAGGGAGGACTGTTAGGTTGGGCAGATACAACAAAAGTGACTTGTTTCTAATCGCATCAAGTTCCCCTGTAATTCCCAAGGTTAGTGAGGAAAGTATGAAAGCAGTTGATATATTAGATGACTATGTAACACTCGACGCATCTACATGTGATAAAGGAAGTATGATTTCTATTACCATGATAGTTGAAGAGGTGAGAGACGGTTATGTTTCAGAAAGTAGAGGATATTCAACGATTATACAGATTATTTGAGTTACCAATTAAAGAGAAAAATTAGTCTAATATTGCGATACGGATTAATGTTTATAACCATGTTTAAAATGTTCTTGCAAAATACTGAAAAAGGTTCAAAGAAACAGTTAAAATAAGCAATATTTTTTCATCACTAGATGTGATGCGACGGTCGTCCAGTTTGGTCTAGGACATCAGATTGCCAATCTGGTAACCCGGGTTCAAATCCCGGCCGTCGCAAATAGATTTTCCCGCCGGCAAGTTACTTATTTGTCTTGTTTACTAT
>JAICFW010000123.1 GCA_025923455.1 Nitrososphaeraceae archaeon | reverse complement strand
ATTAGAATCACTTGGAGTAGATTGGGGTAAAACACTCCCGGTACCAAAAACGGATTCTTCTAAGATGCCGGAAGTTAAGAAACTTGAAGATAAAAATTTGCATAATCAACAGTGGACCTTTTCTAATGAAGAGACTGGGCTATCCGAAATATTCAACGGTCCATCCCCATTCGGTGACGGTGAAGTAGAAGCTTTGGATGGTCTCCCAGAAGGATTCGATATTCCGCAAAATCCAGAAGCGCCTGAGGAGTATGCTCCAGGACTTGATAAAGGACTCAAAGAGAAAGCCATGTAGACCTAATATCATCATCAGTTGCAGTTCCTTGCACAGTATCAGTACCCTGAGTTCCCTTTATGTCAACTCCACAAGATCTTAAAATAATAAAATTAATTCCAAATATGCCAGTTAACACAAAAACTGCTAACACTGTCCACCTTAAAGATAGATTAGTCATATTTTGAACGAATCACTTTCTGTCCAAGCATAGCATAGCTTGGACATTAAAGCTTAAATTAATTATTAAAGCCGTTATAGTCTAAATGAATGCTGAACCAAATGGTCGACCAATAATGAGACTGCCGGCTGGATTATTGTGAACAAAAATATTTGACTTCATGGACTGACCGTATCAAATTACTTCTCGAGGGATAAACGTAACTTTAGTTTTATTCTCCAAAAATTCACGAAGGTCAGTACCATTACTTGAGTCTGACATTATCGTATTGCAAGATTGATCATCAATACAAATTTCAGTAACACACTCTCCTCCCGTACTACATTTCAAAGTCATATTTCCTCTAAGTTGAGCATTGGCATAATCAGTTGTCTGGTAATATAGAAAGATAAACATGTACATGCAGATAGTGAGAGATATCAATTGAAAACTATTCGAGTTTATTATCAGTGATTGGACCTAATCTATTATGATTAACATATTATTTATCTAAGTGCAATTATTGTTAGTGCCGAATATTAGAGATATTTTCGGCAGCTGACAACCACAGCGATAATGATGTTATGGCGAGACATGTGATCAGTACCGGTGGGACTAAGAAGCGGAATGCTAATGACCTGAATCCCACCAGGGGAACATAATACGGTTATACGTCATTGTCTTTATTGACAACAAATTATATAACAGTTAAATGGCGATTGGTGGGACCTGATGTCAAATTCTGCGGATCCCATCAATCTGGACTCGGTGTTATGCCCATTAGGCCAACAGAATAAGAAATAATTTAGTACTGGGTACTAATATTTAGTAAAGTACTACCAATTCCCACCGGCGAGATATGACGATGTGTTAGTTTGCCTTATTTACATGTAGCAACAAATTAAAAATAATACTTGAATAACTGATTGCATACCTCAGTTGGTATAATTCAACCCATGTACTGTAGGTTCATAAATTTATTACATAGGTCCTCATCATGAACCGGGCTGTTGCAATATTCAGCTATTGTTGTGTTTCCACCGCGAAGATCTGCTAAGGATTGATTCCAAAGAGCATTATAGTTCTCAACTTTATATGATTGGTTACTTAATTGAATCTGTGAATAAACCAAAAAAGCGCCCAACACTATTGCCCCTATAATTAAGATTATTAATATGGGCTTGCGCGCTAGTATGCCAGGTATAGTAGTACCTCCAATCCTCTTTTTAACCTTTTCTGGTGCATAATGATCTCTATCAACTCTGGTAGGCTCATGTTCTGCTATGTTTTTCGATGGCATGGACGGCATGCTATCGCCAGATTTCTCATTTTCGTCAACCATTTTCCCTGCTTCGTCTCTAAGGTTTTGCTCTGCTTCTCTAAGGTTTTCCTCCGGATCTTTGATAGGCGGAATCTCTTCTCCTACTTCGATATCCCTTTTTTCTTCCGGATTGATAGGCGGAATCTCTTCTCCTACTTCGATATCCCTTTTTTCTTCCTCCGCTTTTTTAATTATATTTTCGTCTTCGTTTTCTGCCATTACAATATGAATGACCAACAAATATTAAGAACATGTTATAAATCCCTGAACTTGAAATTAAAACATGAGAAAGGAGGAGGAAAAATCGTTGTGTTTGAAAGATAAGTACCCTTTCCTGACCAATAGAAAGACAACAATATATCATGACTTTTGATATTGTTAAAACATATATAGTAATACCATAATTTGCATTAAATCATGCTTAATGAACGTACGAGAAATATCCTTGATACTCTAGGCAATGGATTTAACGCATTGATGGTTTTCAAGCCAGAAAATATATTCTACCTAACCGGTTTTTGGGGCGAATCTGTGGCCTTATGCACCCATGACGGGATCAAACTATTTGTTCCCAAATTAGAAAGCACTCGGGCCGTGAATGAATCTAAATACTCGGAAATTATAACAGCCGAACGCGGGGCTGGACTCATTAAATCAATAATACCCTACTTACCAAAACACAGATTCTATTCTGATTGCAGCGACTATGAAACAGTTCAAACTATTTTACCATATACAGATAACAGTAGTTTTGTCATAAATGAATACCCGTTTCATAACGCAAGAATGCTCAAGGATGACTCTGAAATTCAGAAAATCAGGAGGGCATCAGAAATAATTGACAAACTATATCAAGTATGTAGAGAGGAGATAAGGAAAGGCGTCAAAGAAAAACAACTTCAAGCAAAGTTACTATACGAAGCTATGAAACTGGAAGGAACTTCAACGTGCTATCCATTTACTTTGAATCCCTTCATAATTGCTGGTGGGGCCAATAGTGCTCTGCCTCATTTCGAAACTTCAAACAGAGAATTTATCGACGGAGATTTCATTGTTATTGACTTAACTCTGAGGTATGATGGATATATTTCCGACGCTACCCGTACCTTTGCGCTAGGCAATGTTAGCCATGAAATGAGTCATGTGTATGATCTTGTCAAGAAATCCCAACAACAAGGAGTTGAATGTGTAGAACAAGGAGTTGAATGTGGAAAAGTAGACACCGCTTGTCGCAATTTAATTTCAAAAAGCGGGTATGGCGATAACTTTATTCATTCTACAGGTCACGGAGTTGGCTTGGAAGTTCATGAACAGCCATGGATACGTCCAAACGAATCAAAGAAATTATCAAAAGGTATGGTTGTAACTGTTGAACCCGGGGTTTACATAAATTCAAAGTTTGGGGTCAGGATTGAAGATACAATTTTGGTTAATGAAAAAAGCAATACTAATTTAACTCTGACCAAATTTACAAAAGAGTTACTAATTTTGTAGTTAATGCTAATTAATCAACGAATATCGAGCTTTTTGCAAACAATCTCTATTAGTTGATTTGCTATCTCCTTCTTCGAGCGAAGTGGAATATGGATTATTTTCCTTTCTTTATCTATTATGTAGACTTCATTTGTATCAGATCCAAAATCACATCCTTTTCTCGATACATCATTGACTACTATTAGGTTACCATTACACTCATCAAGTTTTTTGAATGCTTTTTCTATCAATTGTTCTTTTGAAATTCCAGATTCAGCTTTGAACGCTACCAAAAAAATATTCTTATCAAATTGTTTTATTTTATCGACAATTTTTGGGGTTGGAACAAGTTTAATAGTTTTAGTCCCATTTCGAGTATCTAACTTATTAGGTATCTTCCTGTTGCTATGTGATATCGAAAAATCAGCTACTGCGGCAGTATGAAAAATAACATGTTGTTTCTCATCCAAGATTTTATCTTTCAGAGTCTTTAACATTTCCTCACTGGTCTTGATTTTTATATTTTCCATTCTTGAATCATGTGGGATATTCAAGGACCCGTGACCATAAACTAAAGTTACGTTGAAACCTTTATCCAGACATTGTTGTGCAATATTCATTCCCATTTTCCCAGAACTCAAGTTGGTTAAGATTCTGATTGAATCAATATATTCAACAGTCGAACCAGCCGTTACCAAGATATTTATTTTAGACTTCATTCTTGTCTTGGGTGTTGCAATTTTATTGATTACAAATTGTACCACCTTATTGGCAGAGATTACTTTTGCTTTATCCTCTGTAATTGACGGTTCTAAAATAGATACGCCTAATGACTTTAGTTTTTTGATATTTTCCATGATGATGATATTTTCATACATGGCCTCATGCATTGCGGGAGCAATTACAATAGGTATTCCTGATCCGAAAGCAACACTCAATACAGTTGTTACTGGATTATCTTCAATCCCATTTGCAAATTTCCCCAAAGTATTGGCTGTGCATGGATACACGATTATAATATCTGATTTGCCGTAATTGGCAAGAGCAATATGTTCCAAGTCTGAGGTTAGTTCAGATACAGTTTTGTTTCCAGTAGCCCAATCCATCATCTCCTCAGTTAGTAATTTGGATTTGGTCGACTTCGACATTACCGGAAATACTTCGGCACCATTACGCATCAGTGTCCTGCTGAGGTCTATTGCCTTGTAGGCAGCTACACTAGCCGTAATACATAGCACAATTTTCTTTCCTTTCAGAATATTGCTTTGCGAACCAATAATTTCCTTTGAAATATGTTTCTTATTTTGAGAATTCTCGATTGAATTATTCATATCAAGCCCTTTTTAGCATTCTTTCAAATTTTGCCAATTCTTCTTCCGTCATGTGATACATGTGTTCTTCCTGAGGAAACTTTCGAGATTTAACCTCAGTTTCGTATTCCTTTATTGCATTAAATATTTGTTCTGATAAATTGAGATATCTTTTCACAAACTTGGGTTCAAAATCTTTATACAACCCCAGCATATCGTGAGTTACAAGTACTTGCCCATCTACATGAGGACCACAGCCAATCCCAATAGTAGGAACATTTACGCTTTGTGTAATCACTGACGCTACTTCGCTGGTAACTTTTTCAAGAACAATACTAAAAACCCCCGCTTCTTCTAAAACCTTGGCTTCGTTTAATAGTTTAAGTGCATCTTCTGCTGTTTTCCCTTGTGAAATATATCCGTGATGCAATGGAGTAGTCTGGGGTTTCAAGCCTATATGTCCCATTACTGGAATACCCAAGTCAGTTAAATTTTTGATAATATTGACAATTTCCAATCCGCCTTCAAGCTTGACTGCGTCGCAACCACATCTTAAGAATTTTAACGCATTTTTCGTTGAAACTGACTTTCCCATTTGATAAGATCCAAATGGCATGTCAGCAACCACAACTTGTCTTGTTATCGCATTTACTACCCCTTTACAAAATGTCAACATTTCGGCCATCCCTATTTTTCTTGTCGAATTGTATCCCATCATGACAGTTGCGGCACTGTCACCTATCAAGACCATGTCTAAATCAGTCTCATTGCATATGCGAGATAAGCAATAATCATACGAAGTCAACATGGTTATTTTCTCCTTATTCTGTTTCTTACTCAGAATTTCAGAAATTGTGATCTTCGGTTTTTTTTGTAGGGACATTTCAAACTCCTCTCCTTATCGTTGCCAACGATTTGTGCATATTTTGAATGTTATCAAAATTCTTAATTTGTTGTGACAAGTAGGATCTATCTCTATTAACCAATTGTTTTGAGATCTTTATCATATTTGGCATTGCACGTACAATATTATCAACTATAGTTACATTAGATGCTATTGCCGTACGTGATAGTGGATTAAGATCGATAGAAATCACCTTCTTGCCCATTTTCACTAAACTTTCGGTTCTATCACCATCTTCAAGCGCAACAAAAACTATATCAGAATTCAGTATTCCATTCTTATCGACAAATTTGCGGTTACTAGAAATATACCGTAAAGTGGATCTTGATTTAGCGTCCAATCCCAATACCTCATTTGCGTCTTCTTCTTTTAACATCCTTGCAATAGCTTTGGATCTAGTCAAACTCTTGTGAAATAGATTTACCTCAATCTTGGATTTAGTAATGTTACTCAAGTTAACTAAATCTTTTGCACATAGAGCAGCAGTGTTACCATTTACAGAAATAATTGACTTATTTGACAGCAACAATAAACAAACTGCTACTTTCTCAGCCTCATATGCATATTTTGTAGTCTTTTCTCCTAGTAAATAATCAAAAGCCTCGCCTCTTCCATGAGCAATCAATCCTTCTGGAACAACAATTCCATTCCTGAATCCTTCAACTAGTTTTTCTCTTATGATGAGCGATTTTGCCCTGGGATGTGTAGGAGGTATTCTATGTATCATGCTTTGTAATTAATCTAGCACCTTCGTTTTCAATATCAGAAACAAATAACCTTGCAGGATATTTTCTTGAAATCTTTCTTATTTCTTCTAGCTCATTTTCTTTCACGATTGTAAAAACGGTCTGTCCAAATAGGGCCGCGCTACTATGAAAGCCATTCTGTGCTAATCCGTTCATCAAGTTATTACAGGTCTTGTCTACAAATTTCAATGATTGTGAAAAATCATAAGAAAGATCTAGAAAATCTCCAATTTCTTTTGTTTTCAGGATCTTCATCATCATTTTCATACATTCATGATTTGAAATTCTTCCTATACTCTCCAAGAAATATTGGGTAAAAATAGGGGAAAAACAGAAAATCGCAACCTTGGAGTTATTTATTTTTAGAACTCTTGTTTTCCCAATGCCTGGAGCACCAGCTTTTAATCTAATGCATAATCCTCCATGATACTCGGACAGTACAGTTCCTAAACCCGTCTTGCAATGTATCTCTGCCTTATGAGCTATCTGAGCGGATTCGATATCAGAAAGACCCAAAGATAGAGCATGGTTGAGCGCATATGACAGACTTAATGCAGCCGATCCGCTTGTACCTAGCCCATAACCTATCGGTACATCAACCTGGTGATCTACTTTTACAAGGTACTTATTGCTTGACCTTTTCAGAAAATCATTTATTACAAATTTTGAAACTATTGCGTCTTTAGAAATCATACCATTGATACTAATCTTAACATTATTCTTGTCATGAGGATAGAGTTTCACTTCGGTCGTAACTCCCTTGTTAATAGAAATTCCGGCTCCAAGAGAACCATGTTTCACTGTTGATTCATCATTGATTTCACTATAAAAACCTGTGATGTGACTCGGGCTGTATGCCTTTCCGATAGATATCGTTGGAGCTATTTCTAAAGTCATCGAGAACATAATATAATATAACCAAAAATATAAGAATAATGTTTAATTAATTTATATGCATTTAAATCTATTATGTTTCAAAACGAGAGGCGGCTTCAAAAAATTGGGAGTAGTATCCTTATGTCATTGCCAGCTGAATGGATAAAGACACTTGGTCTTAAAAAAGGAGATATTCTATCGATTGAAAATAATGATGACAACTCTATTACAATTTTTCCGGCCGGCGATAGAAATAGTCAGGCCAAGGAAATAGCTATTCATCTACTTGATCTTTCACATGACAAATTAATTAACCAGATTTATGGAGCGTACTTGTTAGGTTACGATATTATAAAGATCGTAGGAAGAACTCAGATTGATTTTGAAGATCGTGAAGTAATAAAAAAAGCAATGAGAAATTTGATTGGGTTGGAAATTGTAGATGAAGACGGCCTAAATATGATCATTCAATTTCTACTCGATGCACATTCTCTGAACGTTTCTAAAATATTAAAACAAATGAGCTCCATTGTCAGCGGCACGCATAAGGATATAGTTAATGCCATGAAAACAAGGGATAGTGGAATAGGTCTCCTTGTAAGGGGCAGAGATGATGAAGTAAACAGACAATACTTTTTGATAGTTCGATTGATTAGAACCGCGATGATGGATCGTAGACTTGCTTCTAGTCTGGATCTTAGTAATATCGACATATTGGACTATAGAATTGCGGCGAATCATCTAGAAAATGCAGGAGATCTTATTTCGAGATTATCATCCCAATTATCAGGTTTTCTTGACGAAATAAAATATGAGAAAATCATTGAGGCAAATTACTTGATTTTGGAGATGCAGGAAAAATCCATATCAGGATTCATCACCAAGGATACTGAAAAGTCTTCTCATGTGGTAACTCTTTTCAACAAGTTTGACGCAATATCTACATTCATAAAAAATGATTATATAAAGCTCGAAGAAAATTACCAATCTGTGCTGAAGATTATAAATATAATATACACTATGGATGAGATTGCTAGATGTTGGGTTGATATCGCAGATTTAATAAAGCCCGATTATTCCATTAGGTAGAAAATAATAAAGTAATTCATTTATGTTTGATCGTTTAAATCGAGAGTAACCCTTCTAGTTTCTTATTACATCCACATTCATTTTCAAGAACTGATTTGTAAAATGCGAGTCTGCAATTTGACATAGTAGAATATTTATATTCGTTGTAATCCTATGATTTTCATTCCACGAAAGACTGTTTATGGTAAATGTCCAAAATGTAGGACAAAGAGTCAGCTTGAAGTACTATCAAGTAACCCCGGGAATGAGAAATTTAGATGTAATATGTGTTATAACAAATTTACAATGGATGAGCTCTAACAAATGGTTTACAGATATTAGCGATTTGATGTTTTCTACGTTTAGTCCTAACTAAAACAATTCTTTCTACTTTATTAGTTCTAAAAATACCATCTTTAATATTGAAATAGCTGGACGTGTAGATCTATGTAAGTTTGGATATCGCAGATGGATCTTTAGATGAAGGGCATAAGAATATTGAAGGGAATGACAAATTTGTCTCTAAAAAAAGATCAATGCATGATTCATCGTTTCGATATCCTGTAAGAATGGGAGAAGAATATGATGTGATTATCCTGGACATGAGTAGCAATGGTGATTCGGGTATTACAAGGATAAGAGGTTTGATTACTTTTGTAAGAGGGACTAAACCTGATGATAGAGTAAGAATCAAAATCACAAAGATCGGGAAGGGGTATGCCAGAGGGCAGTTAATTGCATATTTAGATTTGAAGTAAGATTTGATTGCTAAAATGTGCTATTTATCTATTGATTTTAATGACAATATTTAATCAAGGGTAAGGAAGTTACTAGATTACTACTTTTTAGTAAGACTATCGTTACTAGTTGTCTTGTTATCCAAGCATTTTAGGATGTTCTATGCTTAATTCTATTATCCTATGGGTCTATTTCAAAAAAATATATATTTTTTGAATTTGTTATGTTTAAATTTTATCGGATGAATATGTTTAATGGTAGTACAGCCTCTCCAATGTCTAATAAAAGAATATGATAATTTTACTGTAACTGCGTATCAATCTGTTTTCTATTTATGTCGTACAATCCTTTGCACTAAATGGAAAGCAAGAATTAATATAGAAGAATCCTATTTAATAGAAACATAAATGAAAAAAGAAGAGATGCATATAAAACAGCAATGAGATTTATTATCCAATCTATTGTGTTTGTAGTGGTTAGTTGCACGATGATGGGCACGGACTCCTATTTAGATAGGTTATATGCTTTTCATCAAAACTACCCTGAATTTGATACCGAAGAGGAAGTAAAAGAAATTTATGAAGTCTTGAAAAATGCACCAAATTTTGAGTCAAAACTCATGCAGATAGAAAATATGACGGATCTTATCAATTCTGGCTGCAGTATGAATATGGTCATGTCAGTTGAACCATTAGAATCTGATACTACGAAGTCCATGTTAGAAATATGTGATAATGAAGTAATAGCCATGAAGATGGAATGTGATGAACATTACGATCTCATGAA
>JAICFW010000122.1 GCA_025923455.1 Nitrososphaeraceae archaeon | reverse complement strand
ACTTCCATCCGAAGAGCAGGGCAGCCACTTATACGACGGGCGTAGATTTTCAGAATTACTAAATTCGACTGCCCTTGGTAATAAAACAGGATTGGGTATGAGCATTTGCTTGGGAGACCGCTCGTCTTCTCTTGAAGAGGCTGAAAAGGACGCACAAGACTTCAACAAGAGTTCGCAATTGTTGATATCAAAAATACTCAAAGAGAAATGGAGGATTTTTGATAGAGGATTGTGTCTTTTCATTGATGCTGAAGGAATAGTTGAACCAGGTTATATTGGTCATTTGTCCAGACTTTTGGGTTCACATTATCAATTTATGAATAAGGTAGTAATTATCAAAACTGCGATAGATGAAAATTACTCAAAATATTTCTGTAGCTCTCTGCTAAAGGGAGCTATAGATGTACAACAACTGACAAAGGAATTATCAGAATCAGTTAGCGGAATTACTGTGACATTTAACAATGTTGAAGGACAGATTGTCATACCACCTGCACAAGAGGATTCTTTGATGTCTATTATTCAGAAACAATTAAAAAAGATCTCGAAATGAAAGAAGGATTTAATATAAAGTCTAGCATGAAAATAGAATTTGATAGTGAAAAGGAAATAGATACCATGATTAATGTATTAACACCCGATAATGTTCGTATCCCTGAAGGACTAAAGATTAACATAAGATGTGAAAACAAATGTTTAATAATTGACATCCAATGTAAAAATGGGACAGGAACGTTCCTTAACACGATAGATGAATTACTAGAACACATATCGTTATCAAGGGCAGTGACATCTAATGATTGATCCTAAGATACTTAAAGAAAATCCAAAAGCCATACGAGAAATGTTAGAGAGAAGAAAGGTTAGTTATCCGCTTGATGAACTACTCGAACTTGATGGGAAAAGACGTGAACTAATAATGGAAACACAAGATTTGAGGCATAGAAAAAATACATTATCACAAAGTATTGCAAGTAAGAAAAAAAATCAGGAATCTATCGAGAATGAGCTTAACGAGATGAGAAATGTTGGTGAGATGATGAACACTGCCGAATCCAAGAAGGGAATGGTAGAAAAGAGATATGCTGAATTAATATACTCCATCCCCAACTTGTTACATGAATCAGTTCCAACTGGAAATAGTGAGGATGATAATGTTGTTGTCAGGACGAATGATTTTCACTTAAAATCAAGAGCCAATAATGACCATGTCGATCTAGCGTATTCCCTAGGACTCATCGATCTTGAAAGAGCAGCAAAAATAGCTGGTGCCAGATTTTATTTTCTAAAAAAAGACATTGTCAAGTTGAATCAGGCATTGATAAATTATGCTCTTGACTTTCTTGAAGGATATGGTTACCAATTGATTCAACCTCCATTTATGTTGAAAAATGATGCAATCAAAGGATCCATAATCATGGATGATTTCCAAGATGTAATTTACAAAATTGAAAATGAAGATCTATACATGATAGGCACATCGGAACATGCCATGGCTTCCATGCATATGGATGAAATTCTCAATTCGCTGAAACTTCCATTGAGATATGCCAGTATTAGCCCATGTTTCAGGAAAGAGGCGGGAGCACATGGAAAAGATATGAAGGGCATATTCAGGGTTCATCAGTTTGAAAAAGTAGAACAATTTGTCATCTCAGATTCATCAAATTCCTTTGATGAGCAAGAAAGAATGCAAAGCATTTCCGAAAGATTTTACCAGAATTTGGAAATACCATTTAGAGTTGTACTATTATGTAGTGCTGATACAGGTAAGGTGTCATCAAAGACTTACGACATAGAAGCCTGGATGCCTGGACAAAATAAATATAGAGAAATTGGATCCTGCTCTAATTGTATTGATTTCCAGGCCAGACGATTAGGCATACGTCATAGAGAAAAAGTAAACGAAGAAACTCAACTAGTGCATACGCTGAATAGCACGCTTGTTGCCACTGAGCGTACCATGGTCGCAATTCTAGAAAATTATCAAACAAGTAATAAAACAGTAATTATCCCAACGGTATTAAGGAAATACATGGGAGATATGAAGGAGATTAGATCAACCTAAGTGGATTGCAATTTATTCCAAAAACACTGAAAGTTATGATCAGAAAACCTGGAGTGTTCGAATGTTGTAGTTCCTTGCACTAGCATTACTCACCAAGAAGATGCACTAGAATACTTGTGATCAAGTTTCTATTGAAAAGAAACTACACTGCGAATACCACAATGACAAGACAGATTGCCTTCACGTTGGTTTTTGCCTGGGAATACCAGAAGTATATCGTCGACTAATCAAAGATGGGTTCAAATCTCCAAAGTCTTCAAGAAATAATTGATCACTTCATTTCTTCAGGTAATGGTTATCAAATTAAATAATTCTATTTTTTTCAATCATTTTAAATTTCCATAGAACAGATTTGTGATATGAACAAGTTTTTCATCCAACTTCATGTTATATTGTCGGAACAAGATTATCTCAAAACACCTGCTTGTTATGATTGAAAATATTTAGAGGCTAAACAAGATCTGTAAGTTTTTTATACTTTGTTGTACAAGAAAAGGTAACGCTTCAACTGCAACTGGTGGCGGAAGTGTTTGAAGTCCTGTCCCAATTACTAAATTCTTCCGACCATCGGTTGTAATTCCAAATTTGCAATCAAATAAATGTGG
>JAICFW010000121.1 GCA_025923455.1 Nitrososphaeraceae archaeon | reverse complement strand
ATAATCTATAATTGCAATATCGGGCTTGATTCTATCATAGTCAGACATTATTTCATTTGCAGTCGTAGAGGTGGCTAATACTTTATGACCCCTGCTCATGAGATAATCCTTATAGAGTAGAAGGATATCTTGTTCATCTTCTATAATCATAATACTGAGTTGCCTTTTTTCCTTCTTGCCCATCCTTAAGTTCCTTGTTTGAGCCATAATATTACTTTAATGTAGGAGTAAAAATAAAAAATAAAATGACCTGAGTCCTTTCAATAGAATATTTTCCAAAACGACACTAACATGACTGAATATCCGTAATCGAGATAGTATTGATATCTCTAATGTAAGACCGAGAGAGGGATCATCTACTGTTTATCATTCGGTCCATTTGGAATCTCAGGAAAGATTTTCTTAATGTCCAAGAATCTTTTCCTAAGCGTTACTACACTAACGTTTCCTGCCAATGATATTCTAGATTGACTGGTTTTTTCTCCTCTATCTAGACACGCACCATATAATACTGCGACTGCTATTGCACAAGGATCTTTACCGAACGAAATCGGATCATCCTTTATTTGCGCCATCATTTGGATTGCATGTCTGAGGGTCTTTTCACTTACGCCTGCGTTATTAGCAATCCGGGCCAAATGCGATGTAGAATCTATTGAAGGAAGTCGAACCTTAAGCGTCCTTACTAATAATCTGTAGCACTTTCCTGCAAATATCTTGTCGGCATTTGAAATTTCAGAAATTTCTTCTATTGTGCGCGGTACATTCATCTCTCTGCAGGACACATATACACAGGCTACTACGAACCCCTTTATAGATCTGCCTTTAATTAGATTCTGATCTAGTATTTTTCTATAGTAATATGCCGATTTTTCTACTATGGTCTCACTAAGGGAGAGTTTATCCTTAATTCTTATGAGAACAGCGAAAGCATTTTTCAGATTTCTGTGATAACTCCTATTATTGTTTGATATCTTATTCCATCTTCTCATTCTTTGTAACGCCGAACGTTGATCGACGCGTATAGCAACACCATCTGCATCAACATTTGAGTAAGAAATCATAGTAGACAAATTCTTATCATGATGGGCCAATGAGGAGGGTGTTCCTAGGTTCATGTTACTTAAATTGATATTGGTATCTAATAATGGATCAATATACTCTCTTTCCACAGAAAGAACAACTCCGCATCCACTACAAATTTTTTCCCCTGTGCCATGGTCAAAAACGATATCCATACCTTTGCAGTTTAAGCATTCAAGATTATCCTCATTCGAACTTGTCGCCTCTTCTGGGAGTTGATTTAATGAAAAACTCATAAACTAATTGGTCTATGAAACTACTATTAAAAAGTAAGTATACACATATTGTATAACCCATTGCACACGAACACATTTGGTTACAAACCAACACATATATTTTCGAGATAGTAATAACAATATCGTTGCCCACTTCCACCACAAGGTCATTCCGTGTCGATATGGAATTATCGAGGGTACTTGACGAAGAATCCGAGAGGATGGGAGTATCTGTTAATGCGTTGGTGAATATGATTCTTAAACGATATTCAGAATTTACTCGTTTTCTGTCTAAAATTGATTTGGTAGTTGTTAATAGAGAGTTGCTAAAGTCCCTTTTTGATTCCTATCCTGATGAGGACATCTATGGTCTAGGGGTATCAGCAGGTGAAATTATTCCTAGGGACACCATTCTTTTTTGGAAGAAAACATTAAATTTTGAAACTGTATTGGAGTATATTGAAAAAATAATTTGTCGGTATGGTTTTCTTGGAACCTATGACGAAACTAATCAAAATGAAAAACGAATCATTGTTATCAGACATCGGCTTGGAAAGAAAGGCTCAGAGTTCCTCCACGGCTATTTGAAAGCAACACTAAAAACCACACTCGACCTAGACAGTACATTTGAACTTACAGAATCGTCAGTCAAACTTCAGATAACTACCTAGTGATACCATATTAACTTGTAAAGGCATGGAAAGTAGTTACAAATACAGAATGCAGGTACTATGATCATAAGAATTAAATATTCTAAAAATCAAATTATTGCGAAAACCTGATCGAATAATTTTATAATCCCCTGGAGAATTCTAGGTTGTGAAAATTAGAAATCACATTATTCATCCGGCCTTACTGATAGTTGATATGCAAAACGGATTTGTCAGCAAGGGTGGGTCGTATGATCTAATGGGAATAAATGTTTCAAAGTATGCAGAAGTGGTTCCAACGCTTAAACGTCTCATTGACTATTGCAGAAGAGTCAAGATACCAATTTTCTATTCTCAAGCAGTCAGGGAAGAATCAGGAATTGACCTATTGACTAGATCCCATAGAATACTCCCAAAAGCAAGAGAAGAAAGAATCAAAAAACGCCCGATTTGCATCAGGGGAAGCTGGGATGCTGAAATTGTTGATGAGTTGAAACCTAGTGCAGATGACCATGTTGTGATCAAGAGGAGAGACTCCGTTTTTCAAGATACAGAATTCGAAGTCTGGTTACAAAGTTTGGGAATAGATTCTATAATTTTTTCTGGAATTGATACTTCCATATGTGTAGAATCTTCATTGCGAGATGCTTTCAATCATGGCTATGATACTATCATGATTTCAGACGCTACAGCATCAAATAATCTTGGTCACTATAATTCGACACTTGATAACATTCGGAATTATTATGGATTAGTTATGAATCTTGATGAACTTACTAGCTATTTTGATAACGAGAGTAAGTAGATAAGGTAAATACCGATTTAACAAGAACATGATTGAAAATTATTTCATCGCATCTAAGATGAAGTATCCATAGAATTTGATAAAATTTAATTTGTGAATGGATAGCAAAGACCTTTCTGTCCTTCCAGCCAAATGTGTTAAGAGTCTAAGTTTTAAAGTACAAATTTAATGAATCCTTTCATGATAGTCCATAAGTTGGTATAGCCGATCCATTAATCACTCTCGCGCCAGACGAACATAGAAATAAGATTACATTCGCAAGGTCTTCTGTTGATGCCCACTTGGTAAAATCCGCATTTGGCATTGCTTTACGGTTTGCATCAGTGTCAATAGTAATAGGCAAAATGCAATTGACATTAATCTTATCTTCCTTAAATTCCTGGGACGCCGATTCTACAAAGCGTATCAATCCTGCTTTTGATGCTGCGTAAGCAGAATCACCTCCTTCTGATTTTTGTCCTGTCCTTGATGATATATGGACGATATTACCACCATTACCCGATTTCATCACCGGGATTACATGCTTACTTATCAGAAAAGCTGACTTTAGATTTAGATTCAACATTGCATCCCATTCTGTTTCATTTAGATCATTGATGTTTTTACCTCCCAAATAACCTCCTACAACGTTAACCAAGATATTTATAGTTCCAAATTGTTGAACTAATTGTGATATCTTTAGTAGTAACTGTTCTTCCCTTAGCAGATCCATTTTAATCAGTTCAACTTGCGGATTTTCTATTTTCAGTTTCTGTGCTTCCTTTTCACTATGAAAAGACGAGATGGTAAGGGCACCAGAGTCTATGAATTTTTTTACCAACATTCTTCCGAGAGCACCGGTTCCTCCTGTGATCAACACAACCTTATTTGAAAAATCATAAGTTACATCCATAGTCTTTTGATTCATCATCATAATATTAGTACATATCGCATTATTAAAAATGTGATACATTTTGTTCATACATTTGCTTTGCAAATGCATCTAATATTCAAAGATAAATACACGATTGTAAAATCAAATTAAATAAAATTCACTGTGGGATTTGAACAGAGGGTTTAATGGACTGGGTGGGATTTGAACCCACGACCTTTTACTTGCGAAGCAAACGTTCATACCACTGAACTACCAGCCCATAGAATCATGTTCTTATCTCCCCGATATAAAATCTCATATTCATTTCTTCTCAATTGACTTGAATTGTCGAACATACTTTATCTCTTAAGATATGAGTAAGAAAAATCATTACATAACTGTCATTACAAAACGATTCGACCCATCTGGCAATTATTTTTATACCAATATTTTTCAATAATGACTATGCAGGAAGACGACAAGAAAATCGAGGATATGACAGATGAAGATTGGAAAAATATACTTACCCAGGAACAATATGAGGTGTGCCGTGAGAAGGGTACCGAAATGCCATTTTCAGGAAAGTACTATTATTCAAAGGACAAAGGAGTTTACAAATGTGTCTGCTGTGGTAATGAATTATTCAAATCAGATACAAAGTTTGATTCGGGGACAGGTTGGCCGAGTTTCTATCAACCGATAGAAGAAGAAAATGTAGAA
>JAICFW010000120.1 GCA_025923455.1 Nitrososphaeraceae archaeon | reverse complement strand
AGTCTTTTAAAATGAAATTTAGTGTTGTAGATGTTACATATATTAGACACAAGTCAGTTAATGATCTCTCGTGTTTACAAATGTCCTAGTTCCTGTTGATGGATCGGAAAATTCCTACAGGGCCCTAGATGCAGCATTATTGCTTTCAGAAAAACTGGGTTCAAATATTACTGCAGTTAATGTGATGGAACAAGTTCCAATAACACATATCGAATCAGAAAAACTGTTAAGCAAATTACTAGAAGCCTACAGAAAAGAAAATCAAGAAATACTATCAAAGTGTTCAAAGATTGCTACTGAAAAAGGATTAAGCATCAAGACCCTTCTTCTTCAGGGAAATCCGGCTTCGGTAATTTTGGATTATAGCAAGAAAGAGAAATTCGATATTGTAATCATGGGTAGCAGAGGTATGGGAAAATTTAAACAATTAATATTAGGAAGTGTGTCGAACAAAATTGTACATCACTCTCCCTGTGCAGTCTTATTAATAAGGTAATGATGACATTCTCATGGTTAAATTTCCATGTCATAACCGACATGGCATTCCTGCTATTACAAATAGACATGCAATCATGCCCAAGATTTGACATAAATGACTAGCGATCTTGATTCTTTCACAATAACTGAGAAAGAGGGTCTATACAAGGCTGTTTTTTCCAGAAGAGATGTCAGATCTCATTTTATTGATAAGAAAATTCCAAATGATATTCTCGTCAAGATTTTGAATGCAGCTCATCACGCTCCATCGGTTGGTTTTTCGCAGCCCTGGGATTTTATTTTAATAAAGAATAAGACCACAAAACTAAAAGTTAAAGAATCTTTTACAAAAGAACGACAAAAATCTATTCCATTGCTTGATAACGATTCAGAGAGACAAGATAAATATGTCAAGCTAAAACTAGAAGGAATTTTAGAATCTGACATCAATATTTGTGTGACATATGATCCTGAAAAGTTTGGGCCCTTTGTTTTAGGGAGAACATCAATACCAGAAACAGGTGAATACAGCGTCTGTTGCGCAATACAGAACTTGTGGTTAGCAGCAAGGGCTGAAGGAATTGGAGTAGGCTGGGTAAGTATTTTCTCAGTTGAAGATTTACGCAAGATTTTAGATATACCTAATCATGTTAAACCGATAGCGTATCTTTGTTTAGGATATGTAAACAAATTTGAAGTAAAACCAGATTTGGAAACATCAGGTTGGTTGAAAAGAGCGATCCTTTCTGAGGTAATTCATTTTGAAAATTGGAATAATACAGAAGAAAATAATTGGAACGATACAAACATGATTATTCAAAGGCTGAATGATAGTCCAGATAAGTAAATCATTTTTTGTTGAACAAATCATGTCTTTCTCTAGACTTGTACATTTTGATAGCTACTTTCTTGCATCTGTCTTGGAACGTACATTATTCTTAATATGTCTGCCAAGTACCTCCTTTATGGTTTTTGTAACAATGGGAAGTATTCTGGGGTCATCGACTTTTGGAATTATGTAATCATTTCTAAGGTGAACATCTTCAACTATACTCGCAATAGCATGCGCTACGGATACAAGCATATTCTCACTTAAGTTATTGGCTCGAAGATCCAATAATGCCCTGAACACTGAAGGAAATACTACCGCATTGTTAATTTGATTAGGAAAATCGGACCTACCTGTTGCAACAATTCTTGCACCGTATTCTAAGGCACGATTAGGAATAATTTCCGGATCCGGATTACTTAATGCAAATACTATTGCATCTTTGTTCATCGATTCTATCATTTGCTTATTTAAAATATCAGCCTTTCCAGACACCCCGATTAATACATCTGATTTTCTGATTACTTCCATTAAAGTTCCATTCAGTTTCCTAAAATTTGTGTTAATGGATATGTCTTTTTTGTATGGATTCTGACTATCAATATCTACTCTTCCATCAAATATCGCACCCCTGGTATCAGTAACAATGATATCTTTGCAGCCTGCCGTTTGCAAGATCTTGAATATTCCATATCCTGCTGATCCGGAGCCTGAAATAACCACACGAACCTTATCAAGTTCTTTATTTGCTAACCTGAGTGCATTCACCAGAGCTGCAAGAGTAATTATGGCAGTACCATGTTGATCATCGTGAAAAACCGGTATTGATAGTTCCTTGGTCAGTCTTTCAACAATTTCTAAAACCTTGGGTGATTCGATATCCTCAATGTTTATTGCCCCAAAATTTGGTTGTATCAATTTAACAAATCTAATTATTTCTTCTTTGTCCCGAGTAGCAATGCACAAAGGGATTGCATTAATATCTCCTAGCGCTTTGAATAAAACAGACTTTCCCTCCATTACGGGCAAGGCGCCTTCAGGGCCAATGTTGCCCAAACCTAGAACTCGTGTTCCATCACATATTATGGCCACATTATTCCACTTTGATGTATAGTCATAGGCTAATTTTTTATGACTACTTATCTCTAGGGCAACATACGCTACACCAGGGGTATAAATTAGCCCTAATGTCCCCCTTTCTTCAGCCGCATTGTCCAGGGAAACTCTACTTCGAATTTCGATTTTTCCCTTTAACATCCTATGTAGATTAATCGCGTCATCTCGTAGTGTCAACTGTGTTCAATAATGAATCAGATCATATTTTATTCTGCTCATTGTAACTGAAAAGTCAATTTATTCATCTTAAGTTATTAGTAGACGGGGTTAAAACTAGTACCATCCTCCCCCTCTCTTTCAAGTCATACATATCTTATAAATCATAATCTTGAACATTCACAAGATGTCTACACATAAAGCTATGAGAAATAAACGCAGTGGTAAAGCGGCAGCATTAGAATCACAATACGTTCTGGGAATTGGAAATCAACATGAGGTGGAAAGTAAAGTTAGCGACACAATAGAACATGAAATAGGGTGTCCAAGATGCTACAACGTGATGACTTTATGCTCGAACTTTGACAGCCTCTATTATCTTTGTGAAGATTGCGATTTCTCCTTATATACGTTAAAGCAACTGGATTGGAGTCAACAAGGACAATGAGACATACTAAGAATTAGAAGAAAAAACACTATTTCAAAAATATACCATATTTCCAGTCTGTTGAATCCATTTCTTTTATAAAGGAAATCAAGACATCATCTAGTAATTGTAGTATTTCATTGCCCTTTCTGCTAGTCGCCTTTTGAGGAGAACCTGTTGCTCCAGTAGAAGTTAGTTCATCAAATTTCCAGAATATTCTGATGTTTTCAGGCAATTTTGGAATAACCTTCTCTGGAGCAGACTCCAAGTTTACCAAATCAGGACGCACAGCAAGAACAGCAGATGTCTCTGCCTCACCACCATGACCCAGCCCATTCCAAATTTCAAATAGATCTTTTTTCAACTGGCCAACTAAAACCCACCAAGATTCCAAGCATGCGATAATCATTTCAGGATTTTTGTTTTTCATAGTTCTTGCTGCAATTTCTATAGGGCCAATATTCCCATCATGTCCATTTATTATGAGAACTCGCCTTATCTTGTTATGATCAAGACTTGAAAGAATATCAGAAATTATCCCAATCATAGTTTCAGGATTAAGACTTATGGTCATCTGAAATTTATCATGATGCATACTAACTCCGTACGGAATGGCCGGAAGAACAATAACATTACTAACTTTGGTAGCAACTCTTTTTGCAATTTCTGTTGGGAAAATAAAATCTGATCCGAATGGCATATGATCTCCATGGTTTTCACAAGCACCAAGCACTATGATTGCAATTGTTTTTTTATTTATCATATTACGAACCTCAATCGCATTCATTTCTTCAATAGATCGTTTGTCTTTCCCTTCCATAGTCCGATTTGTCATAGATTGATAGATACTACCAATCATTCTTTTATAAAATATCTCAAACATGATTGGATGAAAAATTTGATAACTACCGTTTATAGTTAGTGATAGAATGCACCAATTTCCTATCCTTATGTTCTTATTTCAATTCGGATCCAATAAACAATTTTGGAAACCGATTTCAACCAAAGACTACAATTCTACGCCGTATCACTAGCGATATGACTAAAGGTGTTGTATTTATTTAAACCCTGTAATGTTATACTATGTCTATGGTTAATGCATATGTATTGATCTGTTGCGATCTGGCTGCGTCAGAGAAAGTAGTTGAGGAGCTAAAAAAGATTAATGGTGTCCAGGAAGTTTCCCCTGTGTCTGGAGTATATGACATAATTGTACAGATATCCGCATCAGCTGAGGACGAATTAAAATCTATTTATATGGAAATCAGAAAAATGAAAAAAGTTCTAACGACAATAACCTTGATAGTTTCCAAAACCCTGTAAGAATAGCACTTGTTAATATTTTAGAAACTATTTTCTATGAAAATTCATGAAATCGATATTCAGTTAGGGATCGAGATGGTAAACAATATATTAATTTAGTCGAATATTATCTGGTTGCTATAGCTTTTTGTGTAAAGTCAATTTTTTCGCTTATTTATTTAAGATAGGAAATACTACCCAAATTGATATATTGTTTAGATTATCTTGGATAAGCAATTAGATTAGTAAAAAAAACAAACAAGACAAGTATGAGATTATATAAGTATTTCAAAAGATTTAATTATGATAATTTTGAATTTGAAATATGATGAACACAGGGCCGATAACAAAAGTATCTCTTCTATTGGGAACGATTATATGTCTTGGAGCTTTTTTCCTTATTGACAATAATATTCCAGTACAAGCATTGCATAAGGAAGAACAAATATTAGAAAGTTATGATGATTTGGCTGAATTTGCAGATGCTGTTAGAGATGGCGATGAAGATTTAGAGGAAATTCCTATACAATCGATGGAAGCTGCAGATATCTATGATGATGCAGATGATAATAT
>JAICFW010000119.1 GCA_025923455.1 Nitrososphaeraceae archaeon | reverse complement strand
TGGTGGAGTAATTCTGGAGTTAGCTCCAACCCTTACTGGTTTTGTTCCAGAAGTTTCAGGCGATGCACCTGAAGTTGTTTTTGTGCCAACCTGTTGTCCATCGACATACAATATGACAGTAGAACCACTATATGTTACCACGGCATAGTGCCATTGACCATCGTTATATGTATTAGCGGAAGTAACAAAGTGATCAGCTCCACCGACTGCTTCAAATCCTGCTTGTAATCTCTCAGCAGATGTCATCCATATACCGTAGTTCATATTCTGTCCAGCGCTGTCACTGCCGATACCGCCTTTGTTTACAATATATCCATTAGTTCCAAAGTTAATCGAAGTCTTGAACCATGCTGCTACACTAAATTGGCCAAGTTGTAATGCACTTGTGCTTGCTACATCTTGGTAATTTGAACCAGACAAAGATAAACTTGGAGAGTAATGATAAGCTCCAGACGGAACAGAGGATGTTCCAAAGACATCAAGCTCGGTTATTGACGCCCAATTATTTTGAGAATTGCCATTTACTGTTACCCTGACATACCTGGCATCAGTGGAAGAAAATGTGTATTTTTCGGAATTTAATGTCGTACCACTGCTTGTTCCACTGAAAACTGTTGAAAAGGAAGATCCATCGGTAGATGTGGCAATAACAAAATTACTAGTTCTCTGATTTCCTGAATACCATGCAATATCGACACTGCAAATGGTATCAGTTGATCCTAAATCCATCAGGATCCAAGAACCAATTCCTAGATTTGACCATCTTGTATTGAGATTGTTATCAAGTACGTTTTGCGGCACGTTGCCGTCATTACCATTTGCAGATACGCTCCTCACGGGGAGATTATTACTACAAGTCTGTGCATGAGCATCATTAAGAAAAGTTCCATTCATTTCTGAGGCAGAAAAGAATAGTATTACCCAACTAATGAGTAGAATCGTAAAATTAAAAATCCTTATATTTTGAAGCGGAAAAATCCTACTAAAGATCAACTATGAAGGCAATAAAACATTGTATTTAATAAGAATTCTTCTTTTTGCGCTCTTTATACGCTGAATCAGATGTGTCAGAGACTACGAATACATATTTTATTCCCATTGTTCTCACTGACTCATTTAACATGGAATTCATTCGTTCTACATCATTTTTCACTTTTGTTTCAGGATACCTATTCGTGCTAGCAACAACATACTGAAAATCATCTTGTTGATATTTATGAATTTCATAGATTACGCCCATATCTGAATTACTAAAAATCGACTAATCTTTCTATGGTCCAAAAATATTTGACAAGAATATAAAACTACATTGATATTGTTATCACATCAAGCTAATTCAGAAGAGTCTCACAACCTCACTAGGTCAATGCAGTCTCATACAGAAGTCCAATAACTAATTGAGTTGGATATATTGACCATTTTTTTTCAACCAATTTCTACAATCCCTGTATGCTGGAAACACTTCTTCTACCAGCTTCCAGAAATGTTCTGAATGATTGAATTCAATCACGTGTATTAATTCATGCACTATAATGTAGTCAATGATATGAGCGGGAAGAGCAGACAACAACAGGTTAAAATTTAGGTTACCATTTTTAGAACAACTTCCCCATCTTAATTTTTGATTTTTTATCCTTACCTTTCCATAAGGTATCGATAACTGTTTTCCAAAGAAAGGAACTTTTGCATCTAATAATTTCTTTGTTTGCTCTCGATACCAATTTATGATGTTTTCTTTGTGTCTCCGTCTATCTTTCACATGAAATGAGATTTTCAGAAGATTTTCAGAGAGGACCGAATATTGTGAAGAATCTTTGATAAATTGAATCTTGTACTTTTTACCAAGATATGTAAGTTCGTCACTTTGAAGAGGACCACTTTCTAAACCAACATTTAATTTCAAATAAAATTCTATTTTTTTCAAAATCCACTTATTATTTGCATTTACAAAATCTCTTATCGATTCAATATTTTCATTCATTGACGAGAGAACAGATATCCCTTGACGATCCACAGTTATGCACAATCGTTTACGTCTTTTACTTCTAACTAATTTGACACATGCAATATTATTATCGGAAAGAGCAACATTTATCCATGACTCAGAGCTCAAATTGATTAGACAAGGAATTAGCAGTATGGTTACTATTTATTTTTTGATTATAACTATTGGTACTTAATACAGGTCTTGAGTTATTTCCATACAAAATAAACTAATCAAGACGTCTTATGTCCTATAATGTCCTATAAACTAGATATTATTGCCTTATTGAATAAATTATTCACCCAAAAGTGAATGTATAAATTCTAAAGCCAGGTCCACTTATATCAATAGCAATCTGTTGGTTTCCATAGTCTTGATGACTTCCAATATTATATAATCTCTGTCCATCTATGGTTAACTTTCCCTCAGAATTAAGGTCATTTCCACTATAAGGATTGCGGGTCTGATTGTCTTTTCCAAATTCCATAACAGTTATCTTTCCTTGTCCACCTGCAACGATATTAATAGTTTTAGCTGAATAGTCGAGAATGATTTTGCCCTCATTACCAATTAATTCCATACTATCTGCATTGTTCTTCCACTCTCCCTCAAGATAGATAACATTAGGTTTCAGCTTGGATGATGGAAGTGTATAATTTACAATTTTTTCCGGATCAAATCCTTCATTATTACCAAGCTGAGATCTTGCGTATTGGTAACCAAAGTATAATTCAGGAGTTTTGATTTGATTAAAATCGACTGATTGTGACTCAGGTATGCTTAAATTAGTTTGATTTACACTGGTCGACGAAATACTCTGTTGACCTGTTCGTTCTGCCAACAAAGTCCTTATAGCATTTTCAGTTTCTACATATCCCCCCTCTCCAATATGGTCGTATCGAATAAATCCTTCTGAATCAACAAGATATTTCCGTGGCCAGTAACTATTCTGAAAAGCGTTCCAAGTACCATGATCATTGTCCAACAACACAGGATACTTTATTCCAAATCTCGTTACTGCTTGCTTAACGTTATCTAATCCTTTTTCAAACTCGAATTCAGGAGAGTGAATTCCTACAATAACTAATCCTTTGTCAGAATATTTTTGATTCCAATCAACAAGATATGGTAACGTTCTTATACAATTAATACAGCTATAAGTCCAAAAATCAATCAATACCACTTTCCCCTTTAAATCAGACAATTTGGTCCCATTCGAATTAATATAAGACGAGATACCTTCGAATTCAGGGGCTTTTTTGAATTGGGATTTGTCTGTTGATAATTGTACACTTGATAATCCATCATTGCTATTAGAATTTATACTTCTAACTGACTGTTGATTCAATTCAGGACTATTAAAGTAAACTGCAAATCCTGTGATAAGAGCCACAACTGCTACTCCAGTTAATACTGCACTGATGTTGTCCTTATTCAATTATGTTCCCCTTTCAATATTAATAATCTCATTGGCGAGAGGGAAATTACCGAGGATACTGAGATTATTGGTAAAAACCAATATTCCAAGAATGATCAGCATAATCCCCATGGCTGGATTAAAGTATTTCAAATGTTTTACCATTTTCCTAATAATGGTTGTCGCCTGTGAAAAGAACAAGCTTGTTACTAAAAATGGAATACCAAGACCGAGGGAGTAGGCCAATAATGAATTGTAAGCGGCTCCTGGGGCCGTAGCGGCCAATGTAAGTGTACTGCCCAAGATAGGACCCACACATGGAGTCCAGCCTGCTGCAAATGCACATCCAAAAACAAACGAAGTAATGTAACTGGTCTTAAATTTGGGAATAGAAGCAAACTTTTTTTCAAAGTTCAGACTTCTTAATCTTGTTGAAAGTATCAGATAGGCACCAAATCCAATTATGACTAGTCCTCCAACAGACGTCAGAACATTTTGAAAGCCTAATCCAACGTTCATCAAGACACTATTTAGAAATACGCCTAACACTGCAAAAACTAGCGAAAATCCCAGAACAAAATAAACTGTATTCAAAAATATGTTTAGTCTGGTTGCTCTTCTTAACTTGAGTGATTGTCCGGATGAATCCTGAACCTCATTGAGTGTGGTTCCTGAAAGATACGAAATGAATGCTGGTAAAATTGGTAAAATACATGGTGAAAAAAAAGATCCTGTACCTGCGAGGGCAGAGATTAGTATGCCAGTATCGACCATGCAAATAGTGACTTTATTTTAAATTAATACTTTTGTCCATATTGGCACCAGATCTATTACATATTAAAAAATCAAGCTATTATCTATCGAAAAAGCAATCCATAAAATTTTGAATAATAAAAAATTGAAGATTGAAAATGAGGCGGATTATTTCTTTATCTCGGTAAGTCTTAGAGCGTCTATATCTTGCTGCGTTTCCATAGAATTCTTGTTTCCGTAGACAATCAATATTCTGTCATCTTCATTAAAGACATAGTTTACAATCGAGTTTGTTTTATTTCCATTAACATAGAATTCTAGATTTGAATCCCCGTTACTGCAATAGCTTGTTTTGTTTTCAAGAGTAAAGCAGTTGTCAGTGATATTCATGCCTATACTGGAAAAGAATTCTCCAACAGGAACGCTGGTCGCATGTCGGTGTAATGTATTTCCATCATTGTTCTCGACATGCATATATTGGGATCTCACTTGGTATTTTTCTTGACTAAAATCTAATTTTTCACCATTAATCTTTACTGCAAATGCTGCATGTACGTGCTCAGAACCAAGAGGGCCAAAATTTTGACCCGGTCTTTCCATATGACCAGAATATACAGTTACTGCATAAGCCATTATCCCGAGAAGCACTATTACAGCAGGTACTATAATCATTAAATTCCTATTCCTTCTCTTGCGAGTTACAGCAAAGTAGCTTCGGTCATCCCTCTCTTTCCTCGGATTGAGAGGTTTGTCTTTTTTCGTGATATTGTCCTTTTTCTTATTATGCTTCATTGTTAACCACTAATTGACGATTCATTCATAAGCACTTTGATGGATAATTTAAAGAGATCTTTATCAGAACTCTCCGAACCATGCGAAATTGGCGAAATTCCGTGATTAAACCAATTATTGCCGAGTATAGATTTTTTTGAATTTTTCTGGCAATTCGGGGTTTCCATATTCACCAGAATATGCGGAATAGACGTTTAATTTTTCGCCATGCTTGATTTCATATGATCCTAATAGCCTGATATTATTCCTGTACTCTTCATAAAGAGGTATTAGCTGCATAGCAAAGTTTTCTGTAATGAGGATGTGCCAGCTATCGCCTAGGTCCATAACTCTTCTAGCCATTATGATTCCCGGACCCCAAACATTAAGTCTATTTGATATATCATAAACAGTAAAAACTGGTCCAGAGCTTAATCCGATTCTAACTTTGATTTGGTTGTCATGAGCCATTCGTTTGTTATATTTGTGTAGAAATCCATGTAACTCTACACTAAGTTTGTACGGCAACTCAGGATTGTTCTCATAACCTATTGCCATGCCGTCTCCAGCAGGGAGAATTATCTTGAGTTCGTCAGAGATCTTCCTAAATGAATTACAGGAACTAATAAACTCGTTAAGCCTTACAATTTTCTCCTTCTGTCTGTGAACTGCCAACTCCGGATTTGACAGTCCTACGATGTCAATAAAGCAAAAATTGTAGTTCAAGACTTCATATTTTGGATCAAGATCCTTAAATACAGACATAAATTTTCTATATGTTATCGCGCAGCCTTCTGAATGGAATGGTAGGTCTAGGTAATAAACAGGGGGATGCTGAATGACTCTACCATCTAATGTGCATTTAGTGAGATCATCTGCAAACGTGAATCTTCCATTTTTATCAATACTGAATTGAATCCAAGTTGGTTTTGTCATAGCATGACCTGCAATAGAAAGTAATCTAATCTTCCTAATCAGGGCGTCATTTGACTCTTCAAATTTCATTTCCATTATTCCATCACAAAATGAGACAATAGATTGATATTCAGATGATATTGGTGAGTCAATAGTAAAGATTCCAATGGTTTTACTTCTCTTCAACTGAAGAACTAAACGTGCCAAAAATCTCTTGATTGCGCTTACCTCAAAAATGTCACAAAAATGATTTAATGAATCCATGACAAAGTAAATGAAATTGCCATTGCTTTCAATCGGAGTCCCACGGGGATGTGTATCCATATCACGCGATTCATTGGTTCGGATATCGGAAAGATATGTAGTTATTTTTGTCAAAGTCTCTTGTAAGGATTTTTCATTGGGAGTATCGTATAGGAGAACCGGATTTACGAACAGAGATTTGAATTTATTGTCCTTCACATTAAGTAATTCAATTTTTTCTTTATCTGTAATTTTTGAAGAAATAAGAATACATCCTTTTTGGGTTGCTAGTCCTTCCTCAAGAAATTCTCTACAATAGTCTCTCTTCCCTATTCCCGGCGGACCTGACAGAAGAAGCAAAGTAGGTGATACGTTTTCTTCTCCATCTGTGATTTCTGAAAGTCCCGGAATAGCCATATTGGATATTATATCAATCAGGATTAACATATCAATATTTATATTTCAACGGAAAATTCCGTCTGTTTTATAAAATAATGACGTAAATCGCTTTTAAAATTTACCAACATATTTTCTTTATATGCGTCGTTTAACAAAATTCAACAAACACGGATTGTAATTCCTTAAATAATACCGCTGCATTTTATGGCTATGTATAGAGTAACCTTGTATCTGTTTCTACCAATCCTACTTGGTTTTGGATTAGTCATTGGCAACCAAGTTTATGGTCAGTTCGGTCTTTCTCCATTACCATCACCGGCTGAGGTTCATCCAACATACATAGTGAGAATAGTACCAGACGCATCAAACCAAAGTAGCGTTATGCATTATTTTCCACAGAAAATCTCCATTCCTGCTGGTACGACGATAACATGGTTCAACGATGATCCGGGGCAGCCTCATACAGTTACAAGCGGTGATATTAACGCAACTGATTCTGGAAAAATATTCAATTCAGGAATAATTCCATATTCATCATTCTTTCTTCATACTTTCACTGAGGCTGGCAATTTTGTGTACCATTGTGATATTCATCCTTGGAGAACAGGTGTGGTACAGGTAAGTTCGTCATATGAGCAGGGACATCACTTCAAGTTTACTAGTGGAGCGAACTTGACACAAGAGGCCGGTCAATACGCATGGACATTAAATCGAGCACAAAATGATAGATTATTGCTAAATTTGAAACCTACTACTGCTAGTGTAACGGAGAGTACGCCGATAACATATAACGTAACAATACTTGACAAAAACAGAAGTCCAGTATTCTCAGATCAATTCTTCGCACTTGGAAATGATTTACAGTTGGAACTTGTTTTAAATGACGAAACGAATAAGACATCGGTGTACGGGCCTGACTTTACAGATCCAATTACCGGAGCATATCATATTGAAGCACCGTTACCCGATGGTGATTATATACTGAGAACTGAGATCATCGCATTAGGTAGTAAAATCCCGGAACAAGAAATATTCGACGAATTTAATGGAAGAATAACTTAATTTTTATTAACTTAAGGAAATGAATAATAACATGGTTTATTATATCTGTAATTTTTGAACATTATAAGCAATTGAGTAAAATTAAAAAAGAAAATTTTTTTATTATATTTTACGAATATTAGAGTTATAGATACAATTAATTTTGTCATATTACCATAGATGGACATATCTGTGATAAACCATAAGAAAATTAGTACAAGATCAACGGATCAATTAGAGTGTCGTAAAGAAATTGCGATAACCCCATTGTGTTGGTTGAGAATCGAGAATTTCTAGAGTTCCAAACAGACGAGTTTATTAGGGCGATTTTTTTAAACAATTTCATGGATTTATCTAAGCGATGCACGATTCTGAATAAGTACTTCCTAATTTCAATAATTTCGTTGTCTCTGATGATTTCTTATTCTGCCACAAGTAATTTGTTATTAATCAAGACTTTCGCTCAAGCGAGTGACCCGCTTCAAATAAGTAATGATGAGGTCAAGGACAATTACCTACTTTACATTAAGGAAGTTGCTAAAAAAGGAGTCGATTCTGAATGTCAGCAGGGATTAGGAGTAGGTGTACTTCAAGGTGATGAAATAATATGTAATCCTGGTCTTGAAAATCTGCAAGATAAAGCCGAACTGGATGACGATGTAGTAGGTAAATTAAGTGAAAGTATAGGCAAGGATAAGGATGTATTTGCGGATAAATTGCAAAAACTGAGAGAGAGAATGGAAAAGGCAATTTCTGAAGAAGAGGAAGAGGGGATAATATTACCTGATGATGTACGTAAGAAAATTGATGCCGATGACATTCAAGCAATGGAGCAGCATAAAACAAAAGAAGGTGAAGAATGTAGAGGCGGAGACGTTTTGGACGGCGCTTCAAATGCAAACGATCTTAAAGTATTAGCAGAATGCCAAGATGCTATAGGCGATGTTATGCATACTAAAAAGATGGACGACGGAGACTACAAATTCCTATTGAAATTAGATGATCAATACCAATTTCTGATAAACGATCATAACGACGAAAAAACTGATGGATTGTTAGTAGTTGAAGTCGTTCCGAAGGACCAAGACCTACAGAACATTTACCTGCCAGAAGAGGGTGATAAGGTTCACGTCTGGGGCGCATGGGTCACGGATGAGCCGAAGGGATGGCGTGAAATACATCCAACGTGGCAAGTAGTCAAGCAATAATTTTCATTATTTAAAAAGAAGAAAATTTTTTACATTGATTGAACCTACACTTTAATTACGTTACTTACAACTGATTGGGTTATGCCTGTTTGTGCTTTTGGTTCATCAGGCTCCCATCAGTTTTTAATTTTTTAATATTTTATTATTCATTGTAATATAACGCGCGACCGAGCAACCATCTTATCCTATCTGGTGGATTACCACCAAGAGATACTAATCATTATCCCACCGGTGTCTTTTAATTTAATTTACCAATATCACGGTCTTTTGATTCTTCACATGGAGACTAAAACAAATCAATTGATTCTAATTTTCAATCAATGATTTTAGATTGTTTATTTGATGTGAGAAAGGGTGGTCCGGAAATCCAAGTACCGTTAGAAATTCCTTCTGTGCAAATTGAATATCACAATAACATGGAATAGAAGTCATAACATCGATGCCTGTATCCAACGTCAGTTTCTTTACAAAATCATCTGCTACTGGCGTTAACGTCGTAAAATTTTCTTGAGAATGACCGGCGTGAGTTTCGCCAATTTGTAAGTACGGTATACAGTAACCTGCGATTCTGTTAAGAAGAAGATAATACTTAGTATTCCCTTGTTCCTTGAATTGAGCCAATATTTCATTAGCGATCATTTTTGTCCCTCCGATATCCATATCTCCCATTTTTAGAGTTAGGAACACAATATCCGATAATGCCAAAGCGTTTATTGCCCAAAACCTAATTCCAGGACTTGAATCCATGATAATATAATCAATATCATTTTTTTCGATCAACTCTTCTCTAAAGTTAATGAATCTCTTTAGCATATTCATTCTGTTCTTATCTTCCTTAACTCCTTCTATCTTTAGAATATCTTCTCTTTTTGGACTCGAAAAACAACCCATAATCTTTCCACTCAAAGAACCCATGTCCGAAAACTGGGATATCGGCGTAACTTCGACCAACAAGTCATCCACTCCGCAACCACCAACAATATAATCATTGATTGTATTCTTGATTCTATTCTGTACAATATCGCCGAAATAAGCATGTAGGCTAGGTGC
The DNA here is from genome assembly GCA_025923455.1 of Nitrososphaeraceae archaeon. Lineage (GTDB taxonomy): Archaea > Thermoproteota > Nitrososphaeria > Nitrososphaerales > Nitrososphaeraceae > TA-21. The sequence goes on along the minus strand of JAICFW010000119.1, from coordinate 647 downwards.
ATACACATCAATGTCCACGATGCATACGTTGTTCCCATTCTTGGCTAACAATGCAGCCAAGTTAGCAGCTAGGGTTGTCTTTCCTGTACCACCCTTATATGAGTGAAAAGTGATGACCTGCTTCAAAATATATTAAAAATATGATAAATACATGTTTTTAAGTATATACTAATATATTTTTTTTATTTTATGGATAAAAATATCATTGGAATAGCTTTCAAAAAGTTTATTTGATTATTTTCTTTTGAGCCCTCATGAGTGGCATATAATAATAATTCTTGAAATGTATTAAATGCGAAGTGCGGGATTTGAACCCGCGATCCCGAGCTTGGGAAGCTCGTACCTTAACCAGTCTGGGCTAACTTCGCTCAATCTGCAAATACGTTTTACAAACAATAAATTCCTATCTTATCATGACATTTAGATTCGGACTAGAATTCGATCGTGTTTGCTCTGATTACTTTCAACTCTATTCCGCCGTGACATTTTCTTTCTGAAAATACTGATGTTAAAGGATCCAGGATTTAGTAACAATTGAATGTGAAATAATTTGACGAATTTTTAAATTTGAAAACAATAGAAAATTGGCAGGTTGGATCAATCTATGTAAAATCTGGAAAGAAATTAAAAGTACTATGAGAGAAGAT
>JAICFW010000118.1 GCA_025923455.1 Nitrososphaeraceae archaeon | reverse complement strand
TACAGCTGGTTGCACAAATGGAGAATTCCCATGCAGAATTATTAATGAAAAGGACTATCTTATCGATATTGCTTACGTTTCAACCTCTGCAGTTTTTATTCTGCTCACATATCTACTATATTTAAGACACCAGAATAAGAGTGTCTCCAAGTCAATTCAATAATAGAGTCGAAATGTAGTCATAAAAGATCTATTGACTAGCATTCATAGATGTGTTGGGCTATCTAGAAATAGTGGGCCTATTCTTAGAAGCACTGCAATGTCTAAATATCCTAATTATTTTAGTCTAGACGTGGGTAAAATATTCCTCCAAATGATATGTGATGAGTGTAAGCAAATTATTTTAGAAAAGGAAGGAGAGGAAAATTTGAGCTACGAAAAATTCCCAATCACAGATGAGGAAGCCTTAGAGATAAATAAGAACCACAGGGGTCATGAATGTCACATTGAAGCTGTAGAAAAAAATTAGCGTACTGGGCCTTGAAGAATCTATTAAAACTCAATTTATATCATGAAAATACATTGGCTGGTGTATCTCTAGAATTAAATAAGTTATAGGTTTTTAGACAACAAATTAGTCAGGCCCTGAGAGAGACAGACTTGGATCGTAGTTAAATGTACCTGATAGAGCGGCAGATGAAAAGTCATGAAGGCCAATTTTGATCTTAAAACTTTAAATTAATTGAAAGACAATTCAATTGCAACTTTTGCCAATGATGATTGATTTTGTTATCCCTCTGAGGCGAAGTCACTAACCTGAAATTCAATTATTTCCCAAGATTCAGCTCACGTTCTAAAAAAACAAAGCATATTTTCTATATGATATATAATACATCTTTAGGTAAGCTTACTTTATTGTGACACCAGATGGATAAAATGGAGAAAAAATGGATTTCAGATTTTTTGGGAGTGGGTTATAGATATACAGACATTGTTATGAATGTCCTGATACTTTATGGCGATAGGAAACTGGCAATAAAAGTATGGAATGAAAACATACACTGGTGGCCTGATGACCAAATAGTTTTGAGATTTATTGAAGATGGAGATTACTACTGGTTTATTTTATATCAACGGGGTAAGAATCTATTTTCAAAAGAGAATGTGGGTTTTTTCAAAAAGAACCAATTGACACAAAACTATCTGCGTTTCAAAGAAAATTTTGATCAAAAAACAATATTGCGATTTTCACTTTACAAATCCGTGGAAAATAAAACCAATGACAAGGATAAGACTGAAAATAACGAGAATGTCTATAAGAGAAACAGTCCTGGTTTTGAACTTAACATCTTTAAAAGAATGAAGACCATTTATGATGTAAAATTTCAAAATAGGAACGAGTTAGATAGTAACAGCATTGAGGCTTCTTTAATAAAAAATCTAGGCTCTCAATATGCTTAAAGAATTTCATTGTGTACAGGATTGTTCTGATTGTTGTATATATCGCCAATATTTTCCCTCAGTTGATTACGGAAAAATAGGTGTTCTATTATTACCCGTAGAAAAAAAAGAAATGGAAAATATGGCCGAATCCTACAAACTTAAAATTAATATATTACCAAGATTAGGAATTGGCTTTAATAAGAAATTAAATGGTCCTCGTCAGGTTATTGCCTATCAGCTTATGGGTAAAGTCAATGGAGACTATTGCCCATTTCTTGATACTGATAGTAAGAATCGTTCGCCCCACGGGGGTTTTAACTGTCAAATATACGACTACAGACCACTTTCATGTCGTGCATATCCTGTTATAAAAGATGGTGCTATGAATGTAGAGCTTGATAGTAACTGTAAATTCTCGTGTCAAAATTCAATCTGGGCAAGTAAGAATTTGCTTGAGAATGAATTAAAAGCCTTAAAAAGTATAAGCAATGATTTTGACAGGTTTGCAAAACAGAGAATCTGGAGATATGCTACACATATTGGAGAAAAACCATTCCAGAAACTATTACTGCCACGAGGATGGTATTTACAAGATGGGTAAATTTCATTTAGAATTTCAAACAACATACATACAAATTACAAATCTTTCTGTAGACTTGATTTTGAATATACCACATTTGAACCTTTTTTTATTTCAACTATTCTATTTGAGGGAATCGATTCAAAATTTGAAGATAGAAAAATGAATTCTTTGAGTGTCACAGTTACTATACTATTGAAATCACGGTAAGAAACTTGGTAAAGATCTATATCGTCGTAAAACTTTGCTTTACTCAAGATTTCTTCTAGTTTACCCTTCCTTTTCTTCATTCCTTATAATACATCAAACCCCCACAATCAATTATTTTTTTAATCAATGGGGGAAATGGCCTGATTAAGAATTTTTTTCCGTTTGAAACGTCATGAATTTCATTTTTTTCAATGTCAATTTCTAGCGAGTCCTTGTCTGAAATTTGCTCCAATGTAGATTTTTCAACTTCCAGTGGGAGTAGATATCCACCGTCAACACAATTACGATAAAAGATTCGAGCAAACGAAGGAGCAATAACTGCGTTGATTCCACAATGTGAAAGAGCTATAGGTGCGTGTTCCCTGCTTGATCCACATCCAAAGTTATTACCTGCAAGTAGAAAATCCCCCTTTGAGACCTTTTTTGAAAAGTTAGTATCAATTCCCTCCATGGCATGTTTTGATAATTCAGCATGATCATGAATTTTCAGATAGGGACCGGGAAGTATAACATCTGTGTCTATGTTATCTTTACTATATTTATGTACAGTACCTTTTAGAGTCATTTTGCTATATCCCTTGGGTCGGTTATTTTTCCTTTAAGGGCGGAAGCAGCAACTACTAGAGGAGATGCTAAGTATGTTTGTGATTCAACATGACCCATTCGCCCTGGAAAATTTCGGTTGGTGGTGCTGACGCAGATTTCATCTTTGGCTAAAATTCCCATGTGAGCTCCACAGCAGGCACCACATGTAGGGGGACCTACAACTGCCCCGGCTTCCATAAAGATTTCAATTAAACCTTCTTTCATCGCCTTAAGATATATTGATTGAGCAGCAGGTAGAACTTCAGTGCGTATCTTCACCTTCTTCCCTTTTAATATTTGAGCGGCTGATCTCAAATCTTCCAATTTAGCACCAGTGCAGGATCCTATATAGGCCTTATTCACTTCAACACCTTGCAACTCCCTGGCAGCTGCAGCATTTTGCGGTGAATAAGGCTTTGCCACAGTTGGTTCAAGCTTATCGATTTCATAAGTATACTCTTCCAGATAATTTGGGTCATCTCCCGAAACTGGCCTGTATGGATTTGCAGTCCTCTGACGGATGTATTCATCGGTAACAGCGTCTGGTTCAATTATACCGTTTTTTGCACCAGCCTCTGTAGTCATGTTTGTGAGTGTCAGTCTTTCTTCCATACTCATTTCACTCACTACATCTCCGGCAAATTCCATAGCCTTGTAATTTGCTCCATCAGTTCCGATATCGCTTATTATTTTCAATATGATATCTTTGGCCATAATGTGAGGTGGTTTTTTTCCAACAAGTTTAAAGAGCATTGTTTCAGGCACTTTTAGCCAAATCCGTCCATGCATCATCGCATAAGCAATGTCAGTATGACCCAAGCCCACTGCCAATGCTCCAAGAGCACCTGTAGTATTGGTATGAGAGTCACCTCCAACATAGAACTCTCCTGGTAGAACCAATGCTTCCTCGTGTGAGAGTGTGTGACAAATTCCGTACTGGCCAAGTCCATATTTGAAGTGCTTTTTAATCCCAAATTTTTTTGCCCAATCCGTAAGTTTTGAGATATTTTCTGCAGAGATTCTATCTGCAGATGGTACGAAATGATCCTCAGAAACCCAAATTTTGTCTGCGTCCCATACTTTTTCTAGCTGGATTCCTCTTTTGGACCATTCTTCAAATACCTTGATTACTCCAGGACCAGAAACGTCATGGATCATTAATTTGTCTACATTGCCGAAAACTACATCACCAGGACTAACTGTATTCTTATTCGAAGCACGTGCGATTATTTTCTCTGTAATATTCATATCTTGAAGATCACCCTAAATCCTTCTTTGACTTTAATAATTTTTCCTGAACACAAATATTGTGAATTAGTTCTTTATAAATAAATGGAAATTTTCCCAATAAAGATTCCAAAAAAAGGTGAAGGATTCGATTTATTTAGAACAATAGTTGGATCTAAATTTCAGTTTCTGGCCGATGATATTCTGGTCATTTCAAGCAAATTTGTTTCGATGAGTGAAAGGTCCCTTATTGATTTGAAAAATGTTAAAGTGAGCAAAAAAGCAAGAGCACTTGCTTTAAAGTTCAAAATGGATGAGAGAATCGCACAAGTCACTTTGCAAGAATCTGACTATGTGGTTTCTGGGATTCCAGGCTTCTTGCTAACTATCAATGATGGAATGATAGCTCCCAATGCAGGAATTGACAAATCAAACTGTCCCCAAGGCAAAATAGTACTGTACCCTAAAGACAGCTTCAAGACAGCCAACAAGTTACGCAAAAAATTTCATAAAAAATATGGGATAAAAATTGGAATTGTTATTTCGGATAGCAGATTAATGCCTACAAGGATAGGATGTACTGGAATTGCGGTTGGAGTTTCTGGTTTTGATCCGGTAGATGATGAAAGAGGCAAGACAGACCTTTATGGAAAAAAACTAAAGGTGACTTTTAGGGCCACAGCAGATTGTTTGGCCACTATTGGCGTATTTATGATGGGTGAGAGCAATGAATCAATTCCCCTCGTAGTAATAAGGGGAGCAAATGTCAGGGAAACTGAACGTTCATTGAGCATGAAGGACATGACTGTTAATCCAAAAATAGACATCTACCTTAGAAATATTCCCTTCTTGTGATTTTCAGAAAATGTCTATTTCCATAGCATTTTAATATTACTTGTGGTGCATGTTCTTAGTTAGTAGAAGGATGTCGGAATTCCTGACTAGTTATCCTAGACGAATAGATTTGCTCAAGGGTCTAAGTGAATTGATTCGCCATGAAGAAATTCAGTTCGATCATTTGAGTCTCATGGTCAAGATAAAGAAAGAAGATTTGATAAAGACCTTATTTTCAGAGGGTTTCAAAAAGGTAAAATTCGAAAATAAGAAACCAACACAGATAGGGAACGGATTTTCCAAGAAACTCAAATATCCTTGGGAAATGCATCTCCGCCTTTTGGACATACAACAGGGATTTATTGCAATAAAGGCCGAGGTAGAAATTTCTCGACGGTATATTCAACACATAGGATCTGTAAGGGCACCTGTTGTTTATGAGATAGAGTCCATACTCAAGAAACACAAAATTGAGTATAATATATGGAATGAAAAATTAAGAGATTACATTACCCACATTGTGGATAATCACCAAATTAAATTACAAGGTCCAAGATTACGCGCTATGCCCTGGAGACACATGATACTTGCAAGTTCAGCACTGGCAATTATCTATGCATTGAAGTTTGTGCAGATACTTTAGGAAATACAATTTCGTGCAATAAGGCCGCGATAAATTTTAACCACGTTACTATAATTTAGTATATTATTCTCTGATCACACATGATAGCATTATCTAAAGAAAGATAACACTTATGCCCAAACTTTTTCCTTGAATGTAAATTTCTTAATAAGTATAAAGTTAATTGTCGTAGCGACGGTGATTGCCACTATCAAAGATATACGATATGGAACAAAGTTCTCAACCATGAAATACAGTATTGCAATTTGAATTATCAATCCAATTGCGCTCATGCCGATAAAAGAAGCATACTGTTTTGCAGTAGATCCTAAATCAAATCGCCTGTCTTCAAAGGTCCAGTACTTGTTGAAAAAGAAGTTGGATGTTAAAGAGATTGCAGCACCGATAATGGAAGCTTCGAGGTACCAAACGTTTGATAACAATCTAATAGAATTTGCCACGTCATTGGCCAGAAGAAAAGAGACCAGGTAGTTAATTATAAGTCCAGAAATGCCGACTGTATAGTAGCGCCCTACCTTCGAAAGGAAAAGGACAGACCCCTTGTTTACCTTTTCATCGATAGTCACATGACCCGATTTCTGACCATGTCTATATAATTGCCATATTGCTTTAGCGTAGTTCAGTATTACACCATTATCCATTTTGCTCTTTCCCGATCGCCTGTCAATGAACGTGAACGGAATTTCCTTTGTTGGTATTTCTTTATTTTTTACCAGAATCTCTAACAGTATCTTGTAACCTTTAGTGTCAATTGATATATTTTCTATTAATTCACGAGGGAGTGCAAACAACCCAGACATAGGATCCTTGACACGTCTTACGTTTAATCCAACGCGTGCTAGGAATGAGGCACCCGAACTCAGAAGTTTACGTTTCTTTGGCCACCCAACTACTTTTCCGCCTTCAACATACCTTGATCCAATAATGATTGAATTTGGATTCATTTTCGATTCCAACATCATTTTGGGTATTACCTCTGGAGGGTGCGAAAAATCAGCGTCCATAACTATCACAGTCCTGCCACTGGACTGCTTAACTCCATCCATAATTGCGGGTATTAGTCCAGTTTTTCCAGTTCGATGAACTATTTTGACCTTGCAATTTGCAGTCTTTGCCCCGACCTCCTTTTGATTCTTATTATTCTGTTGATTAATGTAATTTTCTACGAGTTTTCCTGTCCCATCTGGGGAATCATCATCTACTATCACAATTTCAGTAAAATCAGATGTTGGTAAATTTTTTTCAATCTCACTAATGAGTCGTAAAATATTCTCAGACTCATTATAAGTAGGAATAATTATCGAGAATGTCACGATATTTGAATTTGACAACTCCGCATTACTCCGATTTGAAAACAAATTTCAAAAATCTATAGTTATGGCGGCTATTAAGAGTTTTTTGTCATTCTTATCTTTGTAGCAACTTACAGAACTCTGTTAAATTCATAATTGAATCATATATTGCGTCAAAAGTTCATAATGAAAAGAATATTTAATTGGATTCCTCTTCAGAATTCGATTCATCTTGTGGAATCTGCTCTACATCTACTGTAACTTCATCTTCTCCGGTATCATCCTTATCGTCGGTAACTGTCAGTTTGAATACAAGTTTGGAGTCTGCAGCTGATTCTGGAACATCAAATACAGCAACTTGCTTGTCAGAATCTTTAAGGTCTACTTCTGGACCGTCTGTTTGTTCCCATTTATATGATACTATTTCTCCGTCTTGGTCGCTGCTATCGCCTGCATCAAGCTTGACTTCAGTATTTACCTCTGCGTTTTGATTATTGCCAGCGTCAGCTTTTGGAGGGACGTTTTGTACTTCCGCAACCTCCACAGTAACTTCATCTTCTCCGGTATCATCCTTATCGTCGGTAACTGTCAGTTTGAATACAAGTTTGGAGTCTGCAGCTGATTCTGGAACATCAAAAACAGCAACTTGCTTGTCGGAATCTTTAAGGTCTACTTCTGGACCGTCTGTTTGTTCCCATTTATATGATACTATTTCTCCGTCTTGGTCACTGCTATCGCCTGCATTAAGCTTGATTTCAGTATTTACCTCTGCGTTTTGATTATTGCCGGCGTCAGCTTTTGGAGCCTGATTGGGCTGTACTACTGCCTGCGTGTTTGTGTTTGTGTTAGTGTTGGTATTTGTATTTTCTTCAGCTTGGGTCGTACTATCATTATTCTTTATAACATTGTTTTCTTCATTTTGCTGGTTTTGTGAAGGCGGTATTACTTCATTAACATTTACATTTACATCCGCTGCATTGCTTTCAGATCCCTTATCGTCAGTCACCTTG
>JAICFW010000117.1 GCA_025923455.1 Nitrososphaeraceae archaeon | reverse complement strand
TGCCATTTGTATCAAAAACTTGAATTCTTGGATTAAGTGCTCCATCTACCATGAATATCCTATCCTGTTTGGAATCTACCTCGAGATGTTCTAACAGTGGTGTAAATTCACCGTTTCCTTTACCTTCAGAACCCCATTGTTTAACAAATTTACCATTTTCATCGAATTTCTGAATTCTCGGATTTTCCAATTCATTTACATATACATTCCCTTTTGAATCGACATCAATTCCATGCGGATGATTAAATTTCCCTCTTTCACTACTAGCTTTACCATCAACAGAACCCCACTGCGATATATATGAGAAATTTCTATCCAATTTAACAACACGTTCATTACCAGTATCAGTAATGTAGATGACACCTGTCTTTTGATTTATGACCATATCTTCTGGACTTGCAAACTCCTGATCCGTTTCATTGATATTTTCAGGTCTGTCCCATTGTTTAAGAAATTTACCATTTTCATCGAATTTCTGAATTCTATCGTTTCCCCTATCTACAACATAGATATTATCAAATGGATCTACTTCAATACTATATGGAACGTTGAATTGTCCGGGATTACTTCCCTCGGATCCCCACTTCATAAGGAAGGTTCCGTTTGGAGTGAACTTTTGTATGTCATTTCTATCCCTATCACTTACATACACATTTCCTTTTGAATCAAAATTTACGTCATGCGGGCGTAAGAACTGTCCATTAGCTGAGCCTTCAGAACCCCATTTGAAATCAAAGCAATAGTTTAGGGAAATCGATTCAACATTTCCTCCTAAGACAACATTATCCATTATCGAATTTCGTTCTGGCAAAATGAAAAATACCAGTAACGTAGAAAAAATCAGTGTGCGAGTTAAATTGAGAAACATCATGATACTTGAAAGGAACAGAAGCTATCTAAGTTTTTCTGAATCAAGCAACAAAGTCAAATGTTGAAATTCTATCCAATAGTTTGAAATTTTAATTACAGATGCTCATCAAATAATAAACGATTAATAAAATTATCCACGTCTAATCAATCGAGAATTTAATATGCCATGATGATTTATAGGATGCACATGTGCATTGGCAAGCAGACAAATTACTCAAAATATCTGAAAATTACGGAGTGAACAAATAGTTTTTCTTATATGAATCTAGTAAAGCTCAGATCATCCGAATTAGCCATTCTCAGAAGCTAAAGATATCTTTGACATTATCTTATTATAAAGAGCAAACGATCATTACACAAACAAATGAAACTTTATAATCATAGCTTCGATATTCCTAAATCCCTTACACCTTGGATATCTGAATTGGAATCACTCGGAATCAAGTCAGAAAAATTAAATGAGTTGAATGATGTTTATGAGGTTAAAAATCTTGTAGAGAACATCAAGCAGACATTATTTCAAGAATTTAAATCCAGTTATCAAAGGGAATCTTAATATAGCTTGCATTTTTGATGAACAAATGATACTATACTAAGAAATTTTTAGACAAGAAACAGTCTTTTGTAACTGAGAAATACTTGCATACGAAACAATAAAAGAAACTGCATAGTCATATATCCAAAGATTCTCATCTATAATTTATTCAACTCGTTAATGTCTATCCTTTTATATGAAAATAATTAATGAATAATGTGCATGAATTTTCAAATTTGTCTTGCATGAATTTTGATATTACAAAGAAACAGGAGGATTTTATTTCAAAGGTGGATAGTGTATGTAAATCACTCAGAAGTGTCGAAGAAGAATGCTATATTGAAGATAGACTCAATGAAAAATTAGTTCCTGAATTTAGTAAAATTGGAATGCTTGGTTGTCCAATATCAAAAAAATATGGCGGTCTAGGATTTGATATTTTAACATATTGTAAAAGTTTAGAGAGAATTGGTGAGGAAGGTAATTCTATGAGAACATTTTTTTCTGTCCATACTTCCATTGGACAGATGGTATTGCAGGGATGGGCTGATGAAGACCAGAAGAAAAGATGCCTGCCTGAAACTACAAAAGGTAAAAGTATCATGGCCTTTGCTCTGACGGAGCCCGAAGCAGGAAGTGATCCCTCATCTTTAAACAGTCAATATGAAGATAAAGGAGAATATTATTTACTAACCGGAAAGAAACACTGGATTGGTAACGGAACTATAGCAGATATTGTCACAACATATGCTAAGGATAAAACAACAGGTAAGATATCCGCATTTATTGTAGATATGAATTCATCGGGAATTAGAAAGAAAGAAATGAAAAACAAGATGGGCCTTCTCACCATTAAGAATGCCGAGATTTATTTTGAAGAATGTTGTGTACCAAAGCAAAATTTACTTGGCGAATTAGGACAGGGACTTAATATCGCCTATAGTGCCTTAATTGACGGAAGGCTAAGTGTTGCAGCAGGTTGCATTGGTGTAATGAACGACTGTCTCAATGAAACATTGAATCATTCCAAACTAAGAAGACAGCACGGATCTGTGCTGGCAAAAAAGCAGTTAATCCAACAACACATTTCAAGAATTATAGTGGGTAAGGAAAGCGTAAAGTGGCTTACATATAAGGCAGCTTGTGCTAGGCAGAAATTGCATGATTACGTTGAGCAGTTCAAACTAGAACAAGAAGGATGGCAAAAAAAACTTAATCGGAATAATACCGCTTACTCAAAGTTGAGAAAAGAAGCTGACATGTTAACTACTATTGCAAAATTCCATGCCACAAACATAGCGTTTGATTGCGCAAATAGGTCTGTACAAGTATTTGGATCTTTTGGTTACCAAAAAACAGCGCGTGTAGCAAAACACTTTCTAGATTCTCGAGCAACTATGATTTACGAAGGGGCAAATGAAGTTTTAGAGCTCAAAATCGCCTCCGAAGCACTTGGCGATGCTTACAAGGCATACTAATATTTTCTCGCTGAATTAACTTTTAGTAAAAAACAGGATGATTATGTTTGGTTACAGGTCTGTCTCTCAATAAAGTGAATCCATTTATCATGTTATCTTAATGCATCATTTATCAAAGACATTCCTTTTTTAGCGTCATCCTCATTGATAATTAATGGTGGCATTATCCTAATTGACTTTATTCCTGCCGGTAGAACCAGAAGGCGCTTCTTGAACAATCTTTTAACAATATTATCTCTTGTCATTTTAGTATCAAATTCAAGACCTATCATCAGACCGATGCCTCTTACATCAATAAGACCATTGATACCAATAAGATCAATAAAATGCTTTTTTAGCATTTCACCAATTCTAAGAGAATTAGCTAACAGTCTATTCTTCGTTATAATTTCAATTATCATTGAACCAATTGCCATGTCAATTCTACTTCCTCCTCCCCACGTACTCGATAGAACTCCAGTTTCATTAGGATCATACTTCTTATCGTATACAGTGGCACCCACCTGCAACGCTTTTGCGACGGTCATTATATCAGGCTCCACTCCATAATGTTGATACGCCCACCATTTTCCAGTTCTTCCCATTCCACTCTGAACCTCGTCAAAAATCAAAGGGACGTCAAATTCATTTGCTAATTTTCGAATGTTTTGGATAAATAATTTACTTGCAACATTTAAACCACCCTCTCCCTGTATGGTTTCAGTTATTATGAACGCTATTCTGTGTTCTTTTAGTATGTATTCTAATTGATCAATTTGGAGATCAGAGTCGACTGTACAAAATTTAATTCTCATAACTGGTAATTCTGGAAAATTAGTTTTCTGAACCTCCTTACTCCTAGTAAAGCTTAACGCGCCGAGAGTTCTTCCATGAAAATCATTATCACAAGATACTCCTGGAAGTGGGCCCATTTTCCTATAGGCAATTTTTATGGCGTTCTCCACTGCCTCAGCTCCACTATTTATGAAAAATGCTTTGGAATTCATCTTACTTACCGAAAGAAGTTTGTTTGCAATATCAAGATGCTCCTCACAATAAAAGTCTTGACCAGCGATCTTGTGGATTCCTATTTCTGTATTGGAGTATTTTTTGATAACCTCTAAAATTTTGGGATGAGCATATCCTAACGGACAAGATCCAATATTAGATGTGAAATCCAAGAATCTATTGCCATCAACATCTTCAATTTCACATCCTTTTCCAGTCTTGATTACAAGAGGATAAGTGAAGGTAGAGTCATAGGTTATTTTTTTGATTGCATTTACAATACGTATTGCTTTTGGACCTGGGATTTTTATCATAGCTATGAATTCTATTTCAGATAAATAAGATTTACACAATCATCACAATAAAGGCGATAATTTTAGAATTCAAATCATAGACCAATTATTGCTTCTACTAGTCCTAGATTGTTGTTTTATTTTGAATTATTCAAGATGTGATTACCATAATTAATGAAAGCGAATTAGGCGACTTGAGTATCAAATATTGGTAATCAAATCTGATGAAACCCTTTCTAACCGTCTACATAACATCTTATATGAATCTAGGATATCTAATTCAATGATTCCTGGTAAATGCTCCATATTTGCTACATAGTTATTTAAAGTGAATAATTCCTGGATTTGAACTTCAATTCTGATATCATTGCTCTTGAGATCTTCAGAATCGGATCTGTTTACTATTTTTACAAACTTGGAATACTTTTTTTGATTTTCGTTTTCAAAGGGATATCTTCCAGCCTGGATAGATTCTTGTATCATGCTACATAATTCAGATATCTTCATATCTTTATTACTAATAACCTTATACTTAACCTATGACAATAAATTTGACTATTGTGAAGGCGAGGCCACACATTTAGATTTTGATTACTACACAGGTACGATGAATTCGACTGATGTACCAAAATATTATTATTATCAAAGGCATTCATAGAAATACTGAAGGATGAAATTAACCTGGAGCTCTAGTTCAATTATTCTTTCATCCATCATTATCTTACTATCAGAAAACGAGGAAGCAGTTGTTTATGGTGTCATTGTTGAAAACAATCCTTTTTATGGATTAAGTACAGAAAAAATAAATACCGTTGAGTCAATTACTGAGGATAAATTGATGAAAATTAAACTAGAATACGCACCTAAAGTGATTGAGTTTGGATCCCCCGAATTTTTTAAAGTTACTTTGTATCATGCGGACAAGAATGAAATAGCATTACATGCTGATACTGATATTGTAGTTTCTAAAAATGGTAAGGAACTTTACAAAGCATCAGATGAATTCTCACAACCTTTCGTCCATACACCAAATGGAATAGTTCTGTCTTCATACAAATTTCCAGATTCTGGACAATATATGATAACAGTAAAAGTCCTTGGAATTAATTTTATGCCTGTCAGCACTATGCAAGCGAGTTTTACAACCAACGTTACCGACTCAAATAATAAATATATCATAGAGATTGTAAAATGAATTCTATACAATTAGATTACCACAAGATTTTATGGAGGATTTAAAATTGAGAGAGTTACTTTACAAATCACGACGACATCTTTTATTCGTCCTTTTTTATCTTATTTTAAGTATATTAGTTTTTAGTAACAATGATAATTTCCATATTGAAAAAATATATGCGCATCTCTTTACTCCAAATGAAACGGCCACATTTGTATCAATAGTTTACCAATTACAAGCAGAGTTGGAGCTCGTATCAACAAACTTGGCAAACAATAACTTGTCTCTGGCTCAAAACCATGCAAACAAAGCATCTTCGCTCCTGAATCAAAGGATGTTGACAGAAATAGCGGAAGATAATCCAAAACTAGCCGCAGATCTTAATTACAGGTTGATTCAACTGCAGACAATATCATCAACTTCGCCAAACCAAGTACAAACCACAAATCAAGTAGTTACTGATCTTAATTATAGGTTGAATGAAGATGCACTTGTTAGAATGGCGCAATTACAACCAGATTCTTCAAATTTATTGGAAGGATTTACAAGGGCACTGGGAAACATGATTGGTGGAGACGATAAGGAAGTAAAAGAACAGAATGCAAAGATTGAAGTACTAGCATTAGCAAATCTCGTAGATAGCGTACTAATTAATTATGGCAATGCATATCAAGTTGGATTTGATATGACCAATATGTCAAATATGGTTATACCTAACATGAATGACAATGTAGTTCCTATGGTAAGGAATCAACCTGGTGATGTAAATTTATCTGATACTGGTAACATGAATATGACCGTGAACAAACACTCACTGAATACTTCATCCCGTGCAATGAAACATGGGAATGAAATGAATGATAGATACTCCCTGGTTAATGTGTCAGACTATCAAAGTGCTCAGGCATTGAGTGTAAGAGCATCCAAAATCTTTAACGATAAACTCAAGTTCACTGAAATAAGCAATAAAAATGCAACTGGATATATTACCAATCTGGAAAACGGTTTGACTCAACTCAAGAATTTGGTTGCAAAAAAGGATTCTCCTCTGGATTTAATGATGATAGTTCACACCCAGATTCATCCAAATTTAATGGAGGCTTTTAGCTTACAGTTGCATAATTAATGGACATTCGAGGCTATTTTTAACTATCCTTAGTTTATCCGCACATGGAAAAAACGTATATGTTCACACTCATTTAAATACAAATTGTGCATATATGTAAAAAAGTTCACTGGGGATAAAACATGGAAAAGAAAATATCTCATTCTCAGGATTACGATCCCGCTCTTTTAGAAAAAATGTTATTCAAGGTCTCAAAAAAATGGATAGCGGGACATTCGAATATTGAAGCCATTAATGAAGCAAGAAAATCCAATAAATGTGGAATGTCGGCGATCCTTAATTATCTGGGTGAAGGTTATACTGAAAAGGTTCAGGTTGACAGATCCGTCTTAGAGTACTTTACCGTGCTTGATCTATTAAGGACGAATGATATTAGAGGTAGTATTTCTGTTAAACCAACACAAATTGGTCTTTGTATTGGGTACGATCTTTGTTTAGAGAATTTTGGAAAGATTTCGCAAAAAGCAAAAGAGAGCGGACATTTCATGTGGATCGATATTGAAAATTCTGACTATGTCGAAGATACCCTGTCAATTTATCTTAGAATCCTAGGAAATAATAAAAATACAGGCGTTGCAATTCAATCCTACTTAAGAAGGAGTTACAGTGATCTACTACACCTTATGGAAAATTCTGCTAATTTGAGAATAGTAAAAGGGGCATATAGAGGAGAAAAAAATGAGGCATATCAATCAAATAGTGAAACAAGTCAAAATTTTTCAAGACTAATGAATGTGATGCTTAAAGAGTCATCTTACAGCGGGATCGTAGCCATTGCCACTCATGATTCTAACCTTATTGACGAAGCATTGGCATTATCTACTAAAGGATCGACAAAAAACCTACAGTTTCAATTATTAAAAGGAGTACGCGATGAGTTAAAACAACAATTAGTTAATAATGGTTATATGGTATCGGAGTACATGCCCTATGGCGAAAAATGGTTACACTATTCCTTAAGAAGACTTAAGGAGAGAAAAAGAAATATATTTTTACTTGCCAGATCACTTATAGAATCTTGATTCCTTATAGTTATTCGATTCAATTAATGTACATCATTCAGCACTCCCAGGATGACTGCGACATTTTGAGCTTTTTAATTAATAAGTGTGTGGGATAAACAGCATGGTATTTAAAAACGAAGATACGCTTCAGACCTTTCTTGATGCTAATCAGGAGTATCGATTTCATAAATTATATGAGAATGCGATTGCTCAGGTTTCTTCGGAATTTGGAAAAACTTATCCTATTCTTATTGACGGTAAAAGAATATCTACCTCACAAACTATGATTCGGAGTTCTCCAACCGACAGAAGACTCACCTTGGGATACATTGTGAAAGGTAACTCAACCCATGCGAAAAAAGCCATTCAGGCGGCAGTCATTGCATTTGAAAAGTGGAGTATGATGGACTATAGAAAAAGAGTAAAGTTGTTTAGGAAGATAGGTGCCATTATGAAGCGACGTAAATTTGAGTTAGCGGCGTGGCTTACATTCGAAAACGGGAAGAATAGATATGAATCAATAGCAGATATTGATGAAGCAATTGATTTTATCATGTTCTATTCTGATGAGATGCTGAAAAACAATGGATTCGTTAATAGAAAAGGAAGTAGTAAAAGCGAGCAGAATACAAGTATAATGAAGCCATACGGCGTATGGGCTGTTATTGCTCCATTTAATTTCCCTGCAGCAATTTTAGTAGGCATGAGTGTTGGTGCACTTATCACCGGTAACACGGTTGTTATAAAACCAGCGAGCGATACTCCAATCATAGGTTATAAGATTGTTCAAATTATGATTGAAGCTGGGATTCCTAATGGAGTAATAAATTTTGTTCCAGGATCAGGTGCAGAAATAGGTAAAATAATTATTGAAAGCAAAGATGTGGCAGGTATTGTATTTACTGGATCAAGAGAGGTTGGTTATATGTTAATGAGCGAATCAAGTAAGACAAAGGCTCGTCCAATAATTGCCGAATTAGGAGGAAAAAACGCAACTATCGTGACTGATACGGCGAATTTAGATATAGCAGCCGAGGGTATCGCCAAGGCTGCATTTTCATTTTCAGGACAAAAATGTAGTGCGTGTTCGCGTGTTTATGTTCAAAAAAATGTCAAATCTGAATTTTTGTCAAAACTGATCAAAAAGACAAAAAAGCTGACAGTAAAAAATCCTAAAGAACGAGATAGTTTCGTAGGACCAGTAATAAACTTGAATGCATATAATAATTTCAAAAGGTTTTCTAAACTTGCCTTAAATGATGGTAACATTTTAACAGGAGGATCGGTTATAACAAATAAAGACTTTAAACATGGGTATTATGTCCAACCTACGATCGTAGAGGGATTGCCAACAGACAACTCTTTACTAAAAAAGGAACTATTTGTTCCTATTTTGTGTATCACGGAATACGACAAGTTCGAGCAAGCAATTAAGATGACAAATCAATCAGAGTATGGGCTTACATCAGGAATTTATACCAAGAGGAAGAAGGAAATTCTAAAATTTCTTCAGGATATCGAAGCGGGAGTTGTTTATGTAAACAGGAAAAAAAGTTCGACGACAGGTGCGATGGTGGGACGTCAATCCTTTGGGGGCTGGAAAGATTCTGGAACTACGGGAAAAGGTACAGGGGGAAGATATTATCTTACACAGTTTATGCGGGAACAAAGTCAAACCATTGTCAAATAGATCCTAGGTCAAACAGAAAGAGCGTGCATAAAACCATAGCATAACGGGATGTAGAGTATTCGTTAATACATCATGAACATTAAATTATATAAGGATCTGATGAATCATGAATCAACCAAGTGCTTCTATCAACATTTTAATCTCATTGGAATTCTGTCCATACAACTCTGCCTCATTCACATAACTTCATTTCTTGTAACAACTACCTCCTCCTATCTTGTGATAATATTTTTGATGATACTCTTCAGCTGGATAAAATATGGATGCTGGAACAATTTCGGTAACTATTTTGTTCTGAAACTTCGAACCATCCAGCTCTTGTTTCACTCGTTTAGCTATTTTCTCTTGCTCTAGAGTATGAAAGAATATTGAAGAACGATACTGAGTTCCTATGTCGGGACCTTGTCTATTTACAGTAGTTGGATTGTGTAATGACCAAAATAATTCTAGTAGCTCCTTATACGAAATTTCTTTAGGATCGTACTTTAGCTGTATGGCTTCAGCATGTCCTGTTCTATCGGTACAAACATCCTCGTATGTTGGATTCGTAAGACTACCTCCAGTGTATCCAACTCTTGTTGATTTTACTCCTCTTACCTTCATGAACGCATCCTCAACCCCCCAGAAACAGCCAGCAGCAAAGGTAGCAATTTCAAGACTATTCTCATTCATACTATGTTCTATCCTATGATGGTCCTAAAACCTTTTTCCAGTTCTGTTAAGATTTGTATGTTTTCAAATATAACGCAATCATAATTATCGTATTAGACTCTACTTTCGTGATCTGATTGGTTTGGATCTGAGGTGAAGATGACAACAAGGGCAAAACGAGCCATCATGAAAAAAATACACCGAACATCTTCTACAATATTTTACCCCATCACTGTATCTTGCACCTAATATTCCTATTTCGTCACAAATACGCCTACAACCCATCGTATAGCTTACTCGTTTTATTTTATAATGGGGAACATACCTAGCAGGGAGTGGGTGTTATGAAGATGAAATATCAAAAATGCTTTGATTTCTAGAATCTAATGACGAAAAGATAGAAGAGGGATTGTTTCAAATGTACACGTTATCCTTGACTAATTTTTGCAGTTTTCCTATTGCCTCTATTAGGGGTTGATTTGTACTAAAGATGAGCAGCGTATGTTCTCCCGTCTTATTATCCGGCCAGAATTTGCCCTCACAATAAGAGCAAGTATTATAGTTAAAATTGTGCTTGCTTAGAATATTAAAGCCGTTCTTTGGAAATTCGCTTTCATAATACCCCAACCATCCTGGGTGCACTATTCCATCATTATCTAATTTATTTGATACCTCATGAGACGGAGAATAAAATCCACCAACTATTTCATTTCCGGTAGAGTTTTCTTCTGTCACAGTGATGCTGCCTTTCATCCAATCATACTCAGTATCAATAATAGAGTAATTTCCTGCTGGCAATACTTTTGAATCCGATGCATCAGCATACTCCATTTTTCCAGTGGAATAAATTACGTCTCCAGAGCTATCCTCCAGATTTATCGTATGAGGATGAGGTGTATTCCAAGGAGCATCTGCATTGAGAAATACAATTGCTGTTCCTTTGGGAAGAATTATGTGAGTTGGTACGAAATATGGATTATGGTCTGTGAGAAGTTTATGCTTTTCTTCAGACCAATCCTCATGAGCTTCATTCGCTATGAGAACAATGAAATAGCCAACAGATTTCGGTAAATGTATAGTTTCTGTATCATAAATAGACTTTGCCTCTGGAATTTCCGATGATTCTTGTACTGCTGAAAGTGAATTGTTACTAACATTCATCAATACTACTACTGCAAGCAAATATATTGAAACAACAAAAATGGATTTTTTAGATTTATTCATATTCAACTTATCCAGTTACTAATAGCTATAATGATGTGTTTCTAAAAAAATCATATAATCATTCAACTAACGTTACTT
>JAICFW010000116.1 GCA_025923455.1 Nitrososphaeraceae archaeon | reverse complement strand
AGATCTAGTGATACATCTTTAATTTGAATATAATCAGGCTTTACCCTGTTAAATTCATAGAAAATGCCACCATCCTTTTCAATACCAATAGCATCTGGTATGAATTCTCGAATTTTTTCCAAAAAATCTCCATATCCACATCCTACATCCAAATACTTCGGTTTCGGAGAAATTGATTTAGCTATTGCAGCTACTCGCAATACATCAACTTTTCTATAACCAAAGTATGTACCGCAAATATAAGGAAAAATGAAACGTTCATGAAATGAAAATTTGCAATTTTTCCTAAATTCATGGTATTTTGAGTATGCTCCACGAAGTTCATCAATTTGAAATGGCATACATTAATAGATTACAAATTTTACTCAAATTTAACCTATTATTTTGATTTTTGGGTAAGAACATGTTTTGATGCTTTTTGTTTTAGTTAAATATTTACGATAAAATTGTCCAAAAGGCTTATAAAGTTCTACTCTGACTTTTCATTATGGCTCGTAAGTTTGAAGAATGGTGGAATTCTGTTCCCGCTGATTTAAAGACAAAAGCTCGAAAAGGTGATGAAGGAAACAAACCTTTGTTAAACCAGGTTAACTATGTTTTACTTCATCTTCATCTAGCAGGAAAGCATGACGCAAAACCAAGTCATGATGAATTGAAGGACTGGCTGCACAGCGGTCAAGTTGACGTATTAAGAATGAACAAATAGTCAACTCTCCAATTTCTTTTTTATTATTTTTATTTTTCATATAACACTGTTTTGAACTAAGCATAGTGTTTAAATAGTTTCAAACATATGCTCCTTTAGTGATTTAGTAGATTGCCTATTGCAATACTTCCAGATGTTGATGAACAAAGATGTATCGGCTGTGCTCTATGTGTCGAAATTTGTACTGCTCTTGGTCCAGATGTATTGAGGGTAAAACCAGTTGAGGGATGGAAGAGAGGTAAAGCTTTTGTGTTCTATCCTGAAAGATGCATTTCAGATGGAGCATGTGTAGGCGTTTGTCCAACTCATGCTATATTCTGGATGAGACCAATGGAATACACAGCAGGACAACCAGTTCCTTTACACAAGAACGGTGTATTCGACAAGGGTTGGGAAGAAGGCTAAAAAATTTTCATACCTCCATTTTTTAATTTTATTTTTGCAATTGATATTTTGATTTACTATTAGAAGTTATTACGGGCCACTAACTATCTTAAGATATGTAATGCTCATTGATTACCGACTTCCGGAAGCTTAACTAAATAATCAGTCGTTAGTCTAAGCTTTTTTGAAATTATAAATGGCCTACTTGAAAATTCAATTCTTACCTAAAAATTTGTTGTAATCCGCAACTTTGAAAGCTTTCTCATAATTTAATATTTGATCACTAAAACTCAACGTATAACCAATTTCATCAATGCCTTCCAAAAGTATTTTCTTCCTGGTCAGATCTATATCAAAATCGATTATTTTTTCAGAGATAGAAATTGTTTGATTGGCTAAACTAATTTCTATCACTGCATCATCATTTTTTTCTAAGTCAAAAAGGTAGTCTATTTCATCCTGACTAAGGTGAATCGGCAGTAACCCTTTCTTAAAACAATTGTTGTAAAATATGTCTGCAAAAGAGGAGGCAATTACAACCCTAATTCCATAGTCGTATAATGCCCAAACTGCATGTTCTCTAGAACTTCCACACCCAAAGTTATCTCTTGTCAATAACACCTGTCTTTCTCTATATTTTGGCTCATTGAGGACAAAGTCCTTCTTTGGATTTCCGGCCCGATCAAAACGCCAGTCGTAAAAAAGAAAACCGCCATATCCAGTTTTTTGAATAAGTTTGAGAAATTGTTTTGGTATAATCTGATCCGTATCTACATTTGTCATGTCAAATGGAATTAATCTGCTTTTAATATCTTGAAAAGGCTCCAATGATATCAGCGGTCTACAGCCAATCCCTCACATCAACAAAATGACCTTCTATAGCGCATGCTGCAGCCATTATTGGACTCACTAGGTGTGTTCTCCCGCCAGAACCCTGTCTACCTTCAAAATTTCTATTAGATGTGCTTGCACAACGCTCTCCTGGTAATAGTATATCCGGATTCATTCCAAGACACATACTACATCCTGATTCTCTCCATTCAAAACCCGCATCCTTAAAAATCTGGTCTAAACCAATTTCCTCTGCTTGTAATTTGACTTTTTGAGATCCTGGAACTACCATCGCCCTTACATTTGTCGATACTTTCCTCCCCTTAATGACAAGTGAGGCTTCCATAAGATCTTCTAATCGTGAATTTGTACATGAACCTATGAATACTCTATCTACATGAACATCAGTCATTGGTGTACCTGGTTCTAAATCCATGTATTCTAGAGCCCTGATAGCTAATTTCCTCTTATTTTCATCACTTTTTGCAAATTGTTCAGGTGAAGGTACGGAATCGGTTATGTCGACTACCATTGATGGGTTTGTTCCCCAACTAATCTGGGGGGCAAGCTCGCCGACGTTGATGGTTTGGACTCTATCAAATTTTACATTTTCATCGCTCTTCAAATTGCTTTTCCAAAATTCTATCATTCTATCAAGTTCTGAATCAGTGGGCGCGTATCTTCTTCCCCGCAAGTAGTTAAATGTAGTTTCATCAGGGGCAATCAAACCTGCTCTCGCTCCACCTTCAATAGACATATTACATATGGTCATTCGCTGTTCCATTGATAATCCAGAAATCGCGACTCCTCGATATTCCAGAACCATTCCATTTCCTCCATCAGTTCCTATCTTACGAATAATGTTGAGTATGATGTCCTTAGAAGTGATAGCATGTCTTTTTCTTAAATTTCCTTCAATATTGATTAGAAATGATTTTGGTTTATACAACCATAAACACTGAGTAGCTAGAACATGTTCAACTTCACTCGTTCCTATTCCAAAAGCAAGGGCACCAAATGCACCATGTGTGGACGTGTGACTATCGCCGCAAACTATAGTGGTGCCAGGCAATGTAAATCCAAGCTCTGGTCCAATGACATGGACTATCCCCTGGTCCGGGCTTGCTATGTCATAGATAGTTATCCCAAATTCCTTGCAGTTTCTACTTAGTGTTTCAAGTTGAGTCTTTGACACCTCATCAACTATAGGAAGGGATCTACTTTCGGTCGAAACATTATGGTCCGTAGTTGCTATTGTTAAATTGGGGCGCCTAACTTTCCTGCCACTCTGCTTTAAACTTGCAAACGCTTGGGGAGAGGTAACCTCATGTATCAAATGCCTGTCAATATATATCAAAGAAGGGCCACTAGGATAATCAGCATTTTCATTCTGATCGATGTCTTTAATTAAATGACTATCCCAGATTTTGTCAAAGAGGGTTTTTTGCATTATTATGTACTGTTAGTTAAATCGGAATATAATCATATTACTATGACATTTCAAGCATACTTTGAAAGCTATGGCGTACGGTGACAATGCTTAAATTTAGTATTCATAGAAATTAATTTCAATGTTTCCGCATGACAATAAGAACCTCGACAAGAACTACGAAGAGTACGTTATGAATCATATAAAGAAAGGGACGACTACATGTGCATTAACATGTAAAGATGGAGTTGTTTTGGCTGCAGATACAAGAGCTAGCGCCGGTTACTTTATTGTTGATAGAAATGTTATGAAGATCCAAAGGATAGATCAGCATTTGGGCATGACAATTGCTGGAGGTGTAGCCGATGCTCAAAACTTAGTTGATCTTTTACGCTATAACGCAAATCTGTATAGATTGTCAAATAAAGAAAGATTAATTCCTGTAAAATCAGCAGCAAGACTTTGTTCCAATGTTCTGTTCAATCAAAGATACTATCCTTATTACGTACAGCTGATTATGGCCGGATTTGACAAAAGTGACGGTGGCTCACAAATATACAATATTGATCTATTTGGATCCATAACCAGTGAAAAGTTTATTTCAACTGGTAGCGGTTCACCCGTTGCATATGGTTACCTGGAATCAGAATATAAAAAAGATCTCAGTGTAAATGATGCATATAAAATAGCTATACAGGCTATTGCAGCTGCTATAAGAAGGAATTCTGGAACTGGTGATAACATAAATGCTGTCATTATAGATAAAGATGGATATAGAGAGTTATCCAAGGAAGTAAAGGACGCAGTACAAGCGGTCTACTAATATCAAATTTACTTTCTCATCAAGTCAACCGAACACCTCATTGTTGAATGAATGTGTATTTAGATGATATTCCAGAAGAATTGATTCAAACTAGACTTCACCAATACCACTAATTGATAAATTGATTAATATTCAAGATAGGAAGTATCAAAAAATCAAAAACAGAAGTTAAAAGGTTCATTCAAAAAAATAAAAATGAAAAAATAGATCATTCAACCATTTTGAATAACTTGAACATAGACTACGATACCCTAATGCCGATACTGAGTGAATTAAGGAGAACGGGTAATCTCAAAACTACTTGAGATGTTCTAATAACGTCTTTTGAGATTCTTGATCAACATCTTCATATGTATTATCTAATATTTTTCGTATTCTTTGAGCACGTGCTGTACCAAATCCTGGAATTTTAGCCAATTCAGCAGCTGATGCATTTAATGCCCTTTTTGGAGTGTTAAATTCCTTTAACATTTTTACAGCAAACATACTGCCGACTCCGGGTAATGAAGAAAGGACAGAAAGTTGCTGTATTTGTTCAGAGGTTTGTTTTCTAATTTTTCGTAAAAGTGGTCCATATGAATATTTTCTAGATAATTTATTGGCGATTGCAATCAGAAAGTTCGTGGTATGTTCTATATTTGGTGTATGAATTAGAGGTATCTTAAAATCCAAAACTACTGTGGTAAGTGAATCATAAACTAGCTGAATTTTTTGGTCATAGCTTCGAAAAGATCTTGTAGATTCAGTTTTCAGATCCTCCATTATATTCCCCTCTACAATTAATAATGGTGATGAAAAATGTTTTACGAGTTGTGAACATTGAATGAATAGCCTTCCATCATAAAAGGAACTTAATAAATCGGATACAGTTTTTCTTTCAATAGCGACATTGTTAAAAACAATATAGTCACCAACCTTCAAAGTAGCAAAATCTACAAATACTCCTGACTGTTTGAGCAATTCTGGAATACCACTGTTTTTTTCTCGTTTATCAACGACTATCCTCAAATTATATCAACAATGAATATTGTACCAAAGTTTTAAAAATATTGATCTGTATTGAGAGCCTCTAGTGGGACTCGAACCCACGACCTAAGGTTTACGAAACCTTCGCTCTACCAACTGAGCTATAGAGGCGTGCATTATGGATACATTTGCAATCATACAACCAATTTAACTATTTTCTGATTCGATTACTATTTACTACAAATGACTATCGAATTCTATCACAACTTGGATATAAAACAACATTAAATAGTTGAAAATTCAAGTTTTTTTAAAGTGAAAATTTCAATCTCTGGTATAAGGGGCATTTATGGTCAAGACCTAACTTTAAATGCCATAATTAATTTTTCCAGATTATTCGCTTGCTTTATTATTAATAATTCAGCTATTACTGTCAAGAAATGTTTGGTTGCAAGAGATACCAGACCTTCTAGTAATATAATTCATCGTACAGCCTCAGCAGCTATTATGGAACAAGGGGTAGATGTAATTGATTTAGGCATTGCTCCAACGCCTTTTGCATTTCGTGAATCAACCAGATATGGTAACGCTATGATAATAACAGCTTCCCATAATCCTTTGGAATGGAACGGTTTAAAATTTGTAATCAACGGAAGAGGAATATTTGAAGACGAACTTGAGTCAATTCAACAACAAGATACTTTTTCCAGCACTGAATTTGGAAAGTCGTTTCATATCAACTCAAGATACATATTCGATATGCTTGAGTTAATGATAAATAATGGCTATCTTGATGATAGTAGAAAAAATACAAATGCAATTGGTATAGATCCCGGCGGTGGAGCTATATCTCCATTCATTCCACAACTTTACGATTCATTGAATCAGAAATTCTTCACAGTTAATGATATTGCAGGCATTTCTTCAAGATCACCTGATCCAACCACTGACGATCTCCTCGAACTGAGGAAACTTGTTTTATCCAATAAACTAGATTTAGGGTTTGCATTTGACATGGATGCAGACAGGCTTGTTGTTGTAGATAAAAAAGGGAACAAACTTTCAACTGATCTTACACTTCTATTATGCATTGCAAGTACAATACAGCACGGTGCCAAAAAATTTGTAGTCAGCATAGATACAAGTAATGCCATCGCACATATGATTTCCAAACATGGTGGAACTTTGAGCCATTCAAAAGTGGGAGAAGCAAATGTTGTGAAACAATTAATAGAGATGAACGCAGATGCGGGTGGTGAAGGAAGTAGTGCTGGATTTATTATGCCGAAATTTAATATGTGTAGAGACGGCATATTGGCCAGTTCAATCATTTCATCATTAAGTGAAGACCTTTATGATGATTGTATAGAAATTGCATCAAATTACTCAACTATAAGAACAAAAGTACCCATAGAATCAAGTTTTCAGGAAACAGTCATTGAAAAATTTGAGGAAAAATTCAAGGAAAAATCTTGTCAGATAATAAAAATGGATGGCACCAAAATATTAATCGACGATAAATCATGGGTCCTGATTAGATCCTCTAATACAGAACATGCAGTTAGAATTTCAGCTGAATCAACTCCAGATAAAATCCAATCTATTTTTAACGACGCCAAGGAAAAGGTTCAATCTATTTATGAAGAGATTAAATGAAAGAGAAATCATAGATCTCTTTACTTTTTATATTGACGACCGTTTACTAGATAAGGTAAAGAATGATGATGTAGTAATCTTTCCGTTCAGAAATGGTTTACTAAAGAGAATGAATAGAGCATCCAGTATGAACATTGTGTTAAAAAGCGACATGTTAGTTGAAAGTACAGATGTACCAAAGACCATGAAGCCCTGGCAAATAGCAAGGAAGGCTATCTTGGCATGTGTAAGTGATTTTGCCGCAAAAGGCATAAGACCATATGCATGTCTCATTTCTATTGGAATACCAAGAAGCTATTCAAGAAAAAATATAGCCTCACTAGCAGCTGGATTTGCACGCGCATCAAAGGAATATAATGTACACATTTTGGGAGGTGACACCAACGAATCTAAAGAGTTGATCATAGATTGTAATATGGTGGGTGTTACAACTTTACCGAATAGCAAAATTCCTAGGAGAAAGGGGGCAATGGTTGGTGACTTAATAGTAACATCTGGAAAATTTGGATATACCTCTTCCGGTCTAAAAATTATCCTATCGCATTTAAGTGCTGAAAAAAAATTTAGAACAAAATCAATATCATCGGTAACACTTCCAAGACCGCAAGTGGAATTTGGATTTAAACTAGCTAAATATTTCTCATCCTCCATCGACTCTAGTGATGGTCTGTCCTCATCACTCTATGAGCTTTTCCAAAAAAGCGAAGTCGATTTTGTTATAGATAAGATTCCAATACCACAGGACTTGACTCATTTTGCTAGTTCAAATTGCGTCAAAATCGATGATCTGATTTTTTTTGGTGGGGAAGAATACGAAACAATCGCAACAGTCCCAAAACAACATTTTAAGAAATTAATGAAAGATGCCAGAAAATACAGAATCAAAGTGTATCATATCGGAAAGGTAGTAAGGGGTAATGGAAATCTAATCTACGAATTAAATGGAATTCGAAAGACGGTTAGAAATAAGGGATTCATGCACTTTGCAAAATAATATTCCATAAAGAAATTAAACATCGACAGACGAAATATTTGATTATACCCTTCGTCCTCTACGTCCGCCCGGTTTCCTAGTTGTGTCATGAGGTATTGGAGTAACATCATCAATTCTGCCTATTCTAAAACCAGCTCTAGCAAGAGCTCTTATAGCAGCCTGAGCACCAGGTCCAGGAATACGTGGTCCAACGCCACCGACTGCTCTTACTCTGATATGCAGTGCATTGATACCCTTGGTCTTTGCAATATCAGCTGCAGCAACAGCAGATTTCATTGCTGCATATGGAGAGGATTCATATCTATCAGCAGTTACATGCCTTCCACCAGAACTAAAAGCAATTGTTTCTGCACCACTAATGTCTGTAATATGAACCAGAGTATTATTATAACTACTAAAAATGTGGGCTACACCCCATTTGTACTGTATTACTTCCTCAACTTCTGACATTAAATAGTAAATCTAAATTTTTTAAAGGGTGTTAAAAACCTATCCTACTTTCTGAGGTTAGACCGCCTGCTTACGAGACGATAAATTCTAGAAAGTAAAGTCACAAGCTAAGATAATAAGTTTCATTTTAGCACAACTTTAATGAACCGGCTAATCATGTAGATTATTTATGAAATGGTTCAATCGTGACAAATCTGACGACGAACCCAAATCCCTATCTTGCAAATATTGTGACATGAAATTTGAGGACAAAGAACGTCTGAAAAGACACACTAGGAAAGCCCACACCGAAAAAGGCGGCGACATGCCAAAATTCAATCCTTTTGGTACCTGAAATCCATATTGATAGGATAAAACATGTTTCCACTTCATGATGACAATCAGAGACTACATGGCAGACCATATGTAACCTATTTGCTAATAGCCATAAATGCAATAATTTTTCTAGCAGAAGTAATAATTACAGCCAATTTTTCCGACAGAACATCAACAACTGCCTTATTGGAAAATTATGGTGCTATCCCATACAAAATACTTGGAGGAGACATATTTTCAGCTATCTCATCTATGTTTCTTCATGGAGGAATAGCACATCTAATCGGCAATATGCTATTTCTCTTCGTATTTGGAGATAATATTGAAGATAAGTTTGGCCGCATAAAATATGTTCTCATATACATTGGATGGGGTCTAGCTGCAGCACTTGCGCATAGTTTCTATGCAATGTCCACAGGTGCGGGAGATATTCCTGCAATTGGTGCTTCTGGAGCGGTTTCCGGAGTTTTGGGCGCATATTTGGTACTGTTTCCTAGAGCCAAGATCTTTACGATAATAGCTGCGTTTTTCATTACAACAGTAAGAATCCCAGCTATAGCGTACATTCCTTTTTGGTTTGTAATGCAAGTTATTCTCAGTCTGGTAAATCCTCTGGGTGGAGTGGCGTATGTAGCCCACATTGGTGGTTTTCTAGCAGGATTGTTAACCGGATATGTATTAAAAAACGCAATAACAGGTTATGGCATGCCCACACCACAAATTCGATATCCAAGAAAGGATCGTCAAAATGTCGCTAATATGCCTGATATGACTGTTCATACACAACCTGAGGTCATCAAAGGATCTAATTTCTATGAAATCATTGCCGAAATGCCAGGACTAGCAAGTCAATCAGAGATACAAGCGACCTTTGATCCGAATAATCAGAGTGTAAGAGTATACACTACTGGTCCAAGAAAATATGATATAAACATAAGAATATCTGATATACAGGATGATATTCTAAAAATTGATCAAATCAGATATCTTAATGGAATAGTTAGGATTCGAATATCAAAACAATAATCCTTGTTATCATTCATGATTTCAATAAATTATTTCGAAACTTGATCAATAACTGATGAGTCATGAAGGCTTTTACTTAATTCTCTATATTTCTTATTGATAAAGTCCAAAGATTCTACTAGCTTCTTTGTTTTTCCGTATTTAAATCGGACCAGCTCTTTATGCCGCCAAAAATGCTTGGCACCTGCAACGTAAATCGTTGTAAAATAGTCAGGACCAATTAGATTATCTGGTAACTTGATATTATGAGGAAAAAGATATTCAACACCAAACCACTCATCTCCATCGGGATAATCATTACCCGTTATAATATCAAAATATAAATGCAGTCTATCTTCCACGGTGAATCCTTCGTCTTTTATGAGGGGGTGTCTAACATTCGATTTATGGTAATCTATCTTTAACAATTCTACCTCAAAATATGATTTTATTATTGCGCGCCTGAAAATTTCATTGGATTCCCGCAGATTCAAAGATAATATAATAACACACGATGACTATTTTATAATCTTTTTAACAGAAGAATGAAAAATTTGTGTTGTCATATAAGAATCTATTGAATATATAGATTCATCTACATAATTAATATAATAGCAAAAAATCCTTATCATCACTAAAGCGGGGGTCGCCTAGCCTGGTAGGGCGTGGGATTGCTAATCCCATGTTCGCAAGAACTCGTGGGTTCGAATCCCACTCCCCGCGCTTATCATAATTTAATAGTCTTCATCGTCGGATGCTATGATTTATTTGAAATGCCATACTTTTCAAAGTAAACGAGGGAATCTAGAGATACCCGGTCCTTTCTTTTACCTGTTAATTTTCTTGCAGGGTAACCAAATCCAATTACAGCAGAGATATTCAATTCATCTGGAACATCATAGTCTTTTCTGAAATTATCCTTATCGATTCCTGTAAATACTCCTGAGCCTACCGTAAAATTCCATGCTGCTAACTGCATGTTCTGTATTACCCTTCCCGCATCAATCAAATGAAAATGATATTTTGGATTTGTCAGAATTATTACTGCAAAATTACAGCCGGCAACCCAATTTCCACTTGTGCTATCCTTTGCAAGATTGTTCAAGTTGTGTTCATCTTCAATAAGTATAAACCGCCAATGTTGAGTGTTAAGACCGGTGCCCGTTAATCTCGCAGACTCCAATACTCTTTGTTTTATTTCAGCTGGAACTACTTCTCGACTGAATTCTCGTATGTCAAGTTTGGTCTTTATGCAATCAAATGTATCCATGGCGTACACAATTACCTTAACGTATTAAAGCCCTGTTATCGAAACTGTTTGTTTAGAGGCAATGAAATATTGCTAGTGAGTGAGATTTCAATAGGGAAAAGAAAACTCAGGCTAGTTCGTGGAGATATCACAGAAAGAGTAGTAGACGCAATAGTGAATGCTGCAAATTCAAATCTCTGTCATGGTGGAGGAGTGGCAGCAGTTATCGTGGCAAAGGGCGCACGAAAAATCCAAGAAGAGAGTGACAGGATAGGATATATTCCAACTGGTAACGGTGTAATTACAAATGCAGGAAAATTACCCTGCAAGGCGGTAATTCATGTAGGGGGACCAAGAAATGGTGAAGGAAAAGAGAACGAAAAACTAACACTGGCAATAAACAATATTCTAAAACTTGCTCAACAAAACAATTTCAAAAGCATATCTATTCCAGCTATTAGCGCAGGAATATTTGGATTCCCTAAACAAAAATGCGCAAAGATATTGGTTCAAGAATCAATCAACTTTGCTGAAAGGAAAGATTCCCATAACACCCTTACAGAAATCAGAGTTTTGTATTTTTGATGATGAAACATTTCAGCATTTTAAGAGAGTTTAATCATACCGAAGACAGGAAAGAAAAATTATAACGCCTTTAACATTGCAACGGGCCTTCAATTTCGAAGCATTGCCTCAAGCAGACATGAAACGTGAAAAGAAACAGATCTTGAACTAGTGAAAATAAAAGAAATGAGGGGAAGAAAGTATTACTTTTGTTCCAACTCTTTAATCCTCTCCTTTATTCCTTGCACTTCCTTCTCAAGTCCATCACTGTATTCTTTCAGTAGAGCAATCCTCTCTTCTCTCGTCAGAAAGTTTCTAACTTGATCAACACCTACTCCACAGCATCCGAATCCCATTAAATCACCTCCATGTGTTTCATTATCGGTCATACGATATATAGTGAAAGGATGTATTTATATATATCGGACATCCAATATAATACATATGCAAGGAGTCGATGGCGAATGTTGTGATATGAGGGGACTGCTGGGATTTTTGATATTATTCTTACTTTCAAAAAAACCAATGCATGGTCAGGAGATAGCCAGCGAACTCGCAAAAAGAAGAGGCGACAAACCAAGTCCAGGGACAATTTATCCAGCTCTTAGGAGTCTAAAGGATTTAGGCTTCCTTAGTGAAGAGAAAGAAGGTAAAACTATAACTTACAGGTTATCGGCGAAAGGTGAAAAAGCCTTCGAAATTGCAAAAAAAAGATTTACGAAGACATTTTTGGGAGTTCTTACATAGTAACGTTTACTTTTAGACTCATTAGAAAATAACTTCATTCCATCTGCATTCCCATTTTTGATGTGCAAGAATAGACTTCAATAGCTTGAATACAAACCATAAAGTAGTATCAATCATAGTGATATGTAGATATTGATAACAATCAACAAAGATATGGATTCTATAACCTCAATTTTAAATGAGACTCTAAATATTACACCATTTAAAAGAGACTATGATACCTCATTTGGAAAAATAGCAAAAATTCTAAAGCGCTATAATCTAAATGAAAATCCAAGAAACCTGCGCTTTAGGTTTACTCTATTTATGCAAGAATTTTTTGACTCCATACCACAAGATCAATGGAGACTTAAGGATCCTGTATTCATAAAACAATCTGAAGAATTTGCGATTAGAAAATTTAAGGAATGGATACTAGATCAGGTATCATAATTATCTAATTTCTCATAAAAAATGTAACTTATTATGAAACTGTCGTCTGACTTAATGGTCGGAGTTCCACGATCAGTCCTTGATCCCAATGATATTTTGCGTTCATAATTTCTGAAATTTGCGCTGCTAATTGACTTTCCTTCGTAGAATCGATAACTCTTCCTTCACCATCGTAATTGGAGTTGTTAATATTAAATGAAATTCTCGGGTTTCGATTGATGTTCCTGACCCAATGAGCATTTATTCCACGTTCTGACATTATGTAATATTTCTCATTATGGGTTACATACCATATTTCTATCGTGTGCTGCTTACCTGTTCTCCAACCAATGGTTGTCAGATATAGAAATTGAGATTCTATCAAGCCTTCATCAGATCATTTCTAAGATATTGACTCCATACCATCATAAATCTTTAATTGAACTTTTTTGAATTACTCTTGGTTTGAAAAGATGAAGAATAATTGATATTGTTAACTTTATTTTTTGAATCCGTAGAATTTATATCAAGATCATTTGATAATTTGAGTAGGATAAATAGTAAATGGACGCATATCTGGAAGAGGAGTTTTATGATATTCTTACCTACTGTATAGAGAATCCAAATGCATCGGATCTAGAATCCAAAAAACAAAGGATATCTATGATTGGTAAAGAACTACATGCTGATGGAGGAGCTGATGCAATGGAGAATATGTTTTATTCAATTGAATCTAGAATAAAGGACGAACTTGGTAGGGACGAAGCAATAAGGTCCTGGTGGAATAACATATCAGACGAATGGAAATACTAGGAATATCAAGTAAATTTTCAGCCTATTGAAGTACCTGTAAGCATAGTATTTTCCGCTCAATATAATCTCTAAAACGAATACAATATTATCTGGAAATCATACTGAACTATTTTTACGAATAAATACCATAAGTTGTATTAGAAATAATATTGAATTGAACCTGTATAAATCGCTCACAGCTTGCGCTATGTGTCATCAATTAACTCCCACTGATACGATGACGAGTGAAAGAATAGGAAAAATTTGCATAAGATGTGACATTAAAATGACAAGAGCAGCATCTAAGGCAAAGATAAACGAAACGAGCAAGGATCCAAAAAATAAATAAATGAATCGACCTCGAGTCTATTGTTTGAAATTTTTTAATGCTTATATGCGAATTACTTTTACAATTAAAGATTGGGATCGAATGTCATTGTGAGAATGGAAAGAGTAAAAGATCGTGAACTACTCTATCAAACACCTGAATGCCATCCATTTGTAAAATGGGCAGGGGGCAAAGGACAATTAATGCCACAGATAATCCGACTCATCCCAGCAAGGTTTGCCAGATACTTTGAACCGTTCCTCGGAGGAGGAGCCGTATTCTTCCAAATAGCTTCCACTGATAGGAACGCAATCCTTTCGGATATCAATACCGAATTAATTAACGCGTATAAGGTCATAAAGAATCATGTAGAAGAGCTGATTCCAGCACTAATTTATCACCAAAATCAATACAACAAATCTCCAAAAAAATACTATTATCATCTACGTGACTCAACAAGAGTAATGAACAAAATAGATAAAGCTGCCAGATTTATTGCACTAAATAAAACATGCTATAACGGTCTGTACAGAGTAAACAGAAATGGTTTATTCAATGTTCCAATTGGAAGATACAAAAATCCAATCATATGCGATGCCGATAACTTGCGCAATACGAGTGTCGTATTGAAACGGTCAGGATCATATTTGAGAGTCAGTGATTACAAGAAAATATTAGTTAAAAAAGCTGAGAAGGATGACTTTGTATATCTAGATCCACCGTTCTATCCAGTCAGTAATACTGCAAATTTTACCAGTTATACCAACAATGGTTTTTCTCTTGATGATCAAAAGGAACTTGCAGCTATATTCAATGAATTAACAGGAAAAGGATGTAAAGTCTTACTCAGTAATTCCAATACGGAAGAAATTAGAAGACTCTATTCAAAATACTCTCATCTTACTCAGGTAATCAATGTAAACCGATCTATAAATGCAATCGCTTCAAAGCGGGTAGGGCATACAGAGTTATTGATAAGGAATTATGTCTAATTCCTAATATTCAAGTGGGATAAATAAATATCTAAATTTATAGTGTTACTATTAAAGGATATTGATATTATTACTACGAAATAGAAAGGCTTGATAAAAATGGTAGAAATACTTAGTTTTCCGATTTTCACTTTATCCATCAAGAAGTTACCTAGCAATCAGTATATCGTGGCGGAAATATCTTGTGATTTTACAATATCACTGCATTTATAACTATGTAGGCAAATTATTT
Source organism: Nitrososphaeraceae archaeon (assembly GCA_025923455.1). Lineage (GTDB taxonomy): Archaea > Thermoproteota > Nitrososphaeria > Nitrososphaerales > Nitrososphaeraceae > TA-21. Next base: position 6,682 of record JAICFW010000116.1, on the reverse strand, counting down.
TTGTATGAATTCGGATAGTGAGACTAGTGAGTCATCTAACAGGAGTGTATTTCTATCCCCAAGGTCTATTGCAATTATAGGCGCTTCCGAGAAACCAGGAATCGGGAGGGCAATTTTTACAAATATTAAAAATGGTTATAAAGGCAAAATTTACCCTGTCAGTCCTACTAATGAATATGTATCTGGGATCAAGGCTTACAAAAGTGTGCTTGACATACCAGAGGATATAGATCTAGCCGTTGTTGCCACCCCTAACAAGATTGTTCCAAAAGTGATGGAAGAAGTAGGAATGAAAAAGATTCAGGCTTCCATAATTGTTTCAGCAGGATTCAAAGAAGTTGATGAGCAGGGAGCAATTCTTGAGAGAGAGGTTGCCGACATATGTAAAAAATACGGTACTAGAGTTATTGGCCCAAATTGCTTGGGTATAATGAGCTTGTCAAAACAAAACATGATGAATTCCACGTTTCTGAAAATAACACCAAAACACGGAAATATTGCTCTCGTTTCACAAAGTGGAGCTATCTGTGCTGCCACAGTTGAAGATGCCATGGCACAGGATATTGGATTCTCAAAAGTAATCAGTATGGGAAACAAGATAGATATTGATGAAAATGATGTTTTGGAATTATTATGTCAAGACCCTGAAACTTCTGTAATCATAATGTACCTTGAAGACATTCATGATGGTCGAAGATTCATGGAGATAGGAAGGAAAACCACCAAACAATACAAGAAACCAATAGTTGTCATAAAATCTGGTAGAACTCCAGAAGGCGCAAAGGCAGCTATGTCTCATACAGGGGCCTTGATGGGAGCTGATGAGGTTTATGATGCATTGTTTTTGCAAAGTGGTGTAATCAGAGTCGATTCAATGCAGGAACTCTTTGATCTTGCTACTGCCTTTTCAAAGCAACCAATTCCTAATAATGACAAGGGTACGGTAATTGTGTCAAATGCGGGTGGCCCTGCCATAATATCCACGGATGCGTGTTCAAAGTATGGCATGAGGCTAGCTGATATTAGTACTTCCAGAGAAGAAATAGCGAAAGTTATACCTGCTCACGGATCTGCGAGAAACCCAGTTGACATTGTGGGAGACGCTGACTTTAATCGATTTGAAAAGGTCCTCGATGAAGTTGTTTCAAATCCAAATGTGGGTTCAATTGTTACTATGTGCACTCCATCCGCTACTTTAGATTATAATGATCTTGCAAGAACAATAGTCAAGACTACTGCCAATTCCGGAATAACCTCACTTGCAGCACTTATGGGTCTTGCAGAAGGAACAGAAAATAAACAAATTCTTTCAGATGGTGGAATTCCACATTTTCCTTATGCTGAACCAGCAATAAGGACACTGAAAGCAATGTATGACTTTTCATTTTGGATTGCAGAAAAAGAAATTGAAATTAAAAAATTCAATGTTGATAAAGAAAAGGTCAAACAAATATTTGATAATGTAAGAAAAGAAGGTAGAAAAAATCTTTTGGAGGAAGAGGGATACGATGTTCTTAAGGCTTATGGATTTCCTAGGCCTAAGAGTTACCTTTGCACAAATGAGGAAGAGTGTACAAGGAGAGCTGAAGAAATCGGTTATCCCGTGGTTATGAAAATTGTGTCACAAGATATAATCCACAAGTCGGACGCGGGGGGAGTAAAAGTAGGTCTTAAGAACAAGCAGCAAGTTTCATCTTCTTTCAGTGAAATAATTAGTAACGCAAAGAATTACAAAAAAGATGCAAATATTAAAGGAGTGCTTGTTCAACAGATGATAGAATCTGCCAGAGAAACAATTCTTGGTGCAAAACACGATAAGCTTTTTGGTCCCCTAATCATGTTTGGCCTTGGCGGAATTTATGTAGAAGCTCTCAAAGATGTGATATTTAGACTGGCTCCTATTAATGAACAAGAAGCAATGAAGATGGTAGAATCAATCAAGACATACAAAATATTGAAAGGGATTAGAGGACAGCCTCCATCTGACATAAAAGTACTGGTTGAATGCCTCCTACGATTATCTCAATTAGTTACAGATTTTCCTGAGATTACAGAATTCGACATGAATCCATTATTGGTACTTGAGGAAGGAAAAGGAGCAATTGCAGTTGATGTAAGGATCGGCCTTGCATAACAAGTAAAATTTAGAATCTGTATTTACTCTAAATATAGAACTTATTCATTATTAATTTCCTTACCGCATTCGGAACAAAAAACTGCATCATTTTCGTTTTGGAAATCACAATGGGAACACTTGCCTTGTTGTTGAGTGCGTTGTGAAGACTCTGAATTTTCAAGTAAAATTATATCTCCAATTTTAGATATATTCTTCCAAGTAACTTCGACACTTTGATTATTACTCTTTTTAGGAATCTTAAGACTTATTTCCATTTTTCCTTTAGAGGTCCTTTTGAGACCGATCTCTTGAACATTACCAATCAACATAGCATCGCAATCATACGCAGGCATTCCGACAAGGGATTGAATTGAGATAAAGTCATTTTGTACAATCGAAGTTGATGACGGTGGGTTGATAGTCGTTTTGGAAATTTTATCATCATTCTTGATATTTGATTTTTCAACTGGACTGGGTATCTCAGCTTTTTTGGGAACTTCTCTAGGTTTGGAATCTTCGGGAGCATCAAATTTTCTATACTGCGCAATTATGCTTTTGCAGGTATTACATTTGTATTCGCCCTTTTCAAAGAGTGTAACTCCTTCACCAAGATCTTCATTAGGATTTTCAAAACTGATATTTGGTGATCCCTCATAATCTTTATCGCATTTGTTACAATGATATTTGACAAGCCTGTCAGAAGGGAGTCTTCCTATCCCCGCTAGGAATAACTCTGGTCCTCCCAAATTGCCCTTTTTTTGCTCCTCATCTGTAATATGGGCTAGTATATATCCACCAGAACCCCGCAGTTTCTTCTCCCGCAAATCTTGATTTTGACCCTGATCCTCCATCATATTTTTTATTATCACTTGTGTTGAATTTAAATTATCAAGTCTAATTATTGTCTAATAACTTACTCGCTGACAAAACTGGTCATTTGAGATAATGATAAGTTTTAATACAATTTGATCAAAATTCTGTATCATCACACTTATATCTCCGATTAAAGCTCATTAAGTTAACTTAAGGGACGGCGGATAAGTTAAGTAACATATAAAATCTTTCCAAATCTTCCGTAACTTTTGTCAAATACAAAACAAAAAAGTGAATTAAAAAAATGGTTTCATTTGAAGAATTAGGTCTAAATACGTCTATAGTAAGAGCGGTTAAAGAAATAGGTATGGAAAATCCCTTTCCTATACAAGAACAATGTATTCCACTTATTTTAAAAGGAAAAGATGTGATAGGACAGGCACATACAGGAACAGGAAAGACAGCCGCATTTTCTCTTCCTCTAATAAATAGAATAAAGTCAAGAGGTCCAATCCAAGGATTAATTATTGTCCCAACTAGAGAACTGGCGATGCAAGTTAACAATGAAATTAGGAAATTTTCAAAATATATGGGAATAAGGAGCCTTGCCGTTTACGGTGGACAGGGTATCAACATACAAAAGGAACAGCTGAGAAGAGGAGTCCAGATTATTGTAGCGACACCGGGCAGATTAATTGATCACGTCAAACATGGTACGATTCAATTAGAAGATGTAGATTTTGTGGTATTAGATGAGGCTGATAGAATGCTTGATATGGGATTTATTGATGACATAAAATTCATTCTCTTCTATGTAAATGAAAGAAGGCAGACATGTTTGTTTTCTGCAACGATGCCAATTGAAATTCTAAGACTATCTAGAGAATACATGAAAGAACCAGAGCAAGTTAGACTCAATGAAGACGAGATTAGTTTAGAAACTATCGATCAATCTTATCTAATTATTGAAGAGCGAGAAAAGTTCAAACATCTTTGTAATTTTATTAGAAACAGGGAAAAAGGCCAACAAACTATTGTGTTTGTAGCCACAAAACAAAGAACCCAGAGAATAGCTGATGATTTGAATAGAGAAGGTTTTCGAGTTATTACAATTCATGGAGATCTATCTCAAAGACAGAGAGATTACTCTATGAACAGATTCAAAAACGGAAGCGATGATATACTGGTAGCTACAGATATTGCAGCAAGAGGAATAGACGTTCCGGCCGTTGGAAATATTATTAATTATGATATTCCAGAAGACCCCGTGGTTTATTTCCACAGAATTGGCAGAACAGCACGAGCAGGTGGAAGTGGTAAAGCAATCTCATTAGTTTCAAGTAGTAGATATGAAGATTTTGCAAGGATTATGAAGCGAACAGAGCTATCAGTCAAGAGATTGAATGATGAAATAGGAATAGAAGTCCCCACATTAAATGTCAGCAGAAACAGAGTCAATAGACAAAGACCCTTTAACTCAAATAGTCAAGGTAGGAGAAGATACGGATATAGCAGAGGAGTTAATAGAGGCCGCCCTCAGTATAGCAGACAGTCCAGTAGTAGCACATATAGAAGAGGATAATTAAAAATAATTTTTTAGAAAATATAATCTATTTTCAGCAAGAATAAGGGAAATTTAAAAAAGATATAATGAAAGTCAGCTAGGAAACTTTTCGATAAACTTAATTATAATTCATTATACTTGTAACTGGATGCTTACCGGCAGTTCAAAATATCTCACTCTTGCGACGGTACTATATTTAGTTGCATTTTTCGCATTTGCTTCGGGATTGGTTAATTCGATTATAGAAGGGGCACCGTCAAGAGAATTTATTATCCCATCGAGATCAATTCAAACCATAGGCGAAACTATTGTTATAGTTATGATACTATTTATGGGGATGTTCGGGGCATATTTGCTTTATAACTCAGGAAAAGCGGCATCATCAAAGAGTCAGTGGGCATTTTTGACTGGAGGATTTACTGTTCTTACTATTGCATTGATCGTAGGCTTTAGTATAGTTAAGATTAAGATAGCCGGGTAGTCATGTCAAGTCCACCTTAGAACCTTATCCTTCATAATGAAACCTTTTTGATTCTCTTTTGGATGACTGAGTATTGTAACTGAAAGATCATTAAGATTCTTAATCTTAACATAAAAATTCAGTGAGCTTTTCTTACTTAGAAGTCTGTTGGTTGTTACTAATTCCTTTTTCTTGTAACGAACCATGCTGGTTACTAGGAATGGGATATCACATTCTGAGGTATGTTTCAAAATCAGCATTAGAATGAAGTAAAGTATTTGGTTAAGATTTCCAATTTTTAGTATATTATTTGGGCTGTTTATTATCCTATCGTAAAAAAGATTGTAAAATGAATTTACAGAATCAAAAATAATTAAGGAGCATTCATTAATTGATTTTATTATGTCAACTATAAATACATCAAACATATCCTCAGATGGAAGATATACTTTCAGTGCGTTTGATTCAGACTGATAAATGTTATTGTCCACCTTACGTATTTCCATAGATGGAATCAATCCTGCCTTAACATAAGCAGTAAATGCTGCATCAAGATCTAGGTAAACTATTTTTTTGGGATTTACTTCATGATTTTGATTCTGAAATTCCGATATGATTGATGCTATTAAACATATTTTTGCGTAGGCGTCTTCATAGACTAGAGTATTAAATCCTCTATTTCCCAGTATTTCAGAAATCATAATTGAGTTATCAATAAGTATAATTAAATAAATTAGTTCTTTACTATCCCTTCCTATCAAATAGGGCATGCAAACGTTCACAATCGGACAAAAATCCGAATCTGAAGGGGCATATTCTAACTTTGTTAACTCTATCAATTCGGCCGAGACAAAAGAGCAATATGAATATTGTTTGGCACACTTTTTGAAATACTGTCAAATGAATCTTGACTCCTTTCTTAGTTTACCACAGGATGAAATATCCAACCTGATAGTCAATTATTTACTACAGAGAAAGGTATCAAGACAATATAAAGTCGTAATATTCTCGGCCATAAAACACGCTTGTGAAATGAATGATGTTGTCCTGAATTGGACTAAAATGAAGAAATTTATTAGAACTGAAAACAGGGATAACGGCATAAACGGTAAGGATAGAGGTTATGAAGATAAAGAAATACGGAAAATATTAGAATTCTCAGATCAGCGTTCAAAGACTGCGTTCTTGTTGTTAGCATCAACTGGTATGCGAATAGGTGCTTTACAGTCAATCAAACTTGGTGACCTAGAACGTATTGGTGATTTATACAAGATTATTGTTTATTCGGGAGATAGGGAAGAATACATTACATTTACAACTCCCGAATGTACTAAAGAAATTGATTCTTACTTGGAATATAGAGCTAGGAGAGGAGAGCAAATAACACACGATTCCTATTTACTGGTACAGAAATTTACTAAAAACACAATACAAAAAGGTGAACCGTTTAAGGGTAAATCATTAAGGGTTACATTACAGAATTGCATTTCAAATACCGGCCTTAGAGATATTAATCAAATAAACCCACACAAAAGAAAACAGATACCAGTATTGCACGGCTTTCGTAAGTTTTTCACTAAACAGTTAGTAGATTCCAAATTAAACCCTGAAATAAGAGAGATGTTGCTAGGTCATAAGATAGGGTTAGCATCTGCATATTACAAACCTACTCAAGAAGAAATGTTAAATGAATATTTGAAAGCAGTTAATCTATTGACAATCAATGAAG
>JAICFW010000115.1 GCA_025923455.1 Nitrososphaeraceae archaeon | reverse complement strand
ACTGGAATATCTTGCTTAATATTAATTCATCTTCTTTTCAGATGTCCAATACCAAAAGCCAAATTAATTTGTATTATTTTGACTAGGAAAGTGCAATTAATAAAACATTTTATATTGGTATGTGCCTTATAGTATCGATTGTAAAGACAAAGGACGGTCGAATTACTTGATAAAAAATATGTTAAAGTTGCCGAATTTCTCAATCGTAAAGGCAGTAATAGCATCCAGACTAAAAGGGTTTATGGATTCGCCCTCTCCCATTTTCAGACATTCTTGCCGTTAGAATTTGGAAACAAATACAATGTTGAAACTATTCTTGCTCCCTTAGAAAAAAGGCGGCTAGATGTTTATGGACGGCTAGATAAATTCGTCTCCTATCTTAGAAAAAGGCACGATAAGTTCAATTCCGATACCAAATTATCCGAGAAGTCTATTTGGTTATACATAGCAGGAGTACGGTCCTACCTCCAATATTTCGATGTTGATATTTCATCAGCGAAGTTCAGAAATAGAGTTACAATGCCTAAAAAACATAAAAGAAAAAAAGAACCACTCAATGCTGAAAAAATCAGATCTATATTACTATCTTGTACGAACACGAGGCTCAGGACATTTTTATTAATTATTGCCAGCAGCGGAATGAGATCAAACGAAGCCCTTTCATTACATAATTCTGATGTTGACTTTTCTCAATTACCAACTAGAGTACATATTATGGCAGAAAACACAAAGACAAAACAGGAAAGGGATATTTACATATCGGATGAGGCTACAAACGATTTGAAACAATTTATCGTTTCCAAATATAGTAGCATGGAGATATTTAGGAAATATCCAAACCACCTTTTATTTTCCAAACTAAAATCTCGTGAAGTAAATCCTCCAGAGATCTATAGGTCTCTTCATAGACAATTCACTAGGGTTTTAAAAAAGGTCGAAATGGACAGAAGGAAAGACGGGCAAGGCATACAAAGAAGGAAAATAACATTTCATACATTTCGGGATTTCGTAAAATCTCACATTGCTGTTGCTACGAACACGGACTTTTCTGAATGGGTTTTAGGACATAGTGGTTCAACTTACTGGAACGTTGATGATAAACAAACAAAAGAATTGTACCAAAAATGTATGAAATATTTAACATTTTTGGACTATCCGACCGTTGAAAGTGTAGGTGCAGATTTTGAATCGAAATTGCAAGAAAGGGATAAAGAAATAGACCAATTAAAAAATGGAATGGAAGAATTAAAGTTTCTCTTCATTTACTCCGATGATGGAAAAGATTCTATCGACTGCGGAGAGGGTCAAGACGAAGTGTGGATAAACGAAAGTGTTGATGACGATAAAGCAACTAACTGCGAGACAGTACATTCAGACTCGGCCAGTTAACATGCCAAAACTTTTCCCATTCTTAGTTGATTTGAGTTATAATCGGTAACAAAATTCGGCATAGTAATGCGGATAAGTGTCTATGTTTTGGCCGTTTCTACCTGTATGATCCATTCGCACTTAACATTTGCCTTTTCATGATGCTTTCTAATTGCTTCCTCGTTTGGTGCATCAAGCACACAGAAACAGACATTCGCATCCTTATTGAAAAGAAGATCTACATGCGCTACACCAAATTCATCCCTAGGTGATGCACACAATTCTTGAAGGTGTTGTTTAGTAAAAGGAACTTTGTGAGTATCCATAAATATTGGCAATTATTAGTCCTCCTTTTTATCAAAAGACCAGTCTCGCTTATAAGTTTCATCTTTAAGATCAATTTCCTTAAAGAGTCCAAAGTATGTTCTCCTTAATTTCTTGAGGTTTTCCAGCTCGCTTTGTAACTGTTTCGTCTGGCTTACGAGATTTTGCACTAGTGTTCTAATCTCATTTGGATCCTCGTCCTTTATGGTAAAATTAAATTTTTCATTTTCAAACGAACTCAGACACAACTCACTGCAAAACAATATTGGTACTGAGTCAGGATTATCAAGTCCAACGCTCAGTCGATTAATGCAACTATTGTTTTTGCACTTAATCAATAGCATACTCATAGATAAGTTACATATTGTCTTAGTAAATAAGTTTCATCGTAATGGATAATATCATACAGGGAAGATAAAGTATGAAGAAACCTCTAATTGAAGATATCATAACATCAGAAGAAACACTAGCGGCATTAGACTCTAAATTAAAAAGTCATATGTGGACAAACATCGAATCATTAGAAACTACGTTGGTGGTTGTTGTAGTTCTTGTTGAGGGATACCAACCAAAAAGGTAATTGTTTACTACATCTTCTACTTCGCTCTTCTCAAGGATCTTTCGAATATCGTCCATAAAAATAGATCCATTTCAGTTGATGATTATCAAAAAATAGTAATGTTAAGTAAAAAATAACGTCCTATTTATTCAGAATAGGATTGGCAAAATCAAACTCAAAGGCAACCCAAAGATTAGCAAAATATTGTAGTTCATTTTCCATCATTTTCTCACTACTTATTACGTTAGAACCCTATATTAAGACTGATATCGTCACGGGCCCGTCGGGATTGGAACCTTGCATGTACTAGGGTTCTACTACTTGGTATTTAGCTTTTTGCTTTTCTGTTATCAATTAGAGTACTATATGATTATTTTGATTAATTCTTCAAAAATTAAGTTTTTGTCCACCAGTAAAATGCGGGATGCAATATCTATTTAGTTCGTATGGTCAAAAAGACTTCGATACGAATTATGGTTTAGTTTCTTATTATACTTGTGCTTTCTTTACTTCTGTCTTTTCTTTTCGAATTAGATCGGATATTCATTAGTGTGTATTAAGATTCGATGTCTAGACTAGAAAGAACCTCAAAATGATGTATACACCGACAACTGCAGTAACAATTGCAAAGACATTTGTTGCAATATTCTTTGGTACTCTAGCTAGCATATTACTTCCTATGAATCCCCCTACGACTCCTCCAATAGCAAATAGTAACGAAATAGCTATGTTGATGTGACTATGAAGGGAATACCCAAATGCTGTAATGGCCCCAAATATGCTGACTGGTATAAGTGATGTCCCAATTGCATTACTAATATTTAAACCAGAATACAATAGGCTAGGAACGATCAAAAATCCACCACCGATTCCAAAATAGCCTGCCGCTAGTCCAACGAATAAACCCATCAACTTCAATTTATGAGAAACAACGAAGTTAGATTTTGTGTAAATGGTTAATTTAGAAAAGACGACTGATCTTCTAACGCTTCCACGATCATCCGGCAAATCTTTCCTAGCCGAGTTGTTAAACAGGATCCTTGCTGCGATAACAAGCATCAATAATGCGAAAAAGAAAACTAAATTACCTGGCGGTGTCAGCAATCCTAGCTGTGTCCCTATCATAGTTCCAACGACTCCTGGTAAAGCAAACGCCAGTCCCTCTCGGAATCTCACATTTCTTTTTCTTGCATGATCAAACAGGTTGGTTGCTGCATTAATTGAAACTGCAAGTGCGGAAGTCCCAATAGCTACATGAGGATCTTCAATCCCTACTGCATATAGTAGAAGTGGTACTGCAAGAATGGATCCTCCACTACCTATAAAACCCAAACTAAATCCTACAATAGCCCCAGACATCAAGGAAAGAAAGATCGTCTTATTTTGATACTCGAAATTGGTAATGTGCGACAAAGTTTGGCTACCCGATAGTGGCATTGGATACACTGTAATCATGATTACACAAACGAAAAGAACTATGGAAAAGATTATTCCTGCAGTACTTCCGCACTTGATATGCTGATTCAAAGCAGTTTAACTTACATTAAATATTGCATCTATTAGGACCAATTTCTAGCTCATGAATTTCATTTATCGACGAGGGTACAGAATTATACTTGTTTATTGATATGATTTCTTTATATGATTTTGGTGCTTGCATAATATTCATTGTAACCGTTTGGATAAATCTATCTCTGTCGAGAAAAAGCAAAGATCTATTTGTCTCCTTTATCATCCCAAGAGTAGACGGCAATAATTCTTCTCTCCGTATGTTCATTTCAACATGAGCAGGATATACCACAGTGGTTTCATCCAAGTTCAGAATTTTATTATGTAAAGAGTCATATAATGCGGCAGCAAAATCATGAGCTTTATCTCTGAGATCCGGTCTTCCTACACCGTTAACGAATAACGTATCTCCAGTAAATAATATTTTGCCTCCAAGCAAAAATGAGATACCGCCCATTGTGTGACCAGGAGTATGAATAACTTCGAGCTTTATGTTACCAATCGTATGTACATCTGCATCTAGAAGCGGTTTATGCCCAAATGAATACTCTTCATACGAACTTAAATAGAGATCGGCCCCGGATTTATCTGCTAATTGTTTAGCCGCAGAAACATGATCTGCATGATGATGTGTGTCGTAGACTCTGGTAAAGTGTATATTGTACTTTCTTGCTAAGTTCAGATAATAATCTACAGGAAACACAGGGTCTATTACGGCAGCTTCTCCACCCGAACTAACTATGTAGGATGTGCAGCCTTTGCCTATTCTTTTTACAGGTATCACCTGCACTTTGTTTCCTGAAATATTAAAGTCGTTTACAGAATGCTCTAAAGCAGTACTCCAAGCTTTCAGACCCCCCTCCAGACATTGAACATCGTAACCATAAGATTGCAATATGAATTTCGCAATCTTGGACCTATTTCCATGAGGACATATGGCTATAATCTTCATATTGCGAGGTATCTTATCTAATGACCTTGACAAATCACCTAAGGCAATATTCTGACTCCCTTTTATATTCCAGTCAGCAAATTCATCAGGCTCTCTTACATCTAATAGGAATAGATCTACACTTGCATCCAACGATTTCTTGAGCTCATTTGCAGTAATATCTTTTTCAACGGACTCCTGAAAACTCCACTTCCATGAATCTAAACCTCCTTTCAAGTATCTTACTTTCAATCCCATCTGACTCATCATTATTGCCATGTGTTTTGGGTATTCTTCATCGTCACTCACTAGAATAATATCTATATCTTTTGGCAGACGTGGCATAATATTCTTCTTTGAATCTTCATTACAGACAGCGTATGCAGAACCAGGGATGTGTCGGGTTTCGTATCTATGCATGTTTCCCAGGTCAAATACTATAGGTTTATTCGTTGCTTCTAGACTTGCCTTGAGTTCATCTGAAGTAATAGCCAGATTCTCAGTCGCTGTTTTAATATCAAACATGAATTGTATTTATGAAGAGAAATACTTAGATACTATGTTTCGCCTGCAATTAACTGCAAGCAGTGGCTGATTTGAAAAATGAATGCAAAAAAGACCTCTACAATTACTTTTCGAATAGACAACGAATATGAAAAAATCTTAAGGCAAGATTCGGAATTGAAAGGAGTTAGTTTGAATGTACTGGCTAACCAGATATTTCGAGACTATGCAGAATGGGATAGATATATGAAATCATTTGGCACTATCGTCTTAAGTAGAGATGCATTTAAGCTAATCATCGATGAATTGGACGAAAAAAGTGTGATAAGTCTAGGAGTAAAGATAGGTGAAAGTGCTCCCAAAGAATTTATTCTATTTAAATGGAAGGATCTTAGTTCATATAATGTTATTAGCTTCATGAAGATGTTCTTTGATCATTGCGGATACGGCAAATATGACCACCAAACTCAAAATGATAAACATATTTTTGGTATTCGTCATGATCTAGGTTATAGGGGGAGCCTGTTTTTGAAGTCGTATCTTGAAGCTGTAATTCGATCCACACTAGGAAAACAATGCGTTTCTACAGTAAGTGATAACTCACTCACCGTTAGCTTTGAAATATAGGTATGCGAGGGATAGAAAAGGTGAAAATTAGAAAAAACGCATAGACTTCAGTAATCCATCAATCCCTGTTGCCAGTAAATCATATAAATTACATTATAGTTGCTAAATCTTTATGGAAAAATATGTTCAAATATTTGTCTCTTTTTTAGTTATCACTGCTAGTATCCTTATCCCCAATCTGCAAGAGGCCGCGTCTGACGGACTATTTGAAGAGACACTACCACCAGCTTCTGTGGGGGATAGAGTGGCAAGCCTTTATACGAAAATTAGTCCCCCCGTATTGACATCCGATACGGTACAAAATGCTTTCTTTCAATTAAGACTATTTGACTCAAATACAATGAATAATATCACTAATGTTAATTATTTCTTAACGATAAGCAAAGAGGATAAGGTATTACTCCGTGAATTGTTTTATTCAAAGGAAGGACCGTTAACATTAAAATTCCGACCAGACAATGGACCGATTAGGATCCATGGCAGTATTGAACCCTTTTTGGGGGGAAGGACAAGTGAGACTGGAGACATCACGGTGTCTGGCCCTGTGCTCACTGAGGGTGGACTATATCATTTTGTCGTAGAAATTTTCGGAATTGACAATGTTAGAAATATTTTCGTACCAGAGAATGCCCCTAGATTTGACTCTTATCTCAGTATCGGTGATGTATATACAACCAATCTTACTTACGGCGATAAGAACTTTAACGCCACATTAATCTCATATTATGATAAAGTCCAAAACTTCACCTTTGAACGTGATGATTTGAAAGCAGAATGGAAGATGCCATTTAATTGGAACGTTTCCAGAATTAGAGAACAGAATATTTTTGTTCATGAGGAAATATCCATTCCCAAACCAAGCCCATTTGCGAATCAAAGTTATTCAGGAGAAATTAATGGTATCCCATTACCGGCAAAAATGCTTATGATCGATCCTACAAATTCAACCAGGGACATAATTCATTTTATGATTCCTAAGGATGAATTAATTTCATTGGCGGAAAGCGTAAACAAAGACGGAAATTCAACTAATAAATTTATGAATTTTGGATTAAAACTCGGAGGCAATGTCAGTAGTCAGGCAAGTATGATGAATATGAACATGTCATCAATGAGTTCCGGATAGCCAAGTTCTCTGATGTATCTCGCCCCCAACTTCGCTCGCATTTTTTCCAATACGGTCTTGTCTAATACATACTCTTTTCCAATACTGTGTTATACTTACAGCGGCCAGTCTTTGGCCAACCAGTATTATAGTTTTTCATAAGAAACAAAAATAATTAGGTACCTTTTACAAAAAACTTCTCAAAATCCGTTTATGATGTATAATCCTGTTTAATGCTACCATTGGTACAAGTCTAACCAATTGTTTGGAAGTCATCATAATGTTGTGAAAGTCATCATAATGTTGTGAAAGTCATCCAAATCGAGTGGAAGTCACCACATTTGAGTGGGTGGAGTTAAATAATTTAAGAGAACTATTCAAAAAGTTCAGAGCTAAGATGAAGCAATCAAATGTTAATTGCATGCTAAGAGTAATGATAGAACCATATTTGTCAAAACAACATCATGACAGATGGTTACTCTCACGAAATGCTAAATATAATTTACCTTCTACTGATGCAGCAGCAAGGGGCCAATACAGCGAGATCAAAGATACTGAAAATTCCATACCATTTGAAAAATACTGGGAGAGTTCCCATGACATTATCGATGACTGTCATATCATAGATAAACGTCTTCAAGAATATCAAAATAGGGAAGAAATGGTAAAAGCAGATAAGAATAAGTCCAATGAAAAAATACTCTTGTATCTACAAAGTTTTCACATGGTGATAAGGTGAGAATTTCATTTTCCTCCATCCAAATTTGTATTCCATTTACGGAATAAAAACAGGTATTTACATGCGGGCCCTTCGGTACCCACGACGCTATCGGTTCTAAATTAGGATTCTGATATGAAAATGGACTGCTAAGCTATATAGTTTACTAGAATTTAGGGTTCATCGGGATTCGAACCTTTCACGTATTAGGGTTCTAGTACTTGGTATCTAGTTTTTTATTTTAGGTAGGTTTATGTCCTGATCAGTACTCCATTTATTGTTCTGACGCAAGGGAAATAAGACTTTTTAGTTTGCTTTGTCAAAATAGTAGAGATTTTAAAATCATGATACAAAGAAATCACGAACATTTGCATAATCTTCATGATCCAAAGACTTATATCTTGAGGCATTTAACGGTAATAAAAACCAATTATTACCAAGGTATATATGCCATGTTAACGAATATGATAATATGGCATCAAATAGAAAGGAAAGAGACACAGAAACGACAATCAACCTCGCTCTCGACGAAACAAAATCAACAGTTAGAAAGACCACAGATGAAGCAGTAAAGGAAATTCCCCGGTTTACAAAGGCCGTAAATGAATATCAACAAGAGACAATTCAAGCAACAAAAGACATTGCAGATAGTTTTCTAGAATCTCAAAAAGAGGTAATCCATTCAATGCAATCATTATGGGTTCCTTACGTTGAAAATGTACAAAATACATATTTGTCATATTGGGGTTCTCCACAACGACTCACAGAGAATTATGCGAGGGCAGTGAGCAACATTTCAGACAATACAGTAGCCGCAACCAGATTAGCAAACAACGCATTATTTGCATCAATGGATGTATGGAAAAATTCGATACAACATACAAGAGACAACACAAAAGAATTTTCACGACTAAATGCTAATGTAGCCAATACGTTCGAAAACGCTGCAAGAGACAACCTAAGAGATTTTTCGAGAGAAAGACGTCAATAAGCGCAATATCGTAATAGATTAAAAACAATTAATCTATCCCGACTATCCATTTTGTTTCTATAAATAAAAGCCATTTGCAGATAAATTAGTGTGTATACGATAAATCAGATTCTAAAGAAAGAACAAACATCATATTCTGATTGCCTCGATGGATTACATCTAACATTCCGGTGTTACGATATTAACTAACCTATGTCAAACAGTTTCTTCGCTAAAGCCTGTATTTTCATAAATCGAGACAATATCATTAAAGTTGTCCCGCGCTGGTTCCTTTGTTGGCTCGATCTTAGTCGTATATTGAACTGTCACTGTCACGCCATGGACGTCCTCTTTTATCTCCACAGAATCGCCACTCTTGTTGAAAAGTTTTTTTTGGTTGTCCATTGTTATATGTCTCCATCAACTCTCTTAAACGTTTTTGTATCTATCGTTAGTGATATTCTGTTACATAATTTGTAGTAATTCATATTCAATAATTGATATAGAGTAGTAACTAAGAAAATATAATAGATAAAAGGTCTAGACTACTTTGTTGAGTAGTAAATCCGACATATGTCTTCTCTGTCATCATCTGAAAGCGAACCACTTTAGCGGCAAGGATGGCGATATATACTGTAATGAATGCGACTGCCGAGGATTTAGAGAATAAGTATAAGCAATTTTGTGAATCAATTAACAAATTCTGATATGGTTGTTTGTTTGCTTTTCTTTACTTGATATCGACTTCCTAAGTTATATCGAGGTTCCGAGTCCAAATCTAGATTTATTTTAGCAATGTCTACGTTCTCGAAGGATAGATTTTCCATATCCATTTGCTGAGTAAAAATATCAACAGTTCCTGGTCCATATCCCCATAATGATTATTTGCTGCAACTATTCCTATTTTCGCATCTTTTTCGTTTTGCCTTATATCCTTCATGTTATTGGCCCAATTTCTAATCTCTTCATTTCTATCAATTTGTATTTTACCAAACTGATCTTCGGCCAATCGTTTATCTCCTATCAATCTAAGGTAAACAAAATCAGATGTTACTATCGGTGGAGTTTGAAGCCTATCCATCTGGCTCCAGACCAGTGCAATATTATTTCTAAAAAAATTGTATGCTAAGTCACTAAACCATGATGAATGTCGTACTTCTACGGCGTATCTGAAATCTCCTTCAAAGAAAAAATCATGACTTTTAAAATCTTCCATTCCTTCCTTCAGTTGGTAAGAAGGTGGTAATTGAATTAGTAACGCTAATAATTTATATTTAAGCGGTTTCATTCTTTTGTAAAATAATTCTAAATCTGTCTCTACATTTTTAAATTTTTTCTCATGTGTTATTACTTTGGGAAACACTGCTGTAAACCTAAGTTATCTGGAGTTCTTTTATCCCAAACGGCAACCACGCCCTTTTTTCTATAGTGGATGGATAAAAGGAACCTTGCCATGAACTATAACTCCATCCTGAACAACCAATATACAGTTGCAATTATACTGTATTAAGCCTTTTCAAATATAAATTAAGATTTTCAGATTGAATATTCTACCCAGTCCTGCTAACGTAGGAAGATAGTACTTGTTACTTACCATTCAATAGTAGTATTTGACAAAACATTTCAACTTTTTAATTTTATTCATAATTATCATATCCCTACATATTGAAAAAATTAACAATTACACTTGCAAAGAAAAAGGAAAGATAACGTTTACCCTCGATTTAGTTTTAGAAGACTATCTCTTTTCCTATCTATAATATTTGCTTTCTATTATTATAGTTTCATAGTTCGTAGAATTTAGTAGCCACTTCCGCTCTCAGGGTATTATTTTTAAATTTTTATTCATTCTCTATCTCAACTTCCTTTATGGTGAAACCTAGTTCTTCGGCTTTTCTAGTAAGTTCAGTGACTTTTTCCTTCACTTTCATTTCGTCTGTTTCGCTTGTAATTAGTTCTAATTCAACTTCCATACAATAATAAACGCCTTAACTTTATTATATCTTGTCGGCACGGTTAATTTTAGATATTCGAGGACATTTATTCTAATACTTTGATAAAAATAAAAACTAGATAAGATTATTAGGATAATCTTAAATAGCTTATTGCCCTTTCGTTTTTAACAACTGGTGGCCAAAGGTCGTATTTGTTCATCACTAATTCGGTTTTTACCCATCAGTTGCTAATGTTGGTTAAAATCTTTTAAAATAATCTTACAATTGCAAAACCAATTATAAAACCTAATATTGCACCAAATGCAGGAAGCCATTTTCTATCTTTATGTGCTTTGGGTATCATATCGTAAAAGAGCATATAATATATACCTCCTGCAGATAACGCCAATATCAATCCTACTACATAGTCTAATCCTTGTAAAAAAAATAGTCCTACTAGACCAAGAATAACAGGAATTATGGATATAAAACCAATAGCGTACAGGGCCATTTTAGAATTCTTAAATGCTGTTTTTCCTGTTCTCATCTCTTTAAAGGCAGCAATACCCTCTGGGATATTTTGTATACCAATAAGAAGAGCTATTGCAAAAGCGGAACCTGATGCTATTGAAGCACCTATAGCTAAGGATTCTGGTATTGTATCTAAACCAATACCAATTAGTATATCTGCCCCACCACCTTTACGTGTAGCTATTACATCAGCAATCGTAAATATTATTGCGCCAAAGATAAAAAATACAAGTGTTGGGATTAATCCAATTGATTTTTCTGCTTGAATTACCATTTCAAATATTGCAGCAGCTATTAAAATGCCTGCACCAAACGCCGTCAAGAATAAAAGGATTGACGTTGAAAAATGAATATACTTTGCAATTATTGCACCAATAAATGAAGTCCCACCAGCAAATAATGTGATACCAATAACCATAAAGATATCCGTAATTGTGATAGCAGACATCTTATTCCAATCATTCAAGTTAATTACTTGTATTATAAATTAATTCTAAAGAATTTGTTGACAATTCGGATCCAACTCTGAGGTATATGATTGAAAATTCAATGGTAACTCTTTCAGGATAGATGATTAGAGGTAGGGCGAATAAAATCAAGCTTGTAACCTTGCTACTAAGAACAGTCACTATATGTTACCACTTCTAAAACACGCTTCCTAGTGGCATAATTATATGATATTCTAATATTTTCTCGAGAATATCTTCACCCATTAGTAACAATATGGATAATTCAACAGTTTACTGTCATGTAGGGACAGATCATGTATTGACGAATAAATTATTGTAACTTACAACGCTAACATACCCATTAGACTCGCCTAGGAAAATATCTTTAAATATTAACATACCACATGGTCGATTTAATGATTAATTATGAAGGTAAAAAATGTGATAACTGTGGAGATTCGGTCGATCGGTCGGTTCCTCTAAATGACCCAACTAGAATTGGCAGGTGGTGGTTTGAAATGCATATACAAAGAAGATAAGGCTAAATTTGATGCTGACGCCAAGAATGGTTAACCGCGAAGAAAACGAATCCGGAAGGATTAGGAATAAATTTGATTGACGGACGTCGGTACCCACGCCGCTATCGGTTCTAAATTGGGATTCTAAATGTAATAATTAACTATCAAGCTATAAAGTTTTTGAATCGTTAAGGTTCATCGGGCTTAGGATCCTGCGTGTATTAAGGCTCTGGAACCTAGTATCTGGGTTTTTCATGATAAATGAAAGGCTTAGAAATTTGCCAATCGTAGATAAAAATCAAAAAATATACCCCAATCATTTCATATATTCAACCAAGTCTTTTTTTAGTTCCAGTACCCTTGTATTGTTGGGCTCTATCTCCAATGCTTTATTGATCA
>JAICFW010000114.1 GCA_025923455.1 Nitrososphaeraceae archaeon | reverse complement strand
ATGAAGCACTGAAATATGTCAGTACCAGATGCGCAAAAACTAATTTTTGCTTGGACGGCATTGGGGATTGAAAATACAATAGTTGCAGCAACCAGTGTGAGGGACAGTAGGACAAATATCGCAATACAATTCATTGTATGGAAGATCATTACAGCAATAGATAGAGAGATATAAATGCGTATCACTTTTCTTGAAATCAGTTTTACTCTAATCTCTTTTTCAATTTCGCATAAATTACCGAATCCTGTAAAATATCCCGAATTTCGTGAATCTTCTTAATGATGTTTCGTTCTCCTGGATTTCATCGGATTCTTATCAAGCCGAATTATGAGTTTGGATAACTCATGAAGAGCCTGATCGATAGTATTGGAGTCAGCCTCCAGAGTTTTTTTTGACATGTGTATCTTCCATGAATTTTGTTTCGGCTGCAGTTGAATATTTTGGACGGGGAAGTTTGGAAACAGTCTTTTGAATGGCGACAGTTGAAGAAGGTGCTGATCAGACAAATACACACGATTCGAAGGATACTGGAGGAATGAAAATTGATAAAGGACTTACAAAAAGTCCCTTCAATAGCAATGATATTGTCCAAAATATCAATGCTACAGACAACACGATATCTGGTACGGTCCAAAACAAAGCCGGTGGTAGTAGTGGAACTCACAGTGGTAACCAAGCAGAACAAATTATCGGACAAAGTCAATAGTCAGTGATTATCAGATTATTAACTATTGCATCTTTGTCAGTTCATTCTTTATTTCAGTATCTTTTCATTGATCTATAGCAAACCCAATCTTTTTTTGTTGGTCATCACGTTCCTAGGCTCGCCACAAAATTAGATTAAAATAGAGGTAAAAGAAATGCTCCTTATTGAAGTGTCCTAATTGTAATCATCTTGATATCTATCATGACGACGCAGGCTGCAAACAAGCGTCATGTGGTTGTATTAAAACAGCTAAAATATCTTAGGGGCGAATCACGCATTCCATCTTTTCGTTCGATTAGTAATCGTACAGTTTGGTTAGTAAGATTTGTCATCGCTACTATAATTTGTGATATTATTTCAATTGCGATTCAATCTTATCTAACTCTTTCTGGCGAATACGATCTACAACTAGATCCTATTCTTGGTGTCATTACCACATTTACTTCAATAATACCAATACTCGCATTCATTGTTTCACTTTTTTGGTACTACCGAGCAAGCAAAAATATTCATTCATTTGGGGCCAAACGGGTATGGCGACCAATTTTGTCAGTTATTTGGTGGTTCATTTCGCCATTAAACTTGTATTTGCTGTATGATGTTACACAACAGTTCTGGAAAGCAAGTAATCCACAAACCAAATTGGTAATTGGAAAGGAATGGAAAGACATTGCGAGTTCAAATATGATTAAAGTATGGTGGATCTTATTTTTATCACCTCTGTTTGGTGGGTTGATTTTTGGATTAGTTTATGGAATTGGTCTAGGTTTGATACCCAATGATGGCGAGGAAGAATCATTCATGCAATCAACCAAGTCATTGTTAGTTTTTTAGTATGGTGTCCATTGCATTTTCCGTTGCTTCCATTATTTCAAATATTTATTTCATGAAAATAATCCGGCAAATATCAACTTGGCAGGATCTTAAATCGGGTATATCCATTTAAAATATTGAAAAATAATTGATCCTTAAATTGAAAGATGGAGGTAACTGTATTAGTAACGTTAACAGATTATTTCTAAGTAGCTCCATCCTTTTGTAAAATAATGCCAAATCCTTTCCACATCCTTGAATTTCTTAGCATGTGTTATTATTTTGGAAAATTTCTCTGTAAATCTAAACGAACTTTACATTATAGATTTCAATGTCCAGATGTGGAAACCATTTATTCTAATAGATCTTGAATGAAGAAGCTGAGTAAAATTATCTGTATTTGAAAACTTAAATAGAATAATCTATGATTATATATGTTGAGGCCGAATTTTGCAGAATATTTGAGAAAAATAGATGATTTGAACGGCGGTGAATTACGTATTATTAATCAATATGAGGTAGGTGAAGGCCTTGGGTTAAGCAGTAAACAAACAGACGAAATAGTCGACCAATTACGTGATGCTCGTATGATAAAAAAAATCACCAGGAACAAGATTGTTCTTAGTCCTCAAGCACTATATGCTATTCATAAGATTGAAAAATCGGAATGAAATTATTTGTTTGAGACTTAATAAAGAATTTTGAATACGGTTTAATTTGATAGGTTTGATTAAAACGTCTATTTCTTGTCGCAAAATATATCCTGTTTTGATAATTCCTTTTCTAACATTTCATAAGCGGTAATGAAGATTATACATGCCAAAAGAAATTTCAAAGAAATTTCTATTGCAACCTCCACTCCGTTCGTGTTACCGGGCAGTCTAGAATCTATGATGTAAATGTCGGGAGGCTCGATACCCATATCTTGTAATATACTATCAGCGTTGACATATGTACTTTGTATGTACTTTGTATCCTGTGACCCATGTTAGAAAGGTAATCGCTGTAGAGAGTAAGGATATCCTCCTCGTCATCGAGAATCATTATTGTATAGGTGTTTTGTGTTGTTACCATGATTATTCAACCCGAGAACCAATTAGACGAGTCGATAAACTGGTACAATTGTTGCATCAACATCCTATACACGTTGTTAAATTGATTCTTTAATCTGAAAAACTAGGATCCCTCCATAAGCAAGCATTGATATAAGTCGGACACATAAATGATAATATGCGTAGAACAATAAAACCAGATGTCGCACCTGGGGAATTTAAGTGCAGAACATGTGATGTTATGTGGTCAAGTTTTATGGAAAGTAATATTCCGTGTACAGACACGACGATAAGAACTGGCTTACACAACTTTGATTTTGCCAATCCTATTCTGTATAACAAATAGGACGTTATTTTTATTTAAATTTTACATCATTTCAAACTACTTACTTTGTTACTACAAATTGATATGATTTGACAGATACAGTAGTCCTATATGCTATAATGATCACATCAAAAGTTCTCATCCAGCAGGTCTATTAGTCATTTTACGACAAAGGCAGAAACTTTCATCAATAAGTCCTCTAAAGAAAATATCAAACAATCTCTTTAAAAGTACGGTAAAACATCTTGATAGTGTGGATGCTTCCAAGATCGCCAAGGATAGTGGATTTGGAGCAGGAAACAAATATTCCAGATGTAATTCCTGCAATGAGGAAAGGGAAATTGTTTTTGAGAGCGAAGGTTTTAGACTTTGCAATGAGTGTTTGGACGAATTTATGAGGGAGCATAGATTTAAAAAATAGTATTTTAAGGCAAATGAATTTAGACTCGTAAAGCATAGAAGGATTTGAATTCGCTTGTTACGCATTAAATTCTAGCGGTTCACACTTCTACAGGTCATTTGCTCCTAACTCAAGTAATAGTTGGAGACATATTGATACTTGGAAAGGACTGGAAATAAAAATAAAAATTAAAACTATTCTGGAATGATATTACCTGAATTATATCTATTGAAGTAACGAATTTAACAACCAAATCCACATATTCTTAGAATTCTGTTTCAATAATGTTATGAGGTTAAGAAATTCTAACAAATGCTCTTAATTCGCCCTTAACCTCTGATCTTGAAAAGAATATTTCTATTGTAAG
Organism: Nitrososphaeraceae archaeon; assembly: GCA_025923455.1. Taxonomy (GTDB): domain Archaea; phylum Thermoproteota; class Nitrososphaeria; order Nitrososphaerales; family Nitrososphaeraceae; genus TA-21. The sequence goes on along the minus strand of JAICFW010000114.1, from coordinate 454 downwards.
TTATCTACACCTCCGGAAAATAAGATTTATTAAGTGCAGATTCTCAAAAGATTTGTGTTTAGGCAGATTATGGTTGTGTTTTTCACAACAATGGTATTTACGGTATTGTTCTCAACGCACTATTCTTTTGCGAAAGAAGTTGAATGCGCAGATACTTTCACCGATATGGATTGGGATCCAAAGAATCACAAACCTAATAATCCATCCTTTAAGGAATTTGAATTGCTGGCATATCATGGCTCACTATGTGAGCTGACGAAGTGCATCGACCATGAGGAATGCACAAACCGCGATGCAGTAGATTGGGAAAAGTTCAAAAGCTCACCAGCATATGAACTTAGTTATGAGGAACAGAAGGAATGCCTGGAAACATCGCAAGATGATGGCAATGGAAAGGATGGTTTGGTCGGATATGAGATCATGTCCTGCGGATTAGGGGAAAACCGGTATTAAA
>JAICFW010000113.1 GCA_025923455.1 Nitrososphaeraceae archaeon | reverse complement strand
CTGCTTACAAACAGCTGATATTTCCAGCATATCGTTTAATAGTTTTTGTGATTCAATATTAGTAACAGGTATATCTTCCATGACGTGAATTGCAGTAATATTTGAACCTAATTTTTCTGAAAAAAATAATGCTGTGTCTAGTGCTTTATAAGAAATTTCAGATCCATCTACAGGCACTATTATTTTTGGATACAATTAATATTTATTTTCATCTGAATTTTTATCCGTTGTAGCCAGATTAGGGGATTGGCCCAGCACTGTACCTAGACTGTTTCTGTTTTGTAGTAGTTCTATGAGCCATTCTTTTTTTCAAGGAATCACTCATTTGATCGAACATTTTTGCCAAATCCCAGCCACTGTTGCTATAACTAGTTAGTTTATGTGTCGATATTATATTCGAATCAATCTCATATCTTTTTCTGGTCCCTTGAATTTCTCTTATCTTCAGATGGCATCGTGCTTCTTCTATATCTGGATAGACTTTTTTTAGCAGTTTGACTATATTTGCAAATTTGGATTTCGCAAGCTCCGCATCTAGCGGATTGTCTGGTAGACCAATAAGAAAAATTGGAATGTCTTCTTCCACTTTTTCTCCAAGCAATGTAATTATATCCCTATAAGTGATTATCCCTTGTACCTCATCAACTGCTTTTATGACACAATATGTTGAGTTTCGCGATACTATCAGATCAGTTACCGATTGAAGTGTATCATCAACGTTTGAGCTAAGAACATTTTTATCTGCTATGCCAGTTACGGCAAGACCGAGCCTATTCCGAGTCTCATCAACTCCAAGGGACCTTCTGGGAATCGTTTCGGAACGTAACATCACCTCTAAGATAGCCTTGGAAGTTATCATTCCCACTAGATGATTTTCATGAACTACTGGTAGATGATCTATCCGCCTTCTTTTCATTATTGTCTTTGCAGAATCAATTTTGTCGGTCTTACCAATGACTATGGGGCTTCGCGTCATGATATCTGATGCACTTGTCTTTCGGATGTGAGTAACAAACATGCAATCTCGGATCGACTCAACAATTTTTCCGGATGAAATCTGGCCTATAATCTCGTTTTTCTCCATTATTGGCAGGGCTCTGAGTCGATATAAACTCATAATGCTCGTAGCTTCCGCAGTTCTACTTTGAGAATTAAGAGTAGGGATTATTTTTCCGACGGTACTTGGAATTGAAGTAGTAATGTTTCTGAGTCCTAACAAGTCTCTGATGTTCAGCACTGCGACTTTGCCTGATAAAGGTATGAATATGTCATAAGAGTTCTTATCCATTAAGATTCCAATTATTTTCGAGATAGAATCACTTGCATTGGCCGTTACTTCAGGTTCAATGAAATTATAGACAGGCGTGTTACGCAGATCATTGAAGCTTGAATACAATTCTGATATTGACAACTTTATAATATCTCCCAGTACACTCCTTTTATATCATTTACTCGCAGTAGCGTAAGACCATTCAAATAAAAATTATTGAAATGCATTGTCCTAACAATATCAGAGCTTACTTCTCATATTGATCTGAAGTTAACAATAACCTATTTACATTTTAAAGCACAAGAATCCAGTATGCCTACTTTAAAGTATCTAAAGCTCTAATCTCGCCCTGATGAATAAGTTCTTTAATTGTATTCACTGAAAAATCAGCGTTTTGTAGAGGATATGGTGATTCTGGATTTTCTCTACTAATTCTTTTTATACTTAGAATTTTGGCTCCGTACTTTTCAACCAGCAATGAATGTTCATTTTTAATATATTTGATTTTATCTTTATCGATTTTTGATTGATCATGGTCCTCAAAAATATCATATAGAGTTTCAATCAAATTGACATGTCTAGTTATAAGATTGGACATTTTTTCAAGACTTTGAGTCTTATCAGTAAACATTATATCTTTAGCTCTTGACTGAACTTCACTCATATTTGCGGGAAGCTTAACTATTTTTCTAGGATAATTTTCTACAACAAAAATATTCTTATCCCGACGTGGAGAAGCTGCTATAACTTCTCGTATGGGTGTATTACTTAACAAAGAGCCGTCCCATCCATATGTTCCCTCCTTTACTTCTACCCAGGGGAATCCGTATTGGGGATATCCAATAGTAGCTAGGAGGTGCTTCATCTCAATCTGGGTTTTATAGCTATCAAATATCAACGGTTCAGAAGAAAGTACATCAACCGCAGTAATTATGAGTCGACTGTTATTGTTACTATTACTACCAATAGTATTGTTTCGTTGAGCATTAGGAGAAAGTTTTTTAAAATCTATATACTTCTCAATTGTTTCTTTCAGAAAGCTATTATCATATATGTAAGTCCATTTCCATGGTGGTTGAGTATCCTTTTGTATTTGTGAAGTATTCAAATTAAAAAAATTCCAATTAAACCATCTAGGAACAAAGAATTTTGGAACACCAAAAAATGCTGCATTTAATGATGCTGCAGGCGATCTCCTGAATTTAGCTTGATAATTTTGATAATCAAAATCAAAAGAAAAGATATCTGGTATTATGTTATAACTACTTTTTGCAATATCTAACCAAAAATTTTCTAAATCTTTTTCAGGATTATCATTTTTGCTTCCTGCAGTTATTGCTCCGCTAATCGCTCCTATTGATGTTCCCGCTATTATATCAAATTTTATATTTTCTTTTGCAAACGCCTTGCAGACTCCACATGCGAAAGCGCCCAGTGAGCCTCCTCCTTGTAATATTAAGACATTTTCAGTACCTTCTTCATGTGTATGTTTAGCCATCATCTTAAATTATGATACAAATACTCTTAATGTTTTTGCTTTTTTTGAAACTGGAAAGATTATCTAAAATGGAAATATAATAAGCGCCTCTTGGTATCAGGAAGTTGTATAATGAACGAGCACTCGCGAATCAGATAGTTAACTCATGTATTAAACAGACCTGTCTCGGTTCATACTAATACATTCTTATAAGAAAGTAAGTCCATTGTTACTAGGACAAAAAGCCATATACAGGTCAGTAGAACCCTACTCGCTGCAGCCTATGTAAATTTGCAATTGAGATTAAATATATTCAGGAAATAATAAGGATTAAGGATAACACAGTTTTAACTTCAATACTTATCATATATTCCCGAGAGTTCCGCATGAATTTTTAATCTGGTAAGTTTGTCTATTAGTATATTTATTCTGTCTTTGTTCCCTGCCTTGACTATTCTAAGTCTCGTTAGAATCTTTTCGAATTCTTCGACATAATTTGGGATCATCCTCATCCCATCTTTAAGCAATGATGAATCCATAATATGCGCATATATAACCTTCCAATTAGATTTTATTATCTGCACTAGTAACAGTTGCTTTAAAAAATTTTTCTTTTCGCTTTCGTCCTTGGTAGGTGGGACATGGGAGAAGACTTCGTATGAGATGATTAGGTTATTCAAAAATGTTTTTAGTTCTCTTGGATTCTTTTCCATTGATAGTGCGATTAGTTCCTTATTCTCCTCCACAATTGGTCTGTAGTCTAGATGCACAATATCATTCTGAAGTAAATCGTCATCAAATTTTCGATTTCATCTTCATTCCATTCAGTGATCGTTAGTGGAATTTGGACGAATTTGTTGAGATACTCTTCGCCATTCTTCGTTTGATATTTTTTATTAATAAGCTCAACAACTCGATCTTGACTTATTCCTAAAACATACACTATTCCATTTTAAAGACAAAAAGATCTTGATAGACTCAACCTCCAATACTTTATTCTCTGAGCATCTATCTAGATCATCAACGAAAATAACAATCTTAAACCCATCTCTTCTTGTAAACGTTTGATGGGATAGTTGCCCTTATTGCAACATCTCTTGTATCAACTTTAGTATGGTAGGTGGTTTGATCAACACATGTAAATTACACAAAGCTGGCCTTGCAATAGATTATATTTTATTTCTGACAAATTATAAAATTATGTTCACCTTAATGGTACTCAACTTCGTTGTATGCATTACAGTTTGGACATTGAAAGATAATATCAACGCTTATTTCGCCTTGAGCGATATTATGTACTAAGACACTGCCACAATTACCGCAGATATACTGTACATTCCCAGTGGAATTTCCTTTCAATACTGGTTCGTTCATGTTGTCACTTTTTTTTCGATATACAGGTCTGGTTCCGCTGGTCGGCTTCGGAATGATTCTACACTTAATTTCAACCATATCCTTTTTGTCTGCTATTCCTTTATAATACATACGATTTTGCCATTCAAATTGTTTGTCACCGTGGACCTGTGATCGAAACCGGATCGGACAGAGTCATAACTAATGAACTAGAAAAGTTATCAGCCTTTTTCTACTAGATGAATTGGCAGACAACTATAACTTACAATAGTATAAATTGACTATATGTATATATGTGATGTCAATTTTCAACTACCATTAACCACATTAAGTCCGATCATTAGGACCAAATTCCAAGTATTTTAAATGGTTTGTCTTTTAACCTTTGAGCCAATAATGCATCCATTTCCATTTTATTGAGTAAATAAATAACGAAAACTATGATAAGAATAATTGATTAGTTAAGTAAAGAGGAATACAATAATTAGCGATCTATATCGATTTATTATCAGTAACGTTCTTTTTGCAGCAACAGCAGTACCAAAACAATCAATAGATATATCAACATTAAGCAAATGGATTATGCTATGTGGTTTTCATTTTATTATGAAAAGAGCATGATATAACGAACTTGGTATTATAAATTGATATTATTGGAATCATGTCGATGTAGCAATAAAAGTTGGGATCAATTTGATCTTGTCCAACGTATTTTAATTTCTGGGTACTTCGGCCATCAAATTTTTTCTGCATAAAATTCAACAGCTCCGGTTCCAAGTTTACCTGACAATTGAAAAGTTATTTTAATGTGGTGGCGGATCCGAATGTTTTTTACCTCTTAACATCCTATCATATGACAGATGAGTATAATATTTTTCGTAAAAGGACATGTGACTGGATTCCAAATCCATTAAATACTCATGAACTCTTTGGGCTGCCTCACGTCCTTTTTCCATAGCTTTTACAATGAGTGTCTCGCCACTGGTAACATCCCCGGCAGCAAAAACACTATTCATAGATGTTTTGTAGTCTTTGGTAATTGCGATCGAATGACGCCTTCCGGTACTTAGTCCTGATTTCTTTTGTAGAAAGGAATTTGGACCTCTTCCGATAGCTATTAATACAGTTGAACATTTCATTTTAAACTCTTTGTTTGGTATAACGATTGGACTACTTTTTCCTGACTGATCAGGTTTGCTCATAGATAGTTTTTGTATCACAGCTCTTTTCACATGACCCTTTCTGTCACCTTCGAACGACTTTACTTGAACGAGATATCTGAACTTAACTCCCTCTTCCAATGCTTGGTCGAACATTATTGGGTCTACCCGTAATTCCGTTTTTGCAATCCGACATAAAATAATCACATTACCATTCCCTTTTGTAAGTCTCAACGCAGTCCTTGCACAGTCTAAAGATGTATCTCCTCCACCGACGACTATTATGTCGCTACCCAACTTGAATTTTGGGTTTTTCAAGTAATCTTCCAGGCCATTGGAAAAAACGGTTTTAAGAAATCGATATCCGCTTAAAACCCCATCCAGATTAACTCCCGGAATGTCCAGATTTACAATATCCTTAGAACCAGTAGTAATTAGGACCGCATCATTCTCCTCAAGAAGATGTGGAAGTGAAACATCCCGTCCAATAGTAACATTCGTAGTTATATTAACTCCCATTTTTTTAATTTTATCTATTTCATTAATCAGAACTTGTTTAGGTAGATGGTAGTCTGGAACACCGTACCACGCGGTTCCTCCAGCCATATTTGATGCCTCGAAAATTGTTACTTTATGCCCATATCTTCTAAGAAGAGCGCCACCTGCAAGCCCAGCCGGACCAGAACCGATGACAGCTACTTTTTTACCTGTTTCTTCTGCTATCGAGGGAGATTGTTGTGGGTGTTTGCGTTCCCAATCTGCGATATATCTCTGTATGAGACCGATCCCAATTGGCTGTCCAGACCACTTTAAAACGCATGCATCCTCACATAGACCTTGTAATTGAGGACAGCATCGTGCAGTAACGCCTAGTAGTGGATTTGTCTCCCTAATCCTTTGATATGATGTCTTGAAGTCTCCTCTTGCGGCTGCCTCATTCATACCGCGGACATCAAGAAGCACTGGACAGGCGTCTATACATACAGGAGTTCCACACAGTAAACAGCGTTCTGCCTCGCGCATGACCTCCTCTTCAGAATATGGTTGCTGAACCTCGGCGAAATTGCTTTTCCTTTTTTTATCGTCCAATTTACGAAAAGGAAATTCTCCAACTCGGTTAGGCTCGACCATTTACCATCATTGTGCTCCACTTATTTATAACACTTACAAGGACCTTATTCTACTCGAGTGTTACAAAATAATCCCATTAGCCCGAAGCGTAAAGTAGATAGGAAATTGCTGCAATAAACAAACCAATATCTTTCAATTCTCTGTCAAGCCGTACATGATGTCCTTTCTCATTTATTCCTAAACCTGAAGCTTCTCCAACGGCTTTACCACGAAATCTCTTTATTTTGTGTCGTAATGTAAAATCCTCCTGGTCAAGTTCTGAGAGATCTCTATATGGAAAGTCATCTAACCTAGTAATGTATTTGATAGGGCTATTAACATAATTCTTCCAGGACTTTCCGCTAGGATGACTCGCGAGCATATAGAATTTGCCATTATGTTTGAATAACTGGTCCCAGACAACGAATACCTGATTCAACATTTTTTCATTGCCATCCTGACCATGAGTCCTATTATTGGCATCTCTTACTGAGATAGAAAATGGGCGACGCTCACCGTTTACGAAATTGGTTAGCACCCATTCCCTATCCAGTTTATGGCTTATGAGCCTACTACTTAACTCACCTCTTTCGATTGTCGCAATTTCGCCCTTTGTAGAGAATATCCTAACCTCTGATTCTTTCGGCGTTTTCCTGACTATATATTCCGACATGCCTATATTCAGTGTTCTATATCCTCCATATGTTTACTCAGTTGTTCTTCTGAACTAAAGACTTGTTCACATAGATCACAACGTAATATGCGTGGTTCGGATTCCCCGAGTTTAGCTATATTCGCATACGGTGGAGCAATATATTTGGCAGGTATTAGAAGCAACTGCGGATACAGGTTACTATAATATGGAAAATCCTTAACATGGTAATAATTGGGATCTGGAGTTCTATCCCTTTCATACGAATCTTTGACAAACTGTTCTGTGAATTTTAGCCATGATATATGACCACCCCATCCTTCTACCTTGTTAATAGGGATATAATAGAAGTGAATATTCATAAAACCTCCTTCACAATTATAAGAGTTTTATTTACAGCCTCTATGTCGCGTATATCTATATCATCAGACGTGTGTACTGATTCATCTATAAGTTCTATCCATTGGTGTGGCGCTATTTTAGAATCCATTTATCTTAAAGAAGACGACAAATTATTAAACTATTAACATATTGCTTATTATTTCAAATTTTACTGACACCACTTCCCAGCAAGGTTCAAATCCCACAAAATCGGAATTATATTGGCTTTTGTTGCCACTCTTTCCATGTTACCATAAGTTGTCTTCTTTCGGGAATCCATTGGTATAATATTTGCACTAATGTCATATCGCCAAAAGAAAGCGAACTCCCAATCTCTAGATTTAGTAGTGTTATTATTCTTTTTTTCAATTTCATTGCCAGATTCTGACATAACTATAGACCACCATTTTCATTTTGCATGATTAAATATAGCTTGAAATTTCTGAATTTGTTTTTGTGGCAACTTCAAGAATACAATAAGTTTCATGTTGCTAAACATTTCAAAATAACGTAAATATTCTTTGTATGTTTTTTTGCTTTTTTCACTCTTAACAGCATAGAAATACTCTTCGACTTTGCTTTATATACCAAAAACATTTTATTATGCTTATTTCTCAAATGAGTTTTTGCAACTAATTAAGTATACCAAAACTCGTTATTTCCCCTCCATAGTCAATTATTTTTTTAGTCAGAAGGTTATTTGAACATATTCTTAGCCACTCCTCATTTTGTCAACTAGTGCTCAAAGTAACTTCTGATGACTATTCTTCAAGTAGTTCAATATTCTATATACAGTCTCGCAGTAGGAAGGGAACATTTGCAGATAAACCAGCATTTGATCCTTTGAAACAGTTTTACCCGTTGGATGTCCTGAGTCATTCCGTTGCATTCTTATCAAGGTAAATATCCCGTTTAGATTAGTTTGCATAATTTCTCTAATTTCAAGATCAAAAGTTGTTTTAATTTTGTCTAATTCTCGATAAACTAAATCGAACTTTCCTTCAAGATCATTTTTGTTTTGAAATTTTTCTAACCTTTTTTTAAGTTCGGGGTTAGTGACATTATCCTTTTCCAACATCCAATTATACAATAGATCAAAAGTTGCTTCGGAGGCTACCCCTAGCATAACAGAGGAAGCCAAATAATTACCCCTAAGATGACACTGTAAACATTCTTGTAAATACGGTAAAACAAGACTATCTACTCCTTCGATTCTTTTTTTAAGATTTGTAATATAATTCTCGGGATCATGAGGCACGATTTCTCCTTCTACCGCTTCTAATACTTTCTTTCCATAATCCCAATACCGAAAGTTTCGTCCAAAATCTCCTCAAGCGTTCCGATTTATTCGGTGTGAATTGACACGTAAAAAAGCAAGACTTATCGAATTTATTCCCTCATGTATCACACAGGTCTAACTCCCTTTGAACCACAATTAGGACATGCTATTTTGTTGTGCTCATTGCCACAGTTGATACAAGAGAACTTCACCGGTTGGTATGCCGAACCTTTAATTCCTGTACCTGCTCGAGGACCAAATCCAGAGGAGAACATTGATTTGTACCAACCTTTTATTCCTCCCATACCCGCCTTCCTTAACGCCCTATCGTTCCTGTAGATACCAAGACAAAAGATCGCAATTATGGATACAATGAATGATACAGGAAACGGTAAAACAATATGTAAGATGACAACTACGGCCAGAGATATTAATAACCAAATCATAAAACTCTTACTAGCAGAATTGTAATTGTCATTGGTCCTAGCCATAACTTTATTTTAGTCTTTATGATATTTAAATGGCTACCAGTTTACACCGCGTGTAATTGCTGTCTATTCTCCAAGAGTCTGGATAGCTCTCCGATTTTATGTAATATTGCCTATGTTATAAATTTGAAACAAATTAGAGCTGATGTCATTAAAGAAATCTCATCACGATTGACTTCCGGTGTTATAGTTAACCTAAATAGTGTTATTTTATTAACAGAACTGGACATGTCGAATTGTGGAGAATCTTACTTGATACACTGCCTAGTATAATCTCCTTAATTTTTCCAATTCCTCGATTTCCCATAATGATGAGATCATATTTCCCAGTCTTGCAAAAATCAAGAATTATCGAGGCGGGATTACCCTTAAGAAGAACTGTATTAACGTTCAAGCCTCTATTCCTTGCGCTCTCAGAGCATTTAGAAAGTATATTTTCACCTTGCTGCTTACAAACAGCTGATATTTCCA
>JAICFW010000112.1 GCA_025923455.1 Nitrososphaeraceae archaeon | reverse complement strand
CTGTATATGACAAATGACTATGAACTGTCATCATTTACAAAGGAGCATCTGATATATACTCCTTCACAGTTGGGTATCAAGCCAAAGTATGATGGTGATGTAGAATTGAAGATAGGGAAAAGGGGTGCTGATCATGGTTGAACCATTCGTTATTTTTCCAAATTAGTTTAGAATGAAAATCATGAAAAACTAATATAACATAAAAGTAAAAGTCAATTTAGGTGTTATGAAGTGAGTTATTCTCATCCAGAAGTTCTGGTAGATACTAAATGGGTCGAAGATCACCTAAAGGATCCAAAGGTCCGAATCGCCGAAGTAGACTATGATCCGACCGCTAACTATGTCTTGGGACATGTTCCTGGATCAGTCTTGATAGATTGGAAAGTTGACATAAATGATCCTGTTGCAAGAAATATTCTAAGTAAGGAAGCATGTCAAGAATTGCTTCAGAAAATAGGAGTGAATGATGACACTACTCTAGTCCTCTATGGCGACTTCAATAATTGGTTTGCTGCATTTGCTTTCTGGGCATTGACATACTATGGATGTAAGAACATGAAATTGATGAATGGAGGAAGAAAAAAATGGTTGGAGGAAGACAAACCACTTACAAAAGATGTACCAACATACCAACGCGGTAATTTCAAGAGTTCTGGTCCTGACAATAGTATACGTGTGTTTCTGAGATATGTGAGTGATACTCTTGGTAGTAAAGCATTAGTTGATGTTAGGAGTCCAAAAGAGTTCACTGGAGAAATATTAGCTCCTCCAGAATATCCTACAGAGCATGCTCAAAGAGGTGGACATATCCCTGGCGCAGCTAATATCCCATGGGCACAGGCAGTCAATGAAGATGGAACATTCAAGTCAGCTGAAGAGTTAACAAAGCTATATCATTCAAAAGGGATTACTCCAGATAAGGAAGTCATCTCATACTGTAGAATTGGCGAAAGATCATCGCATACATGGTTTGTTCTAAAATACCTGCTAGGGTACCCTAACGTCAAAAACTATGACGGATCATGGACCGAATGGGGTAACATGATAGACAATCCAATCGAAAAGTAGTAGACAAGGATCCAATATCCTTCTACTAACTCATTTAACTTAATCGTCATCTAGCTGAGTCTTTTTATTTTTGATTGCATTTTATGCTAGCTATTTAGTCTGTTTATTTTGCTCCATTTTATTTCAGATTATTTTAACTTCTTTACAATGAAGTGAAAGAGATTTCCCTCTTTTCTGAATTCCAATAGACCTTGTCCTCCTTCTTCAGACCATCTTATCATTTCGAGATCTGCAGAAGTATCGTCAGAAACAACATGCACAACGTCACCTGTGCCTATCTTGTCGATTAGTTCATCCAGCTTTGTAAGTGTAGCAGCACACTCAACTCCAATTTCGAACATCTCATAATCGGGAAATGCTGAGAAGCATCTTACATGTAACTTTTCTATGATTTTTTCTATTTCAACATTACATTCTTCAATAAATTTAAGACCGCTGCTCTTTAATCCTGAATCCATATTCGTATTTGAGTCGTGAATCCTGACCTTAACAAACCAGCCCTCTGTGTAAGGAAAATCATTGGCAATCTTTGGTCTGTCACTGAGTGCGTTATTTACTGCAGTTATCTCACCCTTTACAGGACACCTCACCATGCCAAAATACCGAATGCTTTCAATTGACCCCACACTCTTGTTCTTTTCGATAGTGGTGCCGATATCTCTAAGTTTGATTCTAGTCAGTTTTCCTGCTAATGAAATAAGAATTGGGGTAACCCCTAACGTGATTATAGAACGGTCCTCCTCATCAGTTTTTATCCACACAAAGTTATCAAGGTCGTACATTACTCCCTCAGGAAAATTACAATGGCTTATTTGCATGTCACTGCTCTATGGATATAGTGGGTTTATTTTTCTATTGAATAACGACAAATTAATACAGTTGCATAAACAAGTTGCTCAATTCCAAGATGTCTTCATGGATCCATATAATCAGATAAAATACATTCTATGGTTTCTTATACCATTAAATGCCGTTTGATACCGAACATTTATATACCATTTAACACCATTAAATGGTGTAGAAACATGACAGAAAAATCGAAAGAAAATATAACAGAAAACACAGAAGTTTTAGACACATACAAGCAAAATTTGTTAAGAACAGTCGATGAAATCTCAAAGTATCAGCCACAATATGCACAATCTATTTCAAATCTACAGCAAGACTACTTCCAAGTGACAAAAGAATTGATTAACAGATCATTTGCAATTCAGAAATCATGGTATGGAAACACTCCAAGAAATACTCTTACACCAACATTAGCACCATATGCAGAACAATACAAAAAACAATCAAATGAAATTACTTCTCAAGCATTCCATGTGTTTGATACAGCAAACCAATTAGCAATCGATATGCTAAATTCAGCAAGAGAGAATATCAAGTTGTATGGTAAGACATTCGATACCGTAACCGAGTTCAATGCAAACTTGGCCAATACGTGGACAAACTTCTTTACATCTGCACAAAAGCAATACGTAAAATAATCGAATTCACAAAAAATTTTTTATTTCTTATTTTTTCTTTAATTTGTTAGCTCATGATTAATAGACTAGGCATCTGTTTTTTATTTTGTTTTGTCTTGTTTTTATGTGTTTCACTTTGTTTCCTATTCACAAATACACAAGATTATCCTATTCATCTAGCTTAGTTGTTATCAATGAATTAAAATTGTCATAAGCTGAGCTTAATCCAGTTTATCTGTATTTGAATAGTATACTATTACTGTATTGATACATTACACATCTGCGACCGGAGGAAAAAATTTGACGAATACTACGCTCATGTACAAGCATGTAGAGAGTGATTATAGAAAGCTGGTTCACGACTTGATAAATAAAAAACATAGACTTAGTTTTCTACCTGAAAAAGTAATTTGCATGACCAATGGAATAGAATACTACTTTATAGAAACCGAAGGCTCTGATGGTAGCAAGTTCATTATTAATGCTTATGGATCTAAAGCCTTGGAACTCTTTGAAGAAGTTCACAAGTGTGCAATTTGTGGAAGAACGATTAACGGGACAACTGAAAATACAAATTTGATAACATACCGTGCAGATGAAAAGAGAAACATGTTTGTTGAACCTCATTGTATGAATCTGCTAAAGAAATTTGAAATAGCCTACGGAAAAGAGTTTTTTTATAGATAACTTTTCCAGTCATCAGCAGAACCAATTCCACAATATTTAACATCGACTATGTACTAAGACTATCATTGAATAATCAGGATGTCACTAACTATACAAAATCTTTACTTACCTTGCCAAATATTCAGTATCTGGTCCAAGGTCTAGACGTACTCTTAACAACTGATTTGGATGGGGATAATCGCACAAAGGTGATTGAATTACGGGATGAACTATTATCTTATATCAATAGTATCTTCACAGATTATGAATAAAAATAAGATTTCCCATTTCGAATTCCGATAGACTGAATAATCCAATTTTATCATATTTTTGATGTTGGTACATTCTGCGCTTTCGATAGCAGGTAGTGATTCGAGTGGTGGTGCGGGAATTCAAGCAGACATAAAAACAATGTCTGCTTTGGGAATATATTCATGTACAGTAATAACAGCAATAACTGCACAAAGTACATCTAATGTAGATCACATTCTTCCACTCGGTGCCCAAGTTATTAAAAAACAAATAAGATCAGTTCTCTCCGATATTCCAATTAATGCCATCAAGATTGGAATGGTCTACAATAACGAAATAATTACCACGGTAAGTGATGTCTTGAATCAATCCAAAATCCCAATTGTGCTTGATCCAATAATCTCCGCTGGAACTGGAGCCCGATTGCTTCAAAAAGAATTTCTAAAGGACTTTAAAAGTAAACTAGTTCCAATTTGTGAAGTTATTACTCCTAATATCCATGAAGCAGAAACGTTGTCGGGAATTAAGATAAAAACTGAAAAAGATATCAGAAAAACTGCATTGAAAATACAAGAGTTGGGTGCAAAAAATGTAATAGTAAAAGGCGGTCATTTTAGAAATGAGCATGAGGCAATTATTGACATAATTTTAGACGAACATGGAAAATTTACTGTGTTTAAGAATCCAAGGATGAAAATTGTTGAAACACATGGGAGCGGCTGTAACTTTTCTGCCGCTGTAACATCATTTATGGCTATGAAATATCCTGTCGTTAAAGCATGTTTCTTGGCAAACAAGTATGTTCACAAATCTATTATTAAAACTGTCAAAATTGGTAAGGGTATTCCAGTCAATAACCCCATTTCAACGATGTATGAAGAGTCCTGTAGATATCAGGTGATACAAGAATTAGAAAAAGCAGTAGAAATTTTAGTAAATATGAAAAATTTTGTAGACTTGATTCCAGAGACACAATCAAATCTTGTATACGCAATACCAAATGCCAAAGGATTTGAAGATGTGGCTGGCGTCAATGGTAGAATTGTAAAGGCAGGAAACAAAAGTGTGCCAACTTCTGGTATTAAATTTGGTGCTTCAAAACACGTAGCGTCCTCAATTCTTGAATACATGAAGATTAATCAAATGGTTAGATCAGCGCTTAACATTAGAAATGATAAGACTATTCTCAATAAATGCACTAGCCTTTTTAAAGTAAGTAATTATGAAAGAAATTTAGAACCAAAGGCAATCAAAGAAAGAGAAGGCAGATCTATTTCATGGGGAGTCAAAATGGCCCTTTCGAAAAATCCTGATGCAGATATCATATATCATTTAGGAGACGTTGGGAAAGAACCAATGATAATAATCTTTGGACAAAGTCCACAAGATGTCGTAGATAAGGTCAAAAAAATACTCGACCGTAGAAATTTTGAATAGTTTTTACTTATATTAGAGTTCAATTTATTTATAATTTTAAATGAAGGCCATAATATTAGCTGGCGGTCTTGGAACCCGACTTCAGCCCTATACTTTTTTCATTCCAAAACCAATGTTACCCCTTGGCAATAAACCATTATTAGAACACATTATTGAATGGTTGAGAAATGACGATAACAATATTGATCATATAATAATTTGTGTGAGTTATTTACATAGAACCATAGAAGACTATTTTGAAGATGGTAGCAGGCTTGGAATAAAAATAGAATATGCAAGATCCGATAGGCCCCTGGCAACCGCAGGTCAGTTATTGACAGCCAAGAAGTTTATCGATGATACATTCGTTTGTGTATATGGAGATTCTATCTATGAGTTCTCACTTAGGGAAATGATAAAAGAGCATAATAGACTTGACGCATTTATTTCAATGGCATTATTATCGTACAAAACAAGACTCAAGTACGGCTTCATAGACATAAATGGAAACAATAGAGTTACTACATGGAATGAAAAACCCGAAATAAAGGGATTAATAAATATAGGATGTTATGTGATGGAACCCGAATTTATTGATTTGATACCATCCTCAAATGCTTATGGAATGGATGATGCCGTTCGTAAAGCACTGGATATGAAAAAGTTAGTGAATGGATTTAAAATAGAATCAGGATTCATTGACATAGGTGATAAAAAATCATATCTACAAACCTACAAAAAATATGTTGAGAGATTGGGAAAAATCTAAATCATGAGTATCGTTTTCTTTGAAGATACCAGTTGGAAGAATTTTGTTCCTCTTAGCTACACTAGATCATTGTTTGATATTAAAATTGGATCACTGACGACCTACGAACATTTCAATAACAATAACAAATCCTCGAAATTTCTAACCCGCCGATACCTTGAAAGGGTAACCAAGCAGAGACATCCGGATAATTCGGTCAATAAATTTGAATATAACAGTGATGATATATTCATTAATTCATTATTCATTCCTCTAACTTCGTTCTTCAAAAAATGGAGTGTCAAGAAGAGATTTCTGATATCCTTTAGAGACAAGATACTCATGGGAAGAATTGACGAATCAGACTTTGAGTATATTTGCAAATCGGTAGTTGAGGACAAAAAAATCAATAGCAACAACATAAAGACGGAAATAACGAATATCAATGATCTGGATGAATGCGGTACTTTGTACAGTTGGCCATGGGACCTCATCGCCCAATTAAAGGATACACTCAAGTCTCAAATTCGCAAAAGGAAGGTTCCACGGCGAGTAAAAGTTATCGGTAATAACCCTGTGTATGTTGACAAGACATCAATCATTGGTCAGGGCACCGTCCTTGACGCAAGTGAGGGAGGAATTTACATTGGTCCGCAGTCTGCCATTTATCAATCTTCAATTTACGGGCCAGTTCATATTGGCATGTCCACTCAAGTCAAACCATATTCCATAATCAGCAAATCATACATTGGCAATAACTGTCGTATAGCAGGCGAAATTGATTCTTCAATAATTTTGGATTATACCAACAAGTCTCACCTAGGATACCTAGGCCACTCCTATGTCGGTGAATGGGTAAATCTTGGCGCAAATACAGTCACCTCCGACCTCAAAATGACATATGGGACCATCTCGATGAGGGTGGATCAGGAAAAAAAAGATACAAGGACAATCAAATTAGGTTCTTTTTTTGGAGATATGTCTAAAACATCGATTGGGACAAATATTTATTGTGGATTGAAAATTGGTGTCTCTTCACATGTTTACGGAAATATTTTTGATGATGTTCCTTCTTACGTGATATATGGCCAAGGTATAGGGTCTGAAAATGCAGAAATGAATATCTCTTCATCAATTAAATTTCAAAAAAGGATGATGTCAAGAAGAAATGTGGATATGTCTTTAGAATATGAAAATATGATGAAGACACTTTTTGAAATGACAATCAATGAAAGAAAAAAGCATAAAGTGCGATCAAAAAAGTTTACTATACGATAGTTACATGTACTCTATAATTTGTTTTTCTTTCCAGAGACCAATTCTTTGATGTAACCACGGGTAGAAATTTGCATCACCATTCTCAAATTCCTTTTTGACTATTTTCACAATATTCTTTGATACCTTTCCGGGTTCACCGTAAATCTTTCGCTTTTTCTTCAGTTCAAGTCCAAGGCCCTCTTTTCTGTTGAATGCCTCATCTATCAATGTGGTTATCCAAGAAGAATTGACAGGTGGAATTAGTATATTGCCACGAGCATCAAAAATGGTTTCAGGTCTATCGGTGTTTAGCCTAACTGTAAGTGAAAGAACGTTTCGAAAGTACAGTAATTCTTCTTGCATTGAACCTGAATCTGTCATTTCGGCCCAACAATGTCCGCTATCTAAAAATTCTATTACATGAGAATATTCTTTCCATAAAGGAGTTATGATAAACTTGTCTGGATAATCTCTTGCCAGATTAAGTAAGTTTTGTTCCAAGCGGTACGACCGCAGAGCCGATTTCATAGCATTTAACATGATAAGAACTAGCTTGTAATCAGTATTTTTGATCAAGTACGATATGCTTTTGATAATAGATGAAAATCTGTGTTCTGTGAGATTTTCTCTTCTATGGATATCCAATCTGATCCATTCACCCGTTTCTAGCTTTGGGTAAATGTCAAACACACTAGTTTTGGGCTTATTTTTTCTCTTAATTTCGATTGCATCCACAACAGAGTTACCAACTACGTGAATAAACTCTTCTGGATAGCCTTCACGGACTAGATTTTCCTTGTTAAGTTGCGTTGGGGCAAAGAAAAATTGCGTTCCTGCAGAACATATCCAAGTATCTATTTGTTCGGGAAATGGCTCTTCTCTTGCCACGAACCATCTTCCTTCAAATTGTGAATCTACAAATTTTTCAACACTTGATTTTGTAGGATCTTCATTAACCTTAAGGTACTTTATTGATTCAGGACTCATGGATCGTAATCCTGCTTCATTTTGGGCTACCTTCTGACCCATTCCAAAAACCCATGCAAGAGGGGCAATCCCCGCAACAAGCGTATCCCCGTGAACTATTGGCAGAAGTTGGGAAGAGTTTCCAAAGTTCTTTTTCAAATATCTACCAAATGATCCAAATTTTAATATTAACTCGCTTGCTTTTTCCATCAGGTCTCCTCTGATTTGGAGATTACAAGCAATATGATCCTGTAATTCAAATTCTTGAATTCCAAAGCCCAGGAGATCGTCAAAGTGCTGTCCGGTATCTATTACGAATGCTGGTAACTTTTGATGTATTGCCTCTATCATTACAGGAGCCTGTTTATAAAAATCAGGTTTTGTCCCAATTACAACTGAAAGTACTGGAGTATTCAAGTCATGAGAAAGCTTGTAACTCTTATCTAGAACATTATGAAAAATCTCTATAGGAAGAATTTTTCGCTTAAAGTAAATATTTCGTATTGGAATTTTTTCATTCAAAAGTTTTCCTCTCCGAATGGTCGTATAACCTTGCCTTCTCGCATGATAACAATTATCCCTAATACTATAATTCCAATTCCACCAGCCAATAGTCCGTACGTTAGAGGGATGATTCCAGGAACAAAGAGTATTTGTGGTATTTTTGGTATCATGCTAAGAATTAGAATATTACCAATTATCAGAACAATACCGGATATACAAAGGATAATTCCAATTTTCCTTGAACCGTAATATCTTACTAAACCATAGGTAATCCCTGCCAATATTATTCCAGGAGCCGCCGATATAGACACAACTTGGATTAGCACTCCTTCGGGTTGGACTACAATATCTGGACCCTGTGATTGTGGGCCTATTATAAAAGAAAGAAATGAATACATGAGTAATACAAACATTACAATTAATCCTAAACTGGCTAATGATACTGAAGTTTCTAGCTTTACCATTGTTTATCGACTTGAATTATTTAGAGTTACTATCACTTAATTCCAATTACATCTCCAAATTCTTTTCTGGCAGCAGACCCCAAAATCTGAGCAGATTTTTCTGGCGATACGTGATTAACGTAGACACCAAAACCCCTCTCTAAACCTGACCAATTATGGAGTTGGGGATAGACTTCTATATGCCAATGAATCTGTCGACTATTTTTCTTTTCTGGTGACAAGTGAAATATCAGATTAAAAGACGGCTTTTCTAACACCTTGTCCATTCCTCCCAAGGTTGATCTCAGAATCAGCGCAAGATCTGTAAACTCTTTCTGTGAAATTTTTGAAAACGACGTGGTATGACGTTTGGGATAAATCCAAAATTCATAAGGATATGTTGAAGCCCATGGTGAGATTGCGATATAACTTTCTGTGTCTAGAATCTGTCTGGGACCACCCATCTCTGTGGAAATTATGTTGCATGCAGGACAATTACCATTTTCATTGAGGTATCTATTTGATGCTTCTGCTTCAGATTCAATAGTTGGTGGAATTGTTGAAAAAGTCATCAAATGAAAATGAGCATGTTCAATATCGCTTCCGGACAAAACACCACTATTTACGAAAATGGAAACATATGTTACGCTTTTCTTTGTGTAGAGATGACTAAGGTAATTTTGTAATACCAAAAGAACATTGGACCATTTTTCAATAGAAAGTCCTGGTAAATTTTCTTTATGATCTGGTGTGGCTACAACGATATAGTGATAACCATACGCCGGTTCGCTATAGAGAGGTTTGTCTCTGTAGCTATTTTCATTTTCTGATGATACCACCGGATTTGAATTTGGAAAAACTCTAACGTCCCAGTTTTCGATAATATTTTCTTCGTTATCAGACAATCTCTGAAGCATACCCTCTTTCACAACCAGAGATAGCACCGATGGAGGGGTCATGCTTTCATTTCCGGGACAATAAGGACATTGTTTAGTATCATTTTTTACTTCATATGAGTCAGGTGGAAGAACTACAAATTTCTCAAGAATGTAATCTTTTCTTAGTTCCGCCAACTCGATATTCCTAAAAAATTCTCCAAGTACCTTTAATTAAAGGTTCTGTGCTCCCGAACATGCTTATTGAGCAAAGTTACATTTTTGTGGACAATTGTTTTTCAAAGTTAGAAAATTCAAATTTTAGAAAGGAAATGCTTACCTACAATCCTTCGCAGATGAGACCTGATTCTGATCTATTAAAAGAAATAACCATATTTGGATGCTCCAATCACCCTTTGCGATTTTGATTCCCTCAGGACTGTGGAGTTTGTAGGGACGTATGAGTAGATAGGAACTCGATAGACTGTGCCGTAGATAAGAACCAGTACGAATTCGTATCTCCAGAGCAGGTATCTCTCTGCATCGTTTAAGAGACTCGGCAGCCCTATCAATGAATCAGTCTTGGTGCTGGCTAGTTGTAAATTTTCATTCCAATTTGGATAGTTTGTCCAAAGCTGCTCTGACGAGATGGGCCTGTTTCGTGTATACAGTATATGTGGTTTGTATGCTACAATCATTCCTAGTACTACCATAGCAACTCCTAAAAGGAAAAAACCATGTGTGCCACGGTTTATTGTTTCAAGATTCAAATAACCAGTTGATGCTTTATAGTAAAATGGACCCAGTGAATTTTCTATTGCAGATGGTATCGCAATACTTCCATAAAGCAGGACTAGTCCCAGACATGAAATTGCAACCGGCACGAGTCCTTTCAATAAAATCGAAATGAACATTACAATCAGTATTAGAATTGTGGTGATATGTAAAAAGTCAAAAAAACCTGAGTAAGGATCTAGTGATGATAGTGAAAGATAAAC
>JAICFW010000111.1 GCA_025923455.1 Nitrososphaeraceae archaeon | reverse complement strand
TGATGCTGAACTCACCCTGAGGAGAGCCCAGAACAGAGGTTTGATAAAATATTCCCCAGGAGATGAAATATTTGATATCTATGAAAATACCGTACTTAATGAAAAACAAAAATGGGCACTTAACTTTATACGGAAGGATGTGTTGGGTGAATATCTTAGGACAGGAGTACAATTCGCACTAAACATCGCTGTTTTCAAGTTATTGAATATGAACGTAGTTTATCCAGTTTCAGATCCAAATAAATTGTCAGATAAGAAAGGTAATGTACTTCCAGACGCATTTTTGATGAAAAATGGTTCTTCAGTACAGGATCTTGCTAGTGATATCCACACAGAGTTGTCCAAAGGTATTGTATATGCTGTTGATGTAAGAAACGGGCTAAGATTACCTGGTGACTATCAAATAAAGGACAGGGATGTACTATCTATCGTTTCAACGATGATAAAAAAATAAATCTATCCCAATCAGGTGGAAGTCCTGATAAGGGTTTCCACCTCCCTTCTATTTTACTAAAAAGTTAGACTAATGAATATAATAACTGGTCGTACGATAAGAACTAGTGAAAATTGATTAGAGCTACCAATTATGGTAAATTATTTCTTGTAATCATTAAGGATGTCTCTATATCTCACATCCCTGTACGCGACGTATTTTACATATTCCCCATAAGTCATGTCTAGCTTGCAAAACTGACATTTCACAAAACTGAAATCATCTGAGAGTTCGGCAGGCTTTCTACAATCCGGACAGACGATCTTCATATATTAACATAAACCTCGAATCTAACAAATAAGCGTTAAGGTAACTGAACAAGTGACTACTATGGAAGTGGAAAGTTGAATTCACTAAATTGCCTTTACTTGCTTAACTATTGGCTGTCTTGCCTTTCGAAATACCCTAAATCCACATATGCACTTTATTTCAGGTAACTTGGAAAGTTCTTCATTAGTAACTGGAGTTCCGCACCTCATGCACTCATAAATTACATTGCCGACATGATTTTCGCTGGCCACAATCATCATTTATTGAATTGAGATTTATTTGTTTTCTCTTAAATTCAAGTTTAATCCATATGAATAGTAGACATAGGGGGAATGCTAAAACTGGATAATTAATTCAGGGATTTGATAATCGCTCGTTCCATCTCTCTGATGCATGAGGAAAAATCCTTCGGATTGCTTTTCAGCAGTCCACCCGAGGCAAATTCATGTCCACCGCCTTCAACTAGATGTGACGCTATCTTACTACATGAAATGCTTTCCGTATTCCTCCTGATGCTAACTTTTCCATGCTTGTTAAATAGCACGACGAGGTCAACCATTGAGTTAGAGAATATCTCATTTGCGAAAAGGCTTGCCTGGACGTAGGGATACGTAAATACGAAGGCTACATCAAACGAATTTATTTTCCTTATGGTTAGGGTGTCCAGTGATTTACTTTTATGAAATTCGCCAACTTTAATGAATTTCATATAGTCCTTTTGCATTTCCGAATCCCATAATATGCCCTTTGAAGCTTTCTGTACCAGAAACTCGACTCGTTGTTTAGAACCAGCTTTATTTCTATAAAAATGAATTAATTCTGAAACTCTAGAATCGTGATTCTTGACATCTATCATAAAGTCCGAACTATGTGCTATCAACTTTAACTGCTTAGCAATCTTGTCGTTCGGCATCAATTTTTCATACATTATTTCAGTTGAACATTTTCTTCCAGACGAATCATGATACAGAGTAGCGAGTTTTCTTAATGCACCTAGAGATTTTTTTTGCCATGGATGGTGGTCGACCCAAAGAACAGACCACTGTCTTTGTTTCAAATAATGGAAAGAATCTATGGCTAGAGCAGATACTTGTTCGTCGTTTACACCAAGATCTGAAATGATAATAAGGCCTTTTTTTGATTTTTTTGATTCATTTTTGATGTAATCAAACATCTTTCTAAAATTCTTCAGTCCGTAATTATAGAATGAAAGTTTAGCCCCCGGATACTTCATCAATGCAACCGAAGCAGAATACATGCCGTCAATGTCAGCTTCATGTGAGCATATTACCACGCGCATTTAGTGGTTTAGGCTTTCAAACTGAATATGTATCTAGTGCAGCATAGTTTGTCTGCCTGACAAAGTGGTAAGAGTAATCTCGAGACTGGACAATGTCCAACCGGATCACAAGTATAATTTTATATTTGATAGCCTTTGTCAAATATTACAATTCCTATCATGTACTATTCAATTGAAAAAAGGATTACAGCAAGAACCGTATACCTAATAGTTTTTTACATATCTGCAATCTTGATGACCGGGATAACATTTTACGCCCTTTATCTAAGCGTAGTTGAGTATGCTGCGACCGGAAAAATTGTGATCGGGGAGGTCCTGGTAAAAACAGAGTTTCCATTCAAAGGCCTTTCGAAACTAGTTACCTACTTGATGATTGTTTCAGTAATCTCATGGTATTGTGTTACCAAATTAGGTGGTGAGAAGGTAAAGGAAGTTTCCCCCGCTCTTCGCTCGATACTTCAGCTAATAGTTTTGGCAATAGCAGTAGTTTCGCTCTATGAGTTTGTCTATAATTTTGTTGTATGGAGTTCATTGATAACGCTAAATGCGTTAGGTGGGAGCATAAATTTAGATAGTATTAGCATACCTTATCCAAATCCTGATACACCCTGGAATCTAGTCTTTGCTACAAAGATGTCGTTAGCTGCCTTCTTGATTTCTACTCATGGATTCTATATTATTTCAAAGAAGGGCAAGGAATAGACGAAAAATTTCTAATCGATAAACCACGGAAGATCTTGTGAATGATTAAATTTTTTAGTCAAAGTTATATGCCCGTTTTTCACTCAGAAAATGTATCAAGATGACCTCTAGAGAAAATTCTAATGAACAAATTTCATCTGAGCAAAAAATCAGAGAGATGCTACAACAATCAAAGATCCTCGAAGCTTACATGAATGACATTTTAACAAAAGAAGCTACTGTAACCAGACTCATAACAGAGGCACATCTAGCTTCGGAGGCAATACAGGAATTATCTTCTACTAATCAATATGACTCTCTTGTCCCAATAGGGATTGGTGTATACCTTAAGGTCATAGTTCCTCAAGTAACAAATCTACTTGTTAATGTAGGTTCAGGTGTTACTATTGAAAAGTCCAAGGAAAATGCGAAAAATTATGTGGAATCAAGAATCAAGGAATTTGAACTTGCATTGAAACAATTACAGTCACAAAAAGAGCAGATTGCAATGCGCATGGATCAGCTCCAAAATGAAGTAAATGTTGAAATGCAAAAATCTCAAAGACCACCGAACTCATAAGAGGTAGGATTGCACTCCGTTTGTTTGAAAAATTAAGAAAAATATTCTCTGAAACCGCAAAGAATCTTGGTCAAAAATCAATTTCTAAAAAGGATGTAGACTCTATTATCGATGAATTGCAGATCAGTTTAATGGAAAATGACGTAGCTCATGAGATAGTAGATGAAATGACTTCAAAGATAAAAACGGAGATTATGGATTTAAAACTTGAAAGGAGTGAAAATTCTGATCAAGTTATCACGACAAAGTTATACTCGTTCCTGCATGAGTTATTTTTATCGACTAACACCAAGACTGACATTATTCAATCTATTTTAGAGAAGAAAAAATCAAAAGCGGGTCCATATTCTATTGTCTTTCTAGGTATCAATGGTACAGGAAAAACTACCACAGTCGCAAAATTTTGTAAATTATTGAGAGATAGGGGTATTTCAGTTGTTCTGGCAGCCGCAGACACACATAGAGCTGGTGCTATTGAGCAAATTACCCAACATGGTAACAATCTAAATGTTAAGGTTATTTCGCAAAGATACGGTGCTGATCCGTCGGCAGTTGCAAGAGATGCATTGGAGCACGCAAAGAAGAATTACATTGAGGCCGTATTGATAGACACTGCTGGTAGAATGCAGACGTCAAAAAATTTAATGGAGGAAGTTAGTAAAATAATTAGAGTTATAAAACCAGATTTGAAAATATTTGTTGGTGATTCTTTGGCAGGAAACGATACTGTTAACCAGGCGCGAGAATTTTACGAGTATACAAAGTATGATGGGTCAATTTTGACAAAAAGCGACGCCGATTCTAAAGGCGGTGCTGCTATTTCAATCGCTTATCTAACACATAAACCTATTCTGTATCTTGGAATTGGGCAAGGTTATGGAGACTTGGAAGAATTTGATCACGATAGATTCCTTGATTCTATATTCAAAGATAAAGTATATGATAAAACTGGTAAAATTCTGACACCAACGAGTGTAACATCCGTAGACAATATCATTAAGGATGAACATGTAATTGAGATTCCAAAGGCGAATCCGTCATCAGAAAGTGCCAAGCTTGAAACGCCATCTAACAATATTGATAAAATATCTGAGACGGCGGAGATAGAGAAACTTTCAGCAGTACCCCCGACATTGGAAGTAGCACAAACCCAGATTGATGATAGCCAGAAGTTGGGCGATGGCCGATTGAATCATGTTACAGAAGAAAAAATGGACT
The DNA here is from genome assembly GCA_025923455.1 of Nitrososphaeraceae archaeon. Taxonomy (GTDB): domain Archaea; phylum Thermoproteota; class Nitrososphaeria; order Nitrososphaerales; family Nitrososphaeraceae; genus TA-21. The sequence continues at coordinate 7,977 of JAICFW010000111.1, read as the reverse complement.
CAAAAACGGTAATAAATGAACCAAAACCAAAAGGCGGACTCTTTTTCAAAAAAATCTTTAAGGATAATAATGATAAAAATGATGCTGATGATGGTAAAGATAGTATAGCTAAGAAAAATGAAACTAAAAAAGAAATGAACAAGAAAGAAAATAAGAGTAAAGGTAAACCTGAGCATGAAAATGAAGTTGAAAATGACGAAGTTGTTTATTTGACAGATGATGATATAAATGATCTCATTAAGTAAGAAATATCTACGCAGTATCTCCGATTTAACTGACAAGGAAATCCGAAGTATAATTGAACATGCCATTGAGTTTAAGAATAAAGATCGAACCAGTAACAATCAATCTCTAGCCGGTAAGACGCTAGCATTAATGTTTGAAAAACCATCAACTAGAACGCGCTTGAGCTTTGAAACTGCAATGTTCCAATTGGGTGGTAATACTATCTATCTGAATTCCAATGATCTTCAACTCTCTAGAGGCGAGTCTGTTGAAGACACTGCGAAGACCATTTCCTTATATGTGGATTGTCTCGTTGCAAGAGTCTACTCTCATGACACAATACTTGATTTGGCGCAAAATTGCAAGATTCCTGTAATTAATGGCTTGTCCGATTTGTATCATCCATGTCAGATTCTTGCTGACCTTATGACTATCTTAGAGTACAAGAAAACCTTCGAAGGCTTAACATTAGCTTGGGTTGGAGATGGTAATAATGTTTGCAATGACCTATTAGTCGGATGTGCAAAAATGGGGATTAATATCAAAGCTGCAATTCCTCAAGGCTATGAGCCTACAAAAACAGTACTTGATCTAGTAACTAATGAAGCAAAATTAAAAAACTCTAGATTTGCTTTAGTGAGAGAACCGATTGATGCTGTACAGAATGCAGATGTTGTTGTAACAGATACGTTTGTTTCTATTGGTCATGAAAAAGACGACGAGAAGAGAAGATCTACTTTTGTTCCAAAGTATCAAGTTAATGAAAAACTGATGAGCTATTCAAAAGATGATGCAATCTTTATGCATTGTTTGCCCGCAAAACGAGGCCAAGAGGTTACGTCGGATGTTATTGATGGAAAAAAATCAGTCGTGTGGAATGAGGCCGAGAATAGACTCCACGTACAAAAATCTGTATTAATCGGATACCTCTCTTAATATCCTGATATTGAATTACAATGAAAAAAATACAAATAATTTTCTTTAAAATAACTATGGAATAAAAGGAAAATCAAAACATTCAGAGTTTTGAAACCACAAGTTAATTTGATCAAAATTTACTATCCAATTGAAAATCCTCAGCTTGCATCCAAACAAAGGCTGTGTGGTCACATCCCGCTGATTTGTCTTGTTCACAAATGATGAAATTTTCATGTAATTTCACATCGAAAAATTTTCTCTCATTAATGTTAATAACAACAATAGTATTCTTTTCAACCATAGCAATTTGTAGTCCTGGCCACATTTTACTAATCATTTTATTTCGGTTCAGATGTCTATCAATAATGTTCTCGATGTGCTCATTTATATCATAGAGTTTTTCCTCGGCTTCTTTCATTAGTTCTTCATAGAGTTCCGATCTGATACATACTGCTGACTTTACATCTTTATTATCCTGAGACATCCGATATGATCTTTTCAACACATTTTATATCTTTATCAAATTATTAACATTATTTAGATTAAACCTTATAACAAACAAACTTAGTCCTGATACTTGAATGTAGTATTGGTCTTTCACCCATGCAATAGTCGATTAGGAATGCTTACTTGGACCATCATTTATTTGTTAGAATAAGATAATACCAATTATTTGCACTAGTTACTAATCATACGCACAAAAAGATAATATGTAGTTTATCACAATGAGCGATACACTTTTTCTGATATTAAGCGCTCTCCTTATGTTCTGTCTTATGGTAATAATACCAATATCAACGATTACATCAGGATCAATATCTTATTTAGGATTTCAATAGGAACTATTCCTCAGCTATTCCTCAGCTATTCCTCAACTATTCCCTTAATTGTATTTGATATGTTCATTTTTACATGATCTATTGTTTCTTTCATTCTCTGAACTTCATTTGAATATTTTTGTAATTGCAACTTGCTTTTTCTTATAATTCGTGTCTGTTCCTTCGGATTAGGGGAACCTTCAGAATTTCTGATTCTTATGGACTTATTTGAGTCAATGTCTCTAATTGCTTTGATTATTTTAACTGGCTCAATATTGGCCTTCACCTTTGACAATACATCTCTAATATCGCCACTTGATATCGACTTGAAAGGTATCTCATCATTGATGTTTATGGAAAGATTTACTAGTGCTCCAACTAACTGGTGTGCGGTTCTAAAAGGTACCTTGTACTTTGTAACCAATACTTCGGCAATATCCAAGGATACCGCATAGCTTTCCGTCGATGCCCTTCTCATTGCATCTTTTTTTACCGTCAAATATTGAATGACATCATTCATAATATCAAGTGACGAGACTACTAATTCAACAGAATTCCAAAATGGAACCTTGGTGTCTTGCAAGTCTCTGCTATAGCCCGAAGGTAGTGATTTCAGTATTGTCATGATTGTTGTAAGGTTTCCGATAACAATTGCCGTTTTGGATCTTGTAATTTCAAGTGGATCAGGATTCCTTTTTTGTGGCATAGCGCTTGATGTCGATGCATGTTTGTCGCTAATTTCAATGAAACCAAACTCATGGGAGGACCAAATAATAAGGTCTTCTGATATTCTACTGAGCGTTATCATTATTGAGGCAATATTCGACGTAAATTCAATCATAAAATCCCTTGAAGATGTTGCATCTATGGAATTGGACATTATATTGTCAAACCCCAGCAGTTTTGCCGTCATGTTTCTCTCAATTGGTAAAAGCGATCCTCCAATAGGGCCTGCACCTAATGGAGATTGATTTACCCTTTCATAGAGTGAAAACAATCTATCGATTTCGCGTACTAGCGCTTCAGAATATGATAGAAGATAATGAGCAAAGTTTCCAATCTGTGCCTGCTGCAAATGTGTGTAAAGAGGCATTATTGAATCTAGATTATCTTCAGACTTGTCTATTAGTTGTTTTGTCAATCTATTCAGGTGAATAATGACGTTGATTATGTCATCCCTTGCCTTAATTCGAATATCCGTGATAATCTGATCATTGCGAGACCTACCTGTCTGAATTTTCCCCCCTACGTTGATTCCTGTCTTTTTTATCAAATGGGTCTCAAGTGCTTCATGGATGTCTTCACAACCTTCCCTGGAAATTTTATCCGGGTGATGCAATACATTATTCAATTCTCCTACCAAGCGGGAAACTTCATGTTTTTCTAACACATGAATCTTGTATAGCATTATAATGTGAACCTTGGTACATAAAATATCGTAATAGAGAATCTTATCATCTATTTCAATGGATGAAAGAAAATTTAATGTACGCTTATCTAGATCTTCCTTGTGGCGCGATCTATACATTGTTAAGACAAACTACTGCTAGACCTGATTATTAATATTTGTGAGACGGCCATTTTATTGCATTGTACTTGGCAATCAATTTCAAGTCCAAAGATCAATAGTTAAATAGTATAAAATAAAATCAATAGGCATATGGGTCAGGAAATTCAACAATTGCGCAAGTCAATATTTGATGAGCTAACAAAAATCGTAGATCCTGAAATTGGAGTTTCAATCATGGAACTAGAATTAATTGATAAAGTGGACATTGAAGATGGTAAAGTAAAAATAGATTTACACTTGACAAGTCCGTTTTGTCCTGCCATATTTGGTTTCAAAATTGCTCAAGACATTAGGGACAATGTCTACAAGATACAGGGTGTAAGTGGATCACAAGTCAACGTGAGTAACCACTTTATGGCCGATGCAATAAACAAACAAGTCAACGAGAGCAAACTACCTTCAAAATAGTTGACTCCCAAAATTTGTCCTAAGTAGTGGGATTCAAAACTTTACTAACTTTTTTATCGCTAACTCTGCTATTAGAACAATAATGTCTTATTCTATATCTTGCTGCTGTTGTTATTGTTGTCGTCGTCGTTTATTTCAATTTTTTTCGCCGGAATTTTATCATTCTTGGATATGCCAAGCATGTAGGATCTCAATAGTTGTATCCCCAAAGCAGGGTCCACTCCTTTAGGGCATACTTTACTACACGAACCGGCAAAGTGACATCGCCAAATTCCATGTCTGTCATCAACAATATCCAATCTTTTTTTCGATTCATCCCTCGTGTCGGCAAAATATCTATACTGTTGCGCCAAAGCCTGCGGTCCTGGAAAATTCAGATCAGTCCCAACAGTAGGGCATGCAGAATAACACAATCCGCACTTTATGCAGTATGAAAACTGTAGATATTTGTCCACGTCTTCAGGAGATTGGTAAAATGAAAAAGTTCCTTTGTTAGTATCAACTTCAGTACTGTCATTGGTCTGAATATACGGCTGCATGCTTTTGTGATGGTTAAAGAATCGGGAAAAATCAGTAACAAGATCTCTTATAATTGGAAAATTTGGTAAGGGTTCGCATTCAATAGTAGATGTTTCCAATTCAGAGATTTTTGTATAGCAAGCCAATTTAGGAACACCATTTATTTTCATTCCGCAGGAACCACATGATGCCATCCTGCAAGAATATCTAATTGCAACGCTAGGGTCCATGTAACTTTTTACAAAAAGTAAGGCATCAAGAACGGTTGTCCATTTTTTATATGGAACTTCAAATGTATCATGATGGGATCCTGAGTCCTGTCCCCTGTTTTCTCTATACACTTTTAATGTTATCTTTTGCTCATTCTTATTGTCGATAGCAGTGTTATTCAATATCTAAATTCACAATCCATTTGCCAATATTATTGTTCTAGTGCCATATGCTATCAGTCCTATCATTGCTGAAATTGTCACAACAGTAACCATGTTTTCCCAGGCTCTACTCTGTCTTAGCTCTAGTAATATTATTCTAGTTCCGTTAAATCCATGTACCGAAATCAAAACAAGAATTGACTCTAAAATTAGAACGTAGATAATATTCTTGTAATTGGCAATAATGTAATCGTATTCAAGACTCTGCTCAAATGGAACTACTAGTCTCATCATTATGTGAAGTGCTACCACAAATATTGCAGCAATTCCTGTGATGTAATGAATTTTCATTATTTGACTTTCTTTCAATATTGTTCGGTTTGCCATTTTGACTGATTCATTACACTCCAAACAAGACATTAAATCCATAAAACATTGCAGCTGCAGCCAGAATTAATGCTATCCATATGCCTGATTTTTGTCTGTAATTCAATGATGCCGGATTGTATGGATAGTCGGGCCTACCAGGGGTTCCCAAACCAATACCTGCATGAGTAAAGATGAGTCGAATCCCATTTGCAGAATGAAATGTACTAGCTCCTATTACCATAATTAGAAACAAATGCCCCCATAGTGTTTGAGTTAATTCTAAGAAAGATTCCCAAGCATTCTGTCCGTTAACTATAGTACTTGTTTCGTACACATGTCCAATAAAGTAAACTAAAAGAAAAACTCCTGTTAATCTCTGAAACCAGTAAGAAATTCGCTCCCACCCATATCGTGAAGGATTAAGCCATCCTCCTATTCCTTCCAAATTGTTACGAGTCGGCCGTTCTATTTCTTTCATCAGTATTTTCTCTCCGCCGGGACATAACGTGTTAATGTTACAGGATGCCACGAAAATTGTGGTTCGCCTCCTTCTTTAAAATATGCCAGTGTATGTTTTAGGAAATGAACATCATCCCTATTGGGATAATCCGTCCTAGAATGGGCACCGCGTGATTCTCTTCTGTTCAAGGCTCCAGCAATTATTATTTCTCCCACTCTCAATAATGAATCTATCTCCATTACATTAATGAAATTTGTGTTATATTCTTTAGCGCTGTCATCAACATGCTTCCATGTCAGGTTCCGAAGCTCTCTTACTTTTTTCAATCCTTCAACGAGTTTGTTTTCATCCCTAAAAATGTAGGCTTTGATGTCCATCATGTCTGTAAACTCCTTTCTAATATCGTATGGATTTACCTCGCCTCTACCACGGAAAATACCATCAAATATTCTCTTTTCTTCGGTTTGAACCTTGTTTTCTATGTTGGTTACAAATGTGCCTTTTTCTTTCTTCTTGTCTGCATGTTGGGCGGCTAATCTGCCTGTGATGCTCCCCCAGACCAGGCATTCAGATGTAGAGTTTGCTCCAAGCCTATTGGCTCCATGCAGGCTATTACAGGCTGCCTCTCCGGCAGTCCACAAACCATTCATTTCCGTTTGACCATCTATGTTGGTGTGAACTCCACCCATCATGTAATGGCAAACAGGTCTAATCTCTATCGGTTCACTTATTATATCGACACCAGAAAATTTGATACCAATCTCTCTGATTCCAGCTAACTTTTCTTTTATACGTTCTTCTCCCAGATGAGTGAGATCTAATTTTAAACAAGGTACCCCAGTTTCGTGTATGAATCCCCTGCCATTATCAATCTCCTTTATCATTGATCTAGAAACAACGTCACGGGGTGCCAGCTCTAATTTTTCGGGCGCATAAGATTTCATGAATCTCTCACCGAGATTGTTTATCAAATATCCGCCCTCACCTCTTGCTCCCTCTGTTATTAGAATCCCTGAAGGTAGAATTCCAGTTGGATGAAATTGAACAAATTCCATGTCTTTTAGCGCCAGACCCGCTCTGTATCCCATATCTAAACCATCAGGAGTAGATGAGTACGCATAAGTTGAAAAGCTATAAAGTCGTCCAGCACCACCGGTGGCAATAATCCCAGAATTAGAATTAAAGATATTAAAGTTACCACTTTTCATCTCTATTGCAGTAACACCGGAGAAGTTATTGTTACCATCATCGAGTATTGATGTGCAAAACCATTCATTGTAAAAATATATGTTTTCATACTTTAAACACGTGTCGTACAGTGTCTGCATTTCGTAAAATCCAACCTTATCCTGCGCATATGTGGCCCTCGGGAATGAATAACCCCCAAATTTTCTCTGATCAATTCTACCATCATCTCTCCTAGACCAGGGCATTCCCCACTTATCCATTTGGTAAATTTCATTTGGTATTTCATGTGCCAATTTTTCCGCCACGTCCTGGTCGCATAGGAAATCACTACCTCTTATGGTATCGTAAATATGGGATTCTATGTTGTCTCCCTCATCAGAAAATAGGACGGCCGCCGTTCCACCTTCAGCGGATACAGAATGTGACCGCATAACCTGCACCTTTGAAATTACTCCAATGTCTAACTTCTGATTTGTCATGGCGGCAGATATAGCAGCACGTAACCCTGCCAGACCCGTACCTATGATAAGTATATCATGAGAAATGTGATCTGTCAATTAACTATTGCAACCTCATCCATCCATCCATCTCTCCATCTACTAACCTTTATGACGTCTATATACAGCAGTAAATATATTATTCTTTTTTGCACAAAATAAAATTTGGAAAAGACGTACATGGAGATATAGTTTATTTGAGAGAAGATATTTTTGCAAATCACATGAGCCTAAACTGTACTGGCAAGGTGCTCCTCACAACCAATACTTCAGACGATGGCATTGCACAAGCTGCCAAGAAGAAATTGATCGAAAACGGCATACAAGAATCGCAGATAACTTTGGGTCATGATATACAATTGCTAGAAAAAGACGATTTGTATGTTAGCTATGACCCACCAGATTTGGTTGTAAGGCTTGTGTATGAAAAGAAACCAAGCGGTATGATAAAGATGAAGAATATCAAGATGATTAAAATCTAGACCAGTTTTAATTATTTCTAAAACTATTTCTAATCTAAATTAATTGGTCTAAATATTTGTCAATTTCATTAATGTTTTGTTTCTGTTCTTTTGATTCTGTTTTTACGGTAACGATGCCTTTTTTATATTCGTCAAGATTTAATATAATTATG
>JAICFW010000110.1 GCA_025923455.1 Nitrososphaeraceae archaeon | reverse complement strand
ACAAGCCCGCTAATAGAATTTGTGAGTATAAATAAACTTGCTGACGCGGCAGCTGTCTTTGGATTTGCTAGGCCTGTTAATATCAAGATTGGTGATAACCAGATGCCTCCGCCAATTCCCACGAGTCCCGAAACAGTCCCTAAAATAGCTCCTAAGGGTAATGTAATTAATGAAAGCCTAGAAAGACTTAGGTTTAATTTTCGAATTTTCTCTTGTCTTATTTTTATTTGGTTTCCACTTAATAGTAGCATAGCCGAAGCCGAAAAAAGGGTAATTACGAATATTAATATGAGAGTTTTTTCTGGCAGTATAGTGGAACCTCCAATAAAAGCAAATGGAACTGATACAAGTAACGGAATAGAAATTCGAAGTGATAAGTGACCTGCTCTCAAATAATTGAAGAGAGCTATTGAAGCAACGACTATGTTGAGAGCCAGTGACACAGGAGGGATGGCGAATAGATTTACCCCAACAACGACTAGAATAGCAATATAACTGCTTCCGCCTGCAAATCCAACACTAGAATAAAAAAAACTTACTGCAAAGAAAAGGGGAACTAGTAATATCAGTAAATGCTCATTAATGGCCGTGTCCCTCCATCATCTTGAAGGCATGCTCTAGCCCCGGAAATAAGAATTCTAATGACTCTGATACTGCGTTTAAACTCCCTGGCATATTAATAATTAGACTTTTACCTCTTACTCCGGCAGTTCCTCTTGAAAGCATCGATAAGGGTGTTCTTCTCTGCCCGTACGCCCTGCTCCCCTCGGCAATTCCCGTTATTTCTCTTTCTATAACCTTTCTGGTAGATTCAGGTGTTATGTCTCTGGGACCAAGTCCTGTTCCTCCGGTTGTCAATATCAAGTTTAAATGGAGATCATCCGAATATTTTACTAAGAGTTCCTCAATAAAAGAACTATCGTCAGGTACTACCTGATATTTTACTACATCAATACTTCTTTCTTTTAGCGTTTTAACGATGAATTTTCCTGATTTATCTGCCCGCTTTCCAGCTGCAACTGAATCGCTGACGACAATAACGCCTGCTCTGATCTTATTTCCCTCCTTGATTCTAAATTGCCCTATTCCCCCTGATTTTTCAACAAGCTTGACAGACGAAATAAATAAAGTATCGTCTATGGGCTTTAGCATATCATATATGGTCAATGCACCAATACAAGCTCCACTTAAGGCCTCCATTTCTACCCCTGTTTTCCAAATACTTTTGACTTCTACGTCGACTTCAATTGCTTGGGATCTTATAGATACTTGAACCTTTACGTGATCGATAGGTATTGGATGACAGTATGGTATGAGGTCAGATGTTTTTTTAGCCCCCGAAGTAGCTGCTATCTTCGCTACCTCCACAATATCCCCTTTAGGAGACTTACTTTGTCTAATCAACACCGCCGTTTTGGCATCTATGCTCAATATCGCCTTTGCTCGCGCGATTCTGCAGGAATCTGGCTTTGCACCAACATTAAACATACCCCTGCTCTTTTTATCATTCATTTTTACTCTACTCAAGTAAAATCCCTTCAGCCCATTTCTGACTTTCATTAGATATTTCCTTTTTCCAAATGGGTACCCGAGTTTTCACACTATTTATGACATATTTGCATGCCTCAAAAGCTTCATTCCTATGTTCTGAAGAGATACCAATAATAATACTGGCCTCACCGACTTTTATATTGCCGATCCTATGAAATATTACGGATTTTTTTATTTTCCATTTTGTTTGTGCTTCATTTTCAATTTCTCTCATTTTTTGTTCTGCCATTTTACTGTAACTCTCATAATAGATCTCTGAAACGTTACCAGACTTTCCTCGATTACGTACGTTACCTATGAATATGGACAATGCCCCTGCGGAATTGTCCTCCAGTTCAAGCATTATCTCTTGCAAGCTAAGTCGGTTGTTGGTAATTCTAATCAAAGATTTAACCCCCGCTGACTGGTGGCAGAAGAGCAATTTCATCCTTGGAAGAAATAATGGTATTCCCAGTAGTAACCTTCCAATTTACAGAAGTTACAAATTTATTATTAAACGATTTGAGCTGCGGATACTTCTTTAATATTTCACTATTCAAGTAGTTTACTGTGACGCCAGTAGGTACAGTTATAGTTATTTCGCTTTCACCCACTCTCTCTCTCAAAATTGCAAATAATTTAACTTTTATTTTGTCGTTATCTTGAATATCCAATTTCAATTTGAGCTTATCCACCAATTGTATGCATGAGGTTTAGTTTTGATTTAAGACCATTAATTCTTATCAGACTTGCTATCCCCTCCTGTTTCATGTTCATACACTGTATTAAGCAATGACTCAGCTCCTCATCTGATGTTCCTTTGCGCAGAAAACTCTTGATATCGTAGCCTGGGTTTTCAAATAAACATGTAAGAAATCTTCCATCAGAAGTCAATCTTATCCTATCGCACTGACTGCAGAAAGGCTCTGTTACAGAGGGAATAAATCCTACAGTTCCCATTCCATCTGAAAAAGAATAATGTTTAGCAGGTGTCGACATCTCTTGTTCTGAGGCAGGAATGACTTTTCCAATATCGGTTTCTATTTTTTCAATCATTTCCCTTTTACTAAAAACAAGATCGCTTCTCCATATCCCCGTTCCATCTAATGGCATAAATTCTATAAATCGGACAGTGATCCCTGTGCGTCTTGCAAAATTGGCAAATTCAACAACTTCATCATCATTCCAGCCTCTGACGACAACTGTATTTATCTTTACATCAAGTCCGACATCTTTTGCTTTTTGGATAGAACTTATGACTTTATCTAATCCATTAACACCCGTCATCATCTTAAATCTATTCTCTTTAAATGAATCTAGACTGATATTCACACTGTCAAGGCCACTAGATTTTAATGCTTTTACTTTCTCTAAAAATAGTAAACCATTGGTTGTTAGGCCGATGCTTCTAATGTCGTTAATCTTTGCAATTGACCTAATTAAGTCTTCTATCGAAGGTCTAACTAGCGGCTCGCCTCCTGTTATTCTTATTTTTTCAACCCCTAAATTAGCAAAAATAGATGAAAGTCTAATAATCTCCTCAAAAGAGAGTACTTCATTGGTATCAAACCACTTTGTGTTGTCTTTAGGCATGCAATATCCACATCTCATATTACACTTGTCTGTGACGGAGATTCTTAGCTTTTTTGCAACTCTACCATAACTATCTATTAATTTGCTTTTCATAAATCTCATCTTTTGCTTGAATATCGAGTTATGTTGGCGATCATTTTTTTCTTGCCAGCTTTAACTGTTCGATGAAATGAAACTTCCAACCATTTGGTAAATCTTTAACCTTGATGGCACGTTCTATTGTTTGAAGATCATCCTTATTTACAGTGTATAACCTAACAATATCTTTTATGGTAACCTTATTTTGATCTTTTTTGATAAGTTTTATTTCATCACCTTGTTCTAGATCTCCTTCCTTCATTACCTTGAAGTATACACCGGTAAGACCACTTGCTAGAAATTTTTTAATAATATCCATTCTTCCAAATTTTACTCCAAGTTTATAACATGGCATTCTAGGCTGAGTTGCCACGACTTTTGCTGTTCCAACCTGGAATTGATCTCCAACATTAACCGTTTCTTCAAACATTCCTTGTGTAGTAAAATTTTCACCGAACATACCCCAAGGCAATGACATTCCAGGAAGTTCCTTTTTCCAGTAATTATAATGTTCTTCTGGATAGGCATAGATGGCTTTGTCGGCACCGCCATGTACTATTAAGTCAGCCTGCTTATCTCCGTCGAGATTCAGTTTCCGTAATCTCACACGCCCACTTACTGGTTCCTTAAAGATTCCAGTAGTTACAAGTTCATTCTGGAAGTTCATTTGACGTGGAAGACCTACGTTTAGCGATAATAGCTTCAAAGCACATAATCTATCCAGACATCTTAAATAAACCTTAAAACATCAAATTGCCCCTCGGATTTTGGAGTTTTCATACTTTTGAATGAGAAAACTTAATACTTTATGTGGCATATTTTCTAGCCGCTGTAATGTTAAGGCTCATTTGCCTTGAAACAGGATTGGATTGCGATTTCATTATAGAGGGTGAAACCGAAGACGAAATCTTGAGCAAAGGGGCAGATCACGCTATCAAGGTACATGATTTAAAAGCTGAAGATATATTTTTTGAACTGACACCATGTAATTTCTTGTGTCAGACTTTGAGCAAATTAAGCATCAATAGATCACTATCGCAAAAAAAATTTGCACTGAAATCATCTCTAAATTTTATCCTTAAAGAAAAAATCTAAATACTAAGTAATATAATCCTACTACATACAAGGTTCGAATCCCCGGTAAGGATGGAATAAAGCTCTTCTATAATCTACTTGATTAGAGCCCAGCTAATCAAGGACCACTAAATTCTACAACGGAGTAAAAGGCATTTTTACCTGAATCATCGAAATTCAAGTGGGGTGTGGAAATACGCATTAGCCTAGTTTTTGCCGCTTCGGCAAGTTTCCATATAAACCCTTTTGGAAGTTGTATCTTCGTATCCTGTTCTTCACCAGTAACAGGATTTACGAAACTTTCGACTTGAACGTCCATTATATCCGGAATGGAAAAATTACTCTTCTTGCCGTCTATTTTTGCTTTTATATCCACAAATTGTGGCTCAAGAAAATATTTACAAGTAGATGCAAATATTACGAACGGACCGTTTCCTTTGGCTTGACCCGAAAAGATAGTGATGACAGAATTGCGTTGCTGCTCATTTGAATTCCTTGTAATGAATAACTGAACAGTTCCGTTACCTTCATGTATAGCCTTAGGCCATGAGAATGCTGTTACAACATCTAGATTGTCTAGTTTAACATCACCATAGTTCCCTATCTGAATATGATATAATGTCAAAGCCCTGCAGAAACCATATGTTGGAAACCCATTAAAGTTACAGGGACATCCAAAATCACAGTTGCAAGTCTCTACGTAATCTGCCTTCAAATGCCATTTTGAAATAGAAGTTTGAGTTGATGTCATTATTAGTGTAAAGGATATTATGATTTTAAGTATTTCCTAGATAGGCACTTCAAAAAAAGAAAAGATACTTTGAAAAACATCTTACATATTCATACCGCCTGTCATTGCAAGATTTTTACCCGTTTCAGTTTTACTTTCATTAGCGCCATGATTCATTTCATTTTGTGACATTTGCGTTTCAGCTGCAGAATTACTTTCCGTATTCATAGACATCATACTACTATCATGTAGCGTTATTAACCCCATACTGCTTGAAATTCCTAAAACGATTAGCGCGATGCCAACTCCCCTTGCAATCCAAATTCCTTTAGACCACATCTTTTCTCCAAAAATTATTGCTGCAAACAGGCCCATCCACAAAAGGTTCATCCAACCAAGAGCAACCATAATAAGAAAATACGGCCAACAACATCCAAGGCAATAGAGACCATGATATGTTCCCATCTTGATTGCTCCCCGCATTCCAGTCTGCCATCTTCTCATAAAGAAACTCAGCGGAGATTCGCAGTATCCTATACACTTATTCTTTAGTGGAGTAAATTGGTAAATACCAGATATAATCAATATGCTCCCAAATACTATTCCAATATTATTATTCGCCTGCACACTCGCAATAATATTCATGGGAACAGACCAACCGAATAATAAGACAATACCGGTTACTGCCCAAACAACAAGATACATACCAACAAAAAGAACGACCTTAAAAGAGTATGGAAATTTTAGCTCAACGATTTCTTGAGATGAGTCCGATTGATTATTCGTAATGAGCTTGTTGTAAAGGAGTATCATTGGTATTATTCCCGGAAACATCATTGCAGCCATTCCGGCAGTCCAGGTCGCAGTATATAATGTAACTAATATTGGATTGTAGGAATTCATTACCTTCATCATGTCAGGTTGAAATGTTGATAGTATCCATGAAATACCTGCAGTTGAGATAAGCGAAAAAAGTATGATTTTCTGAAGTAAATTCACAGCTAATCAGAATAAAACGACAGAAAATAAGTATATCGTTTAATATTTTAAGTAGATCGCAGAAAGCTGTTTTAAGGGCCACTCCAATTGAATGGAATATATTTGCTAGACCTGCCTGTTCTCTTCCATTGGTATCTAACGTTTGGCGCATTCACTTCGTCTGCTACAGCAATCCCCCACGTTGCAACTGTTCCAGGCCCTACTTCACTGCCGGGAAGATTCAGACTCTGAACTCGCTTGCCTGAAGGAGTCATCGGACCCGTTAGAGCTTCGGCCTTTGCCATTACTTTGCCTGGTATCTCCGCACTCCATTGCGATAGATCTTCAGCAACTTTAATCTTTATGGGCGCAAATTCTACTCCACGAACTTCGCCAACTAACTTTGCAAATTCTGCCATAAAGCCTCCAGCCTTCCCAGTAAAGATCATGTCCAATGATTCTCTTTGTTCTTCATTGGCAGTTTCGTCGAAGAATACTGCCATGTTTGCCTTGGTGTTGCCAGCCCAGATATTACCTTTAAAGTCGGCTAATGCCAGAACATTAAGGCCATCGAGTGATACATCACCATAGAGGCCCTTTTTTATGTGATAGGCTAAAACGCCATCACAGTCGCCGTAACTAGGTGTTTGGGCAAAAGCGCAGGGGCATGGAATGTTACATTTGCATACGTCAAACCAATCTCCTGATAAACTCCATTTTGGAATAGCAGTTGTCATATTGTCATGTAAGCAGTGAATAGTATTTTAGGGTTAAGACGTGATTATCACGCATATCGCAAGAAAGCAATGGGGTTGGAATTCACTGACGATTTGCCATCACACATATGGTTTCATTATCCAATATGACACGACCATTGCTCCTTGTATATTCAGATTTAACCTTGTCAGTGATTATATTCCATATTTCCGATTTCTTTTCTGGAGTTTCGTTTGCTATCATCGTATTAACTGGTGCAGCTATGTCTTGCGTAAATTTAACATAATCTTCAGCTGAATCAAATTCAAACGTTACCTGAATTTTCTCACTTTTAACATTGCTAAATTCCGCTTGTAGTAATAGATTCTTGAACTTATTCATGTCAGCTAGACTGAAAGGACCCGGGTCTTGTCTTGGTGGCAAGGGAAGCTGAAGGTACTCTCTTACAATTGACATTGCTATATTTAATTGAGGAACCTTTGATGGTTCTGTCCATACTGCAGCGGCCAGCTTCCCACCAGAAACCAGCGATTTTCTTATATTATCAAGGGTATCGGAAATATTTGGTATGAACATTAATCCCCACCTGCAAAGAGCTGCGTCAAAAGATGAAGTTGGTAGGACAATCGTTGCAGCATCGCCTTCGTTAAACTCAACATTGTTTAAACCTTCATGTAGAGCTCTCGCTCTTGCTATTGCCAGCATCTCTGATGAAATATCCGTAGCTAAAACATAACCCGAATCACCAACCCTTCGACAAGCCGTAAGAGCCGGCTCTCCTATACCTGTTGCTATATCTAATACCTTTTGTCCTGGCCTAATGTCTGCAAGCTCTACCAACTTATCACTAACTTTTTGTCCTCCCCTTTCAAAAACTTTCCACCATTTCTGCCATCCTTGCGCAACATTATCCCAGTATTTGCCTTGTTCAATTTTAAATTGAGTACTATCAAATTCCGAATTGGTCATGTATGACTTGACTTTAAAGAATCTCGTCTTAATTAGAGTGTTCTTGAATTAATTACATGTAGATTCTAGTATTACAACGACATGAATAAAATCAATCTAAGAAAGGAAAATTTAAAGATTATTGGTTCTCTAAATACTAAGAATCTTCTTTTAGAACTGGTAGCGTCACGGGTATCTAGGCATTATAATGATGTTTGTCCTGTAATATTTGACAAGACGTTACTATCGAATTCCTCTACCATAAACTCAGTAAAGCATATGTTACAAAATTCAGAGTCAGCAACCAAACGTTGTTCCATAATAGTGTCGTATGTATTGTAAGATTTTTGACATAAGATACAAATATTCATAATAATATAACGTCAATTAGCTATCTAAAGATATGTATTAAAGAAACTGTCTATAATGAAAACAAGAATGGGAATATCAAGAAAAAGTAGAATATTTGTTTAATCTCAACCATACAGCATTAAACCAATCTTATTTAGAAGTCATTGGATCCACCTGCGCTGAACTTGCCGCCCTTAATACCAGCAATCCAAAAGATTACTCTCGGAACGGATATAAAGAGCACTATAGCAGTTGTTCGTTCCCCAATGATGGTCGATATAAAATCTGAATACGCAAGGGCAATGATACGGGATTTCATAAAAATACAAAAGGATATTTTGGGATTACCAAACATAACAACAAAGCAAAAAGACGACATAAACAACTTGGGACATGAATTGGGTACTTTAAGCTCACAAGCAGATGATGACAAAATAAAAACCGGCCTAATAGACATAAGAAGTTTCTCTGAACTTAAGAGAAAACTATAAAGCTTAGCGGTCCAGAACTATATTAGAATCCTTTTTTAGAACCGATAGCGTCGTGGGTACCGACGTCCGAACACTTGCCAATTTATTTATTACAACATGAACCTTCAGGTTATAAATCGAAATAGACTTTCCTCAGTAGGAGTGATTGGAAGTATAGTTAGCAAAACTTATCTCGCTAATTTCGATAATTGTCTTGTTTTACTAATGATGTTTGATACATCATTATAAATGGGAACGAAATTGTATCCAAAAACTATATGGTCAACTTCCATCTGTTTTATTTTTTGAATATCGTCTCCAATCTGTTCTATTGTTCCAGTTAGAGGAAACCTTTTGCCTTGATCAGATTGGCTCGAATCCGTTACATTCGGATAGGCTAATAGTATTACGCGAAATTTATTTGGATCTTTGTTTGCTTTCTTTGCCAAATCTTTAATTGTATTGATAGAATTTTGTAAATAGTCTAGAGGTCCTGCTAGAACCCCCAGCCACCCATTCAAATCATATTTTATTATTCTTGAAAATGTGCCTTGACTGAAGCCTCCCAGATGGATAGGTATATTTGGTTTCTGAATTGGTTTTGGTCCTATTTTAGAAGGAGGGATATTATAGTAATCTCCGCTGAATTGGACTTCATCACTTGTCCATATCCTTTTTAAAGTATCAATCATCTCGTCGGCTCTTTTACCTTTGTTTTTAAATGGTATGTTGGAAACATCGTATTCGTCCTTCGACCATCCAAGTCCAAGACCACATATAATTCTCCCTTTGGAAAGAATATCGAGTGTAGCAAAAGTTCTCGCTAGTATGACAGGGTTGTGAAACAGCATATCTATAACTGATGTCCCTAGCGAGATCTTATTGGTAATGGAAGCCACGTAGCTGAGAGTTACTAATGGATCCAATACGTTTTGATATTGTGGTGGAAGGCTCCCATCAGGTGTCGCTGGGTAAGGCGTCTGGGGTGCCAAAGGCGCCAAGAGTCTTTCTAAAACCCAAAGAGAATCGAAGCCTTCATTTTCTGCTTCTTTGGCCACTTGAGTAATATTTTCCCTCGTTGCTTGTTGCCCTGTGACAGGCAATAAAATACCCACTTTCATGAATAGATCATATTCGTTGTCATTGCTATTAAATAGTTGTAGCGTTTGAAATTCGTTCGATTTTGCCGATTGGAACTGGAGGGACTTGTTTCCGTATCATCAATCACGACCTTACTAATTTATAAGGACTTTTTCAACATTGAAAATTGGCTGCAATTACTTACAAGAACATTATCATCACAAATAAAAATATGATAACTTATTATTCATTTTAATTATATACCTTTGTGGACAAAAAGATAGTCAAATTAATTAAGAATTCAAGAATTGGATATCTAGCTACGGCATCTTCCAAAATGCAACCTTATGCTACTCCTGTTGTTTTTGTTCTACAGAATGAGAATGTCTATGTTCCTCTTGACCAGAAACCAAAAACTATTAATATTTTGGAATTGAAGAGAGTAAAGAATATTCAAGAAAACTCAAAGGTTTGCTTTCTTGTTCATCATTATGATGAAGACTGGACAAAACTGTGGTTTGTAATGATAACAGGCTATGCAACTTTGGTGAATGCAGCATCAGAAACATCAAAGGCAAAATTGAAGACAGTTCATAATAAGTTTCTTAACAAATATTCTCAATATAATAAAATAAGCGTTGGGAATTTCTACATCAGAATTAGAATTAATAAAACAGCATATTGGAATTATACTCAAATAAAATAAAGTTAGTTTAACAAACAGACTAAGAACTAATACCTTTATACAAGTTAGTAGAACCCTAATACATGCATGGTTCTAATCCCGACGTCCGAAGACCTGTGATCGAGTTTTATTCTGCTATTTTAGTAATAATTTAAACGCGTGATTCCCGTTACCTGTTTTGAAGTACTGTAATATCCATAGAAGTGCAAGTGGTTCTAGAACTCTAGAGCCTTCTATGCCTCCGATGTCAATAGTTTCCCATCCAAACTTTGAAAGTATGTCATCTGTTACAATCTTTTTAGATACCTCATCATTTCCACATATAAACATGGTAGGTTTCCCACCAGGGAAATCCGGGTGTATCATATGTGGATTGCCAACAATATTGAAAGCCTTTACCACTTTGGAATCAGGTAACATTCTTTGAACCCTCTCGCCACCAGAATCAGTGTGACCTACAGCGAGGGTTGGTGGCATTCCCTTAGAAAAGTCGAGTGGATTGGTAACATCAATTACAATTTTATTAGTAAGATTTTTGGAATTTGACAGTTGTATAGCATCGGCTGTTCCCTCCCACAAAGTTGCTAACACAACGAGTTCACCAAAACTTGCCGTTTCTGCAAATGTTCCTGACGATGCCTTTTCTTTGTCATGTTTGTTTATCCAGTCGGTAATTTTACTCTGGTTTGGATCACGCGAGCCTATTTTAACGTGATGCCCAAGTTCAATAAAGCCATCTGCTAATTTCCGCCCTACTTCTCCTGACCCTATTATTCCAATTTTCATGATACAAATTTCTCATTCCAATTTATAGGCTTTACATATAGCTCTGCAAAAAACTTAATACAGGATTAACTAATTTACAAATTGAGATTATTCGTACTTGTCCGAGTTTGACTCTGCTTCTTTTAGTGATTCAAGTATCTTTGCGTTTACATTGTCCATATTCAAATTTTGCTTTAGGTAACCTGCAAAATCAGTAGGAGTGATTATACCAATCGGCTTAGTTATATCCTCTCCTTCTACAACGAGTAAATGCCTAACTTTATTCTGTATCATTAAATCAGCAGCCACCCCGACTTCTGAAATTGCATCTGTAGTCACTAGCACATCCGACAAAATATCTTTAACATTTGTTTTTCTACTGCTTGAATCATTTGCACATACCTTCCTTACTAGATCTCGCTCTGTTATAATACCAATAGGTCTGTTGGTGCTGTTCA
>JAICFW010000109.1 GCA_025923455.1 Nitrososphaeraceae archaeon | reverse complement strand
GCCTCTTCAAGAGAAGACGAGCGGTCTCCCAAGCAAATGCTCATACCCAATCCTGTTTTATTACCAAGGGCAGTCGAATTTAGTAATTCTGAAAATCTACGCCCGTCGTATAAGTGGCTGCCCTGCTCTTCGGATGGAAGTACATAAGTATATCCTATTAGAATATTCTCCAAGTTATTAATACTCGAGTCAATTTGAGAACTGAGGTGGCTCTTGATAGTTTCTACTATGAGAAACTTTTCTTCTTGGTTAATGTCACAAATTGTCTTAAACCTTCCATCTTTTTTCAAAGTAATATTTGTCTTCCTGAGAAGATCAAGACATTTGTCGCTCTTTGATGTCAGTCCATATAGATATGGGACATAAGTACTTGCTATAGATTCATGTATGGGAAGAAATTCGTTAAAAGATAACAATAAATCAATATCTGTTTGTACGAGTCCGTTTTTTATCGAATCTTCCAATATTTCATTGTTAAGACCAACAAGAGATCTTTTATCGCCCACATCCTGATACTCTCCTAGCGCAGATACTATTGCAAGTGGGGATAAGTCTGAAAATCTCTTGTCCAGATTTTTAGCTAAAAGATATGAAATACCGCCTGAAGTAATTTCTCTATCACCGTCGATATCATATTTCCATGGATTTAGAATAGCGTTATTATCATCTACGGTAATTTCATTCAAACTAATTTTCCTGTGATCCAACATCATCCAGTTCTTAGAAAAAAGCTTGTTAAAAAGCGCTGATAGTCCTGAACCAATATCTGTAAAGAAATAGAAATCATGATCTTCATTCTTTAGATCTGTGAGAATCTCTTCATTCATACTACTTAAGAAACGGGCTGTTCCCTTTCCGCCTAGCTTCCAAATAGCTTTGATAAGCAGGCTTGCAGAAATAATTCCATCGCAGGATGAATTAGACACTATTAAAATGTCCTTTCTATCGTCAATTAAGTTCTTTGTCTTCTCGCTGATCGAATTTACATTATCATGAAATTCGCTATAACCCATTTAATTCATTATTCGAGTCGCGCAATAACTGCAGCATATTTCCAGGTAAGCGGAATTTTTCCTTTCCTCTTATAATATTTTGAAAGTCTGTGAATTTTTGCTTCTATTAACTCGAGTGATCTAATATTCCTTTTATCAGTATTATGAACTTTAAGATGTTTTTGCAAAGCTAGAGCCTTTTGAACAAGCTGGTTCAGGTCTTCAGGCATCTCAGGCGTAGAATTATTTTCTTCAAGAAGCTGATTTATTCTCTTTCCTAGGATGGGTTTTATCAATGGTACGCCGTATTGATCTCTCATTCTAACCCCAATTTCACTCGGGCTGAGACCGTCTTTTGAGAGTTGAACAATGATGGTAGATAATTCCGACTTTTGATTTATCCAAGATGGTACATTGTACGAGATTGGACGAGTTGAATGGGATTTGCCATGTGTATGAGCATGAATCCGAGCCATTTAAGTAGGAATCAATAACGAGCATCTTAAATGTTACTTAAGAAATCTAAACTAGAAATTCCTAATTTTGGGATACAAAGCTCCGCAGTTTTTCATTAAATTTTTTTTTACACCAATAAGGTTATATAATTGGATTCAAAACTACAAATTTAGTATGAACTCACTTACCGTCGTTACAATCGCAACCATACTAGTTGCAATGGGACCTTTAGCATTAACCTTGTATCAAACAGCGAGTGCACAATATACAACGGGTCAGGATACCGGAGCACTTAGTGTAGAAGAACAGTTACGTCTGGCTAAAGAGAAAGTTGCCAATGCTCAACAAGCTGGCGCATATGGTTCTGGAACTGCATTCTTTGGCAAGAACATTGGTGACGCTGCATTATACACAGGTGCAATAGTTGCAATATTCGGAGCTGTAGCTGCTGCATTCATAGTAATGAGCAGAGGTAAAAAATCCGTAAGCGCTTAGGGCGACTTTACTACTATTTTTTTATTTTATTTTCACCGATTAATTTTAAAACACTTAATTTACAATTTCTATAGTTATTTTGCAATCTCGATGCTTGAATCATTAAGTTTGTGAACAGTTTTGGTATCTTTTCGATTTTCGTATTGTCATTTGTCCCCAAATTGGATTTTGCCTCAGTTTCAACCTTCCCACCAAAATGTATATATCATAGAATTAATGTGCTAATAGATAATGAGCGGAATTGAAGGGCTTTTTACAGTGATTGGAAATACACTACACAGTCTAATCGGTCAAATCGGTCCAAACTACGATCCCTTGTTCTATGACGTAATGGTCTACATATTTGGAACAATAATGTTTGCGGTGTTCTTGCTCGCAGTAATTGCTTTCTATATGAGGAGAAAGGGCTTAGGCGGTGGTTCTGCAAAGGAAGGCTGGATAAGAGAACTAGACAAATATTTTGAATCAGGACAGATAGGTCTGATTCCTGACGAGAAACATCACTGGTAAATTAGAAAAGTCAAACCTACAAATTCTTATTTTTTATTTTATTTTTTTAATTAAATTAATAATACACAGTTAATATTCAGTTCATGTGAAAATACTAAAATTGTATATTCTAGATTTGGCTATTGAACTTCAATAGTTGATTCAGTAAATCCAAACTTAACTAGATAGGACTTTACATCTTCCCTGTGATCTCCTTGCAACATTATGAAGCCTGTTTTAGCTGTTCCTCCACAGGCTAATTTGCTCTTTAATTCTTTCACAATATGATGCAAGTCACTTAATTTTGGATCAATGCCTTCTATTATAGTAGTAGTTTTGGAAAATCGTCTAGTTTCAAGTCTTATAACAATTCTAGTATCTTCTTTATCCAGCTCGCCACATGCACAGAGATCGTTTGGTAGTCCACATTTTTTGCATATCACCGCCATATTATAATTATTTCAATTGAAGTATTCTCATTATTAAGCCTTGCCCGCTTTAGTACAATTATCAAATTTGAAATTCTTTTGAAAAAATTAATTTCGTATTCTATAACTAAGATAATTATTAGGAATTAATTACTGCAAATAGTTTAGAAGAGTTTAATTTGCATCATGATAAGATAGTTTTACAAGATGTCATTAGCTGATGATCAGTATAGAAAAAAGTTGAAAAATGCAGCGGATTTCTTGCTTAGCGGAGGCACATTACTTTCTGAACCATGTAACAAATGCAGTGGAATACAAATCAGAAAAAATAATGAAATCAAATGTATTATTTGTGGGAACACAACTTCAACTGAAAATAATACAACAAAGGAAGTTGGAAAAGTTGTTGATAGCAATTATGCAGATCAATTGAGAGAAAAAATAATAACAAGACTAAATGATTTATTAAATAACATAGGATCAGATAAAAATTTGGTTGAAGAAGAGCAAAGGTTGAGAGTCATTGATAACTACATTAGAATTCTAGAAAAAATTAAATTATTTGAATGAAAATTAAGAATACCTAATTTTAGTTACGAATAAAACGGAATGTATTTAAGACATGAATCAACAAGGACTATTTACATTGGGTGAAGGAAAGAAAAAGAATGCACCATTGCCTGCATCAAGCGCAGGGTTGTTGAGGTTCTTTGAAGATGAAACTCGTGGTGTAAAGGTAAAACCAGAAGTAATACTTGGTATTACTGGTGCTCTAATAGGAATTTCGTTAATTATAAGAATTGTTTTTCCAGTCTAGATAATACCTCGTAACATTAATTGATAAGTGAAGACAGCGTAACAGACATTCACAGAAGATGGTATTTTACACTCATAAATCCATCATCGTACAAGATTTCTGCAATCATCGCAATTATTGCATCTTTAGGAATAATTGTCATAAACTATTATTCCTATAATCAAGTAGAACTACTATTCCATTTGATTCTAGCGATTGGGATAACTATCGCAGGTTTTTTTTTAGATTTATTCCTTCTTAGGGGAACGCCAACAAATAAAATAACAAAAATCATACACGTTGCAGCTTTTTCAAGTTCTCTGTGGATAGTAACTATTTTGTTGGGAATATTAGCAAACAGTATTTTTGGTAAAAATTCGGATATTCTCACATACAGTCTGGGAGGAATGTTCATCGCAAGCGGTCTTCGCTATGGTATCTTTACTTCAGTTTTTGGATCAAGAATGATTCGATCAATTTTAATAGCATTTGTTCTACCTGCAATCTTTTTTACTAATACTTTACCGTTTTCATTTTCCTTTAATCTAGAACACCATCTTAGTGTGCTCCTTATTGGTTCATCAATATTTGTAATAGGGATTGTATGGTCTGTATTGGCCGACCGAGCAGGTTATCCTTACTTGAAAAGCACGTTCAGTGTCTTGCAAGCATTTCTGTCAGCATGGACCGAAAATAAACAAGAAAAGTTGGAAAACATATTTGACTCTAGATCTAGTGAGGATAAAATTAGGACTAGTCTCATGAGGTTTGAAAGAGAGGGAGATAAACCAGTTTTTGTTGTTCTACCTGACATTCATCCTGGTCCTTTCAATCCAATTGGTGGAAGCAATCTTCCTCAAAAAGTTTTCAATTTCTTTGAAAATAATGCAATAGTATTACATAGCATCTCTGATCATTCAAAAAACTTGCCTACGACTATTGAAGTCAACAGATATCTGGATTCATTAAAAAAATCAGAAATCAAAAACCGCGGAACGGAGTGCACTCTGCCCGTCCAAATTCAATCAAATGATTTCACATTAACCTGTGTTGACTTTAGTTCTAGTGTTCTTATGATTATTTCAAAGGATGGTGGGATGGAGGATCTTCCATACACAATTCGAGAAAAAATTGAACAATTTGCCAAAGACTTGGGATTTTCAGACATAATGATTGCCGACGCACACAATGCATTAGGGGATAAGATCTTAGACGAAGATGAAGCAGTTCTTACCGAGCTAGCTATAACATCACTAAAAAAATTGAAAGGACAACGATTTTATTCATACAATGTTGGATATTCAAATTCACAAGCATCGAGATTCAAAATAATTGAACTTGGAGGAGGAGGAATCGGTGTTCTGAACCTTCATATCAGTAATAAGGATTATCTTATCGGATGGTGCGACTCAAATAACCTAGTCAATGGGTTACGAATTCAAATTATTAGGGAATTGAAGGAGGCGGGAATCCACATGTTGGAAATCTGCTCATCCGATACACACTCTAGTTCGGGAAAAAGAACCCGTCAAGGTTATTATGCACTAGGAAATGTTACTAATGAGAAAGATATTGTTAGAGCCTTCATCGAAATATCTCAGAGGGCATTGTCAAAGACCACTACTTCAAGCTTTTCGTATTTAGATTCTTACTCTCAAGTAAAATTAATGGGTCGAGATCAATTTGATAACTATGCATCAGCTTTGAATAAGTCAATGAATATCACAAAGGTTTCGCTTGCCATTACGTTAATTTTTTACATATCGTTGCTAATTATTTCCTGAGATCTAGTTCAAAACAATTATTTTTTTTTCAATCGTTCTCTTTTCTTTATTACACTATTGTATAGGTTTTTTCTAAAATCTTCGACATCAACGGAAATATTCTTGGAGCTTAATGCAAGGATTTGACATGCAAGGATTGCTGCATTTACAGCTCCATTGATTGCTACACATGCAACTGGGATACCGCTAGGCATCTGAACTATGGAAAGCAGTGAGTCCATTCCCTTTAGATTATGGCTCTCTATAGGGACACCAATTACCGGCAATGTTGTTAACGACGCAATCATGCCTGGTAAATGTGCTGATCCTCCAGCACCTGCGATGATTACCTTAAGGCCCCTTTTCCTTGCTGTTTTAGCATAATCAAACATTAGTTCTGGTGTCCTGTGGGCCGAAACAATTTCCATTTCATGAAGAACATGACTCTTGTCTAGAAATTCGGAGGCTTGATTCATTACCTTTAAATCAGAATCACTTCCCATGATTATCCCGACAAGGGGTTTACTCTTCTTTGTTTCCACGCTTCTTCCCCACTCTTAACAATTTCCTTACCCTCCTAGTTCTAGATAATGCTTCCTCTGTACTTTCAGCAGTGATTGTAAAATGGCCCAATTTACGTTGTGGTTTTGTTATTCTCTTTCCATAAAGGTGCAGCTTCATACCTGGTATGGCAAGTGCCTTATCAATTCCAGTAAGTGAATACTCTCCCGTATAATTAGGGATTCCTAGAATATTTGTCATAACAACCGGTGACATCAATCGGGGTTTTACTAGTGGGAGGCCAAGTATTGCTCTAATATGTAACTCAAATTGAGAAACACTACAGGCTTCTATTGAATAATGACCTGAATTGTGAGGCCTTGGCGCAATTTCATTTATCATTAATTTATTATCATCAAGAAACATTTCGATACCAAATATGCCAACTCCTTTCAATGACTTGACTACTTTTTCCGCTATGGATCTTGCATTTGCCTCTACTCTCCTATTGACTCCAGCCGGAACGATGGTAGTATCCAAAATATTGTTCTTGTGAATGTTGTGAACTACTGGAAACGACGTAATATTTCCCCGTGTATTACGAGCGACCATGATGGACACTTCCTTAGTGAAATGAATGAATTTCTCTATCATGCACTTTCTTCCTTCAAAATACCGAATTCCCTTGTCAATATCACTAGCAGACCTGACCACATAATTTCCCCTTCCATCATACGAATCTTCACATGCCTTTAACACCAGGGGATAGTGAAAATCCTTACAAATTCGTCTTGCTTGATCAATTGAAGTAACTTCTTCAAATTCTGGAACTGGAATTCCTTTTGATTTTAGAAATTTCTTCTGTCTCAACTTGTTCTGAATCGTATTTAGCACAGCAGGAGAGGGGTGAACGGGAAGTCCCTTAGATTCAAGATCTTTAAGTACCGAGGAATTTGCTAGTTCAATTTCATACGTAAGCACATTGGATTCTTGTGCTAAATCTAGAATCGATTTCTCATCTTTATAATCACTAACAAACAATATATCGGCAATCGTTGAAGCAGGACAGGTCTTATCAGGATCCAAGTATGCCAGATTTAAAGACATTCGCTTTGCTTCAATACCTATCATTTTTCCCAGTTGCCCACCACCTATGATTCCCAATGTAATATCATTAGGTGAAAGTTGTGATTTATCAAATGAGGGCTTCATCGATAGAATACAAAATTATTCGAAATTTAAAGTATCTAATTTTCTTTAAACTTTAAAAGTTTATAGTTGTATTAATTGATATGAGTCTTAAAGGAAAGGTCGCTATCGTAACCGGGGCTGGAGGAGGAGTCGGAAGGTCTACCACTGAACGCCTTGTTAAGGAAGGATGCAGAGTAACTCTAGTAGGTAGGAATCGTTCTAAATTGACAAAAGTTATTTCAGATAATGATGGCTCTAATAATCTGCTGGCTGTTAGCGCAGACATTACAAAGGAGGCAGAGGTGCTAAATGTAATTGAACAAACCATTTCAACCTTTGACACTGTTGATATTCTAGTAAACAATGCAGGAGTACTCAATGATCCAACCCCGTTTCACAAGATGAATGAGGATCAGTGGGACACTCTTATTTCGACAAATTTAATTGGAACTTTTCAAATGACTAAAGCAGTATTACCGATAGTAATGGAGAAGAAAATTGGAAATATTATTAACATTTCCTCATTGTTGGGAATTCGGGCAATACCAAATGTCCCGCTTTCAATTTACGGCGCTACTAAAGCTGGTATCATTATGTTTACAAAGAGTATTGCAGTTGAGTATGGCCCATACGGTGTTAGATGCAATTGCATTGTACCTTCTACTATAAGAAGTCCTATGATTGAACCTTATTTGCAAGATGAGAAATCCAGGGAACAACTGGAGTCGTCTTTTCCGTTAAGAAGGATTGGAAATACAAGCGATATTTCAGGTGCGGTTGTCTATCTATGCTCTGATGATGCCAATTGGATTACCGGTACAACTTTGACAATTGATGGTGGTCTCTCGGCTAAATAATAACCCATAGGAACAAAAAATCAAGAAAAAATTATTACCTACCCTTCAAGATTTCAGGTCAGATCTCATTTCTTTTATTAATGGAATTACTTTTCCTACTATTATTTCATGAAAATTGTCTGTTCCCGCATCAAGAGAGAGTATTATCACAAACGATAATTTTCTATTATCATCTGTTACCGGGATTGTTGCTCGTATAAGTTTAGTATAGTGAGAACTTGCATATTGTATTTTGCCCAGCAAAACTTCCCATCTGAGTCTTGTAAATTGTCTTGTTGCTGCAGTGATTGCGTATTGAGCTCTTTCTTCTGCAGAAAGAAGAGGTCTCATGCCCTTGCGATGACTAATGTGTAATATTATGCCGTCTTCATTAGTTATCCCAGCAGATCTAATCGATGAATCGACTTTAATTATCTCTTGACATAGTGTCTTGTACGCTGAACTTTTCAATAGAAAAAAATTAACTTACGGTAATTTTAATGTCTTGCTGAATGAAGAATCTATCTATTAATATGAATCTAAAATACAACAGGTCTTGCAGACGTCGTGCATTATGGTGAATTTACTTTTACCTACATAAAAAAGTGCAAATTACGGTCAATATTTATGAGCCCATCATTCCAGGAATTTTTATGGGAGTTCTGTATCCTGACGTTATGTTTATCCCATTGTCTGCTACGATCTTGACAAGCCTCAAGTTACTTCCTTCGGGGGGTGAAAGTGAAATTTTTTCTCCAGGATTGATAGTCAGTATAGTTTCGTTCTTGATTCCATAATCAACAAAAACATTTGTGACAGGTTGCTTTCCTACATTTGAAAGTATTATTCTACTATTAGTGAAAAGAGATTGATCCTCTCTCATGGCATCAACCTCTAATGAATAGTCAGGACGCTGATAATGTTGAATAATAATATATGAAAGAAAAGACAGACTAACAACTCCAGCAACGCAAATGAAAATCAAATAAAGTTTTTTCAAATCTAAAATAATTTAATTTTCAAATATTTAAGCAGTTGAGTATTTGTTGCTAAACTCGAGTTCTTGTTTTTATATGAATTCAATTCAATTTTCCAAATCTCCCTTTACTTCAGCTCGGGTTTTAAATACTGGCTTTATGCCCAATGGCTTATAATTTCCGTTGGAGCAAGAAAAACATAATTCCCTTTCATCAATTCCAATTGCCTGTGCAAGGGTAACAGTATCATTGTAAATTACTTTATCTGCACCGAGACTCTTTGCAATCTCAGATTCAAGATCGTTATTTTCGTTATTTTGATTCTGAAATGCCAAAAGTTCATCTTGTGACGGAAAATCGATTCCGGCGTAACAAGGATATTTTATAGGTGGAAAAGTAACTATGAGCGATATTTTTGATGCTCCTGCTGAACGCAGTATCTTTATGATGGATTGAGAACTCGTGCCTCTAACTATGCTATCGTCTATCACAACCACGTTCTTTCCTCTAATGACTTCTGGTATTGGCACAATTCCCTTATTAATCTCGATACGCTCGCCGTGGTAGGGTTCAATAAAACTTCTCATAGACCCCTTTTTCCTGTACCTGTCTTTCAATAACCCTTCTTCAAAATGGATTCCTAATTCTTCGGCATAACCAAGAGCTGCTGGTCTTGCTGAATCAGGGACAGGTATAACCACATCCGCATCTTTGACAGGATATTTTCTTGCCAAATAGTGCCCAATTTTTTTTCTTGCTTCATATACGTTAACACCTTCGATAGTGCTACTTGGATGGGCAAAGTATGTGAATTCAAATGCGCAATGTGAATGATATTCGCTAGTGGAAAAATGTTGTCTTTCAATTCCTTTTGAACTGATCTTTAATAATTCTCCGGGTTGGATATCTCCTAGAAGTTTACCACCCACAGTATCAATAGCACATGATTCTGAAGATATCATATACGTGTTGGTTTCTTCAATATGCCCCAACACTAATGGTCTGAATCCACGTGTATCGCGAATTGCATAAACAGAACCATCGTCAGTCAACAGGGTAAAACAGAAAGATCCTATCATCTCCTCCTTCAATACGCGGATGGCGTGAATCATGTTATCATTTTTTTCGAGATGCATCATCAATCTTTGTGCTGCTAGCAACGTATCAGTCATAGTTTGTGGAGAAAATGTGCACCCTCCTACCATGTTGGACAATTCTTCAACATTTGCTATGGTGCCATTATGTGCAATGCAAAGATCTTTTATTTTTAATGGCTGTGCATTCTCCAAATTACTTTTTCCAAAAGTGGAGTATCTGACATGACCTATAGCAGCGTGAGAATTGAACTTACTGACAATGCTTTTAAAATTTCTTGAAGTCGAAACCAATCCCAAGCTTTTATACGGAGGCTTTGATGGGACGGCAAATCCCCATGCTTCCTGACCCCTATGCTGTAACGCCCTCAAAGAATCAATTACATAAGGTATCACATTATGACCATTCAGTGAAAAAAAACCAATGACGCCACAATTCTCATGAACCATTACCTATCAATTCTTCCAGATGGATTTAATTAAAACTTACTCCACATAAATTTGTGACTAGATCCCATCCATAGTGCTATTCATTGTATTGTATCTATGTGCTAACTCCATGATTGATGAATTTATTACTTCTTTACCAGAATTGTGTATATTTAGAGTCATTGAAGAATCAGTTTCCCCTATTTCGGAAAAACTGCATTTTCTGTTCTTCATGAACCGCTTAATCCTATCAGGATTGCTACTTCCAATTATGAATCTGGAATGGGTCTCAGAAAAGAGTAAAAAGTCATCACGCTTGCACGTATTTGGAATTTTTTTCAAATCTACATTTATTCCTAAATCTCCAGAGATGGCCAGTTCAGCCAATGCTGTTCCAATTCCACCTTTGGAACAATCATGGACGAAATCAATTAGTCCATTTTCTATCAGATCTAATATAACAGATCTATTTTTCTTATCGGTTTTCAAATTAACCTTAGGCACTCTTCCATATTCTGCACGGTCAATCAACTCAAAGTACTCAGAGCCACCTAATTCTTCTCTTGTTTGACCTAGAATGAACAACTTATTTCCTACATTCGGTATGTTTTTAGTTATGTGATCTTGGCCTTTAATAAGACCGATAGTACCAATCACTGGTGACGGTTTAATAGGAGAATTCATTGTTTCATTATAAAAACTTACTTTTCCCCCAACAACTGGAATTTTATTATACTTGCAAAAATCTATAATTGCCTTTATTGATTTTATGAAGGTCCAATAAATGTATGGATTCTCAGGACTTCCAAATTGCAGATGATCTATGATGCCAATGGGTTGTGCTCCCGTGCACACAACATTCCTACACGACTCAGACAAACATCCTAGCATTCCTTGATAAGGATCAAAATAGCAATGTTTGGAATTTCCATCTAATTTAATAGACACAAATTTGTTGTCATTTACTCTTATGACAGATGCATTAGCACCGGGTTTTACTACAGTTCTTAAACCCACTTCATGGTCATACTGTTGGTAGACCCAATCCTTGTTACCAATATTAGGATTGGCAAGTAATCTTGACAAAACGTCATTGTAGTTTCTTATCTTTTCCAATCTGATTTTTGTTCTTAACTTGTCCAAATAGTTGGGTCTCTTTGATTTCCATTTAGCCAGAGGGGCGTTGACCATTAAATTACAAGATAAACTAGCTAGAGGGTTTCCATCATAAAGAATTTTAAGATTATCTTGACCACGTACTTTACCAATAATAGAATACGTAATACCATACTTGGTAAAAATTTCAGAAAATATTGACATTTTGCTTTTATCTATGATGTACATCATCCTTTCTTGGGATTCTGAAATCATGATTTCATTTGGAGTTATATCGGGTAATTTCGTGTGCACGGCGGATAAATCGACTTCAAACCCTTTTTCAACTAGGTGAGATAGTTCAGACAGACAACAAGATAATCCTCCTCCTCCTAGATCCTTTGTAGCATTAATACAGTTTCTCTTCGTAGCCTCGATTGTAGCTTCGATCAATAATTTCTCCAAGAATGGATCAGGAATTTGAACAGCTGACCTATTTTCATCATCGTCTAGTGACTTTGAAGCAAAAGAGGCTCCCCGGATTCCATCTTTTCCCGTAGGATTACCTGCTAGGACTATTAGGTCACCTTCTTCTGCATGATTGGAAATGATTTGATCTTTTTTACCAAGTCCTATTGCGGCTACGTCAACTAAACAATAGTCTTTAAATGAATTATCAAATTCAATATCTCCTCCAACGGTGGGTATTCCAATGCAATTGCCATAATCAGCTATTCCTTTCACAACATTCCTAAACAACCACTTTGACTTTGACACCTCATTCACATTCTCTAGCGAAGAGAATCTCAGAGCATCAAGCAGGGCTACAGGTCTTGTTCCCATCGAAATAATATCCCTTATGACTCCACCTACACCCGTTGCAGCTCCACCATAGGGCTCAACTGCAGATGGATGATTATGGCTTTCAATATGAACTGTGATAACATCATCATCTCCTATGTCTAGTACCCCCGCATCATATCCTGGTCCGACTATTACTCTTTTACCACTTGACGGTAATGATCTTACATACTTTCTTGATGACTTATATGAACAATGCTCTGACCATTCAGCATCAATCATATCAATTTCTAACAGATTGGGTTGCCTCCCTAGTTTTTTTAACAAGTAAATTTCTTCTGATTTAGTTAACATTCTATACCATCAATTCAGTTTTTGATATGCGACAAGAAATTTTTTAATGAACGGAATATCAGACCTGCATTGCTTTTTGTTTGGTTGGGTGACAGAATTGGTTCAGATGCTCGTTCAGGATGTGGCATAAGGCCCATGACATTACCCTCCTTATTACATATGGCTGCAATCATTTCGGTAGAACCATTTGGATTTTGATCTTTATATTTGAAAACAATCTGATTGTTTTGTTCCAGCTCAGGAATTTTATCATTACTTATGACAAATCGGCCTTCTCCATGCGCAATGGGGATAGTTATTTCATCGTTTAATCTGTACATGTTGGTAAAAGGTGTGTTGACATTCAATACTTCCATTTTTAACCATTTGCACGAAAATTTTAGTTTGACATTTTTTACTAACGCGCCAGGTAATATTCCAGCTTCCACTAGGATTTGAAAACCATTGCAAATGCCAAGAATTGGTAAACCCTCCTGCGCCTTTTTCTTTATTGTTTCTACTATCGGGCTTTGGGCTGCTATTACACCTGCTCGCAGTCTATCTCCATATGAAAACCCTCCTGGTAAAATCAGTGCGTCATACTCGTCGATCGATTTTTCTGTGTGCCAAACATATTGTGCTTTTATTCCCATGACGTCATTTAGAACATGATGTACATCTCGATCACAGTTACTTCCTGGAAAAACTACTATTCCTGCCCTCACCTAGAATCTATCTTATTTGTTTCTTATTAGTAATTTTAATTTTTTTGTAATGTGATACATGCATTCAAGGTTGCACCAAAATAATGTGGACAGCTAAAGTGTAATTTTGACGCTACGGACTTAAGTTTTTATCTTGATGGTTATTTAGAATGAATATTGAACGACAGAGTCCAGGATATAATGACAAAAAATGTTATTTCAATCGATGAAGGAATTACTGCTCAGGAGGCAGCGAAAATCATGACTGAAAAACGAATAAGCTCTCTCATCGTTGAAAGAGAAAACGTTCCTATCGGGATAATCACAGAAAAGGACTTTGTAAAGAAAATCTGTACAAAGGATCTAGAATCTTCCAAAGTTAAAGTAGACACAATAATGTCCAAGATACAGACGTATGCCAGCCCAGATACTCCTGTCGAAGTAGCTGTTCAGAGGATGGTCAATCATAAAATACGCAGGTTGCCAATACTTTCAGATGGGAAAGTGGTAGGTATCGTCACGGTTACTGATCTGGCAAAACAACTTAGGAGCATATTGCTCGTTGATGGTATATTGTCAGAGGAAACTTGAGTATTAAAGAAAAAGAGAAATCCATCGGTAAAATATAATAGTTACAGAGTTCCTCTCTTCCAGGTATGAAAAAATTCCTTGCGTTTTCTATGGGCCTTATTTCATTTGTCATTCTTTTGCAAAATAATTTGTTATACGCTCAGCCTACATTAAAAGATCCCAACTTGCAGGTGGAATCATTTGTTACTGGCCTTACATCTCCAACGAGTATGTTATTCTTAGATGAAAATAATATTATAGTTCTAGAGAAAGATGGAAATGTACGTTTAGTAAGTAATGGAATGCTCCAAGGTCAACCATTGGTATCACTAGATGTAGATAATAAGAATGAACGGGGATTATTGGGAGTAGAAAGAGTTGGTGATAATATATTTCTATATGCAACTGTTAAAGATGGTGAGGTACTAAATAGAATATACAAATATTCTTTGGGACCTGGAGCAAAACTGGCAAATGAGGAAGTGTTTATGGATCTTCCAGGAACTCCCGCAACTAATCATCAAGGAGGCAAATTAGCGGTAAGTAACGATGGATATCTTTATTCAGTAACTGGAGAGCTACAAAGGAATGGAAAAGATCAAAATATAGTTAATGGCCCTGATCCAGATTTTAGCGGTGCAATATTAAAGACAAACCCAAATGATGGTTCGCCTGCACCTAACAATCCTCTCCAAGGTGACAATCCTGAAGACCCTATTAATTGGTATTTGGCTTATGGAATAAGAAATAGTTTCGGGCTAGGAGTTGATCCAGTAACTGGAACTTTGTGGGATACGGAGAACGGTGAAAAATCACACGATGAAATAAACTTGGTGAGTCCGGGATTTAATAGTGGATGGAAACTTGTAATGGGCCCAATTTCAGATAGCGGAGTAGCAGAAAATGAATTGGTAAGCCTCCCAAATTCAAACTATAAGGATCCCATTCTGAGCTTTATAGATTCCTTCGGGATTACTGATATTGAATTCTTGAACTCAGATAAGCTAGGGACCGAGTATTCTAACAATGCGTTTGTAGGAGATATCGCATATGGAAACCTGTATAGATTTGAGTTAAATGAAGACAGAACTGATTTTAACTTGGAGGCGCCAGGGTTAGATGATCGTGTCGTCGATAACGATGAAGAATTGGATTCTATATTATTTGGGCAAGGCTTTGCAGGTATAACTGACATAAAGACTGGACCAGATGGATTGCTGTATGTACTTTCCTTTGATGATGGTACAATATATCAAATAAGTTAAAAGTCTATATAGCAGCTAGGAGTATAAAAAGATACTAGATCATTTTTCACGACTGTTACCAATTATCTACTATCAATTTGAAAGATTGTAATTCTCTGACCCGCAATAATGGCATTCAATATTCTCCTACCACTTTCAGATCTCTTGTCTATCTTGATTCTTGATTTCTTCCCCACCTGATTAGCGCAAATGAACTCATCATCAATATACAAATTTACTTTGTTACCAATGGTTTTTTCATCTAAATTAATAACAACTCCGTTACCAGATTCGTTTATATCAAAATTTATTTCCTTACCAAGAGTAGCTGTCTTCATCTCCACATCTATTCTCACACCCAGCATCTCTTCAAGTTCGCTTATGGTTGTGCCACCCTTTCCAATAATCCTAGGAATAGTATCTTTTTGCACCTTGATCTTGATTTTATTGTTCGAGATAATGGATATCTCTGGATTTGGATCAAATCGACGAATTACGTCTCTTATTTTTGATTCGGCAAGTTTATAGATGTTGTTTTGATTTGCCTCAGCTTCTGGGTCAACTGGAACTATAACATTTTCTTCACCAAATGTATAAATTTCATATTCTGTTAGACCAGTGGAAAAATCTTTGACCTCAACAACCGGTCTGGCAAGATCTGCTTCTGTCATTTTATAAGGTACTTTAACTGTAAGCGAGATTTCATAAACCTTTTTTACCATTCCTGCATCCATAAAAATAATAGTGTCAAGGATTTGTGGTATCATGCCAAGTTCAATTCTTCCAATGAATCTTTGTACCGCATCCAAAGGTTTGCTTGCATGGATTACTCCAATCATCCCAACTCCTGCTAACTTCATGTCAGAAAAAACTTGGAAATCTCTATATCGCCTTATTTCATCAAATATGGTATAGTCAGGACGTACTAGTAACAAGATGTCAACTGCATTTTCAAAGCTTCCTTCAAGCGGCCCATATTGAGTTACCTCTTTAGATACCTGTAAATCTCTAGGCGATTCAAACGTCTTTACAATCTTGTTTTGAGCAACATAAAATTCGGCTAAACTACTTGCCAGTGTACTCTTTCCAGATCCTGGGGGCCCTGCGATGATTACTCCTTCTACATCTGATGTCAATCGAGCTAATAGTTTTTCACTCAGTCCATAATCTTCTAATGTCAACTTTGCTATTGGTTTCACAATCGTAATTTCTTGTCCGCTTGAAAAGGGTTCTTTAGTTATTGCAATTCTATATTTACCTAACTGAATAACAGTAGCTCCATTCTTATTAATTTCCATAAATCCATTTTTTGATCGGGAATGTTCTAGAATTTCTTTAGTGATATCACAAATCTCTACTGCTGATAATTTATTTTCTTCTAGACGAACTAGCTTCAGGTTACCTGGAACTCCCTTTTTTGCAAATGGGTAAGTGTCTTCCTTTAGATGAATACTCATAGTGTCATTATCAAAATATTTTTCAAATCGTAGTTCTGCATCTTCTTTAAAAGATCTAATATGTATTGATTTGATGCCATGAGCTTCGGTTACCAAATGTTGAATATAGTCACATGTGATCAAAGTTGCATCATTTTCCAGAGCAATGTCTTTAATTATGGCATCAATTCTTCCATGTTTGGCCAGTCTGATTTCTTCAATTGTAGGTCTGGTTCCACTAAATTCAAGGATTATTTTTTTAGTCTCGCAAAGATTCCGTATTTTTTTTATTTCAAGTAAACCCTCTATTCCATGAGACTTATTCGTCGACGCCTGTGCTTGAAGCTCGTCCAAAACTGCTATTGGGATGATAATTTTGGAATCTGATTGAATCTTTTCATGTATGATTTCCGGTACCTTCCCTTCAATTATCACACTGGTATCTAAAACGAATTTATCAGTCATTTGATTAGACTAGAACTTATGGATTAATTTGCTTTTTTATAAAATCGGAATAAAGGGGAGTGGCTGCTATGCTTTGTTATTGTTTAGGATTCATCAACATAAAATATCGTTTGATTATTTCCACCATCCAGTTGTGAGAACAGACTCAATATCATATTGCTAATTTTATCTTGGTCCGGTTCACCGCCTTCTATATTTCCTGCAAGCAGCAAGTATTGTCTTATTTCAGATCTGATGACGTCACGTAATTCCTGATTGACAGTTGCATTGAAGGGTCTCAGAGCGCCCCTAAAGACTTCTGACCTAGCACGAACAACACCCGATATTTTATCTCCTATAGGAGAATCAGGCCCTACAATAATGATAGATCCCTTTGATCCCTTGAATAAGGATGGTTCGCTAACCGCACCTTTAGGAGCCATGTGAGTTGCAGATTCTCTGGTAATTAATGC
Source organism: Nitrososphaeraceae archaeon (assembly GCA_025923455.1). Classification (GTDB taxonomy): domain Archaea; phylum Thermoproteota; class Nitrososphaeria; order Nitrososphaerales; family Nitrososphaeraceae; genus TA-21. The sequence continues at coordinate 5,865 of JAICFW010000109.1, read as the reverse complement.
CGGCACAAGCAAATAATCTTCTACTAATCGATCCCACTGTTTTCTGTCCAGGGACTTTAATTCCAAATGATAGTCGTGTTCGCCAGTTAACAAAACTACTCCATCTATTGCAGAGAATTTTTCTGAAATTACATCAAACATTCGCTTTACAGATTCTTCATTTGACAGATTTACGGAGTGGGCATGGAACTCTTTAAAAGAACTCAGATCTTTACCGTCTTTTGTGAGAATTACCAGTTGCTTGATATTTTTTACAAGAGAATTTGCTACTGCCTTTGCTCGATCGAGATCTTTTTCTGCGGACGAACCAACTACAAGCACAATCACTTTATTTGAAATATCTACGGCATCTTGGGAAATAGATGTTCCTATTATGGGTCGCGTAGGATAGAATACTCTGTCATTTGGGATCACCCTACCATTCAATAGCTTGCTCATTTTTTCAGATGATAAATTGAGAACCATCTCTGCAACTTGATCCTGTGAAAGAAATTCCTTGTCAACAATCATTTTCTTTGTATTTGATTGAATCTTTTCAGCGATTTCCTGAGTTTTTGACAATATCCCCTTGAGCGTTGAGGCCAGCTTTTCTTTATCATCCTGATTTTTTATTCTGTCTCCAAATACATCCTGAAGCACTGATTCCATTTCTCTGTGAATGAGAGATTGGTCCTCTCCCAAGACATTCAAGAGTCGTTGCAATGTTTTTTCTATTTCAACAGATGACAATCCAGGAAAGCCTCCAATACGAAGGAATTCTGCAGCTGCCTTTGGGTATACCGTTTTGTAGATGCGGTCGGAATGAACCGGTCCGGGATTGGTTGCTACGGACCGAATTCCATTAGGAACTAATTCCCATGCAAATGCTTCTGCTAACCTATTTTTTGCCCCTTGTGCGCTTGTATAAGGGGTTCTAAATCTATAAGGTCTCTGTTCGTATTTGTTCTCCTCTGTAAAAAAAGTGGAAATGGTAATAACTTTGGAATCTTTTTTCATATTCCCAATGCACTTTAGTGTTGTCCAAAACGTGCCAGTTAGATGAATCATTACACATTCCTTGAATTCATCAAAATTAGAATTAGTAAACAGCTTTACAGGTCCAGATACTCCTGCATTGTTTACGAGAATATCCACAGGCCCAATTTCCTTAGCTATAGTACTGAACATATTTGTAATTGCAATTTCATCAGAGACATCAACCCCTGGAAATATCCGAATTTTCCCTTTGCTTCCTGAACTAGCCACAATCTTTTCTAATTCAGAACTTGTTTGTTCTAGAGGTTCCTTTCTTCTTCCAAGCAAAATTATGCTTGCGCCGTTTTCAGCAAATTTCTTTGCAATGGCTTGACCTATCCCCGTTCCGCTACCCGTGACTACTACGACTTTATCAGCAAATTTAGGATCATCCAAATTAGAGTTCTCTCCCTTTGCGCATGAATTGAAGGCATAGTAAATACATTATTAAATATAGCGAGGAACCGTGAACAAGTAATCGAAAAAATGGAAAATTTTATGAAATACTAAGACTGTGACTGTTATTCATACAATTTAATTACAGGTGGAAAAATACAAAAACTATGAATGAGGCAGATACAGTAAATACAAGTCTTTCTCACGAAGATACTGAAGAACTAGAAACGATCAAAATTGAAAACCTGAATGAAACTTTTGCTTCTCAAATGAATAAGATGGGGATGAATGTTGAGGCGGTGCCTATAGGTACATTAAATTTGGAGCGTGAAGAATACTATAACAACGATATTGGCTCAAATCCTATTTTTATAACTAATAGGGGCTGCATAAAAATAAAGGACAAAGAGGTAAGCATAATTCAGATTATTCAAAGAAACTGACGGACTTCATACTAAATTGTAACTCTAGATTGAACTACATTTAATGTAGCAACATGTTTCTCACTTTCTTCCCTTTTGCGTTGAATCAAATAATATGCCTGGTCCTAGTATTGGTAAGATTTAGGCTCGCCACCAATCGAAACTAAGAAAATATACCCTTCTAGGTTTCATAGATGTGATCGCCAAGATAAATTGCTTCTTTACGGTCGTTGCCAACCTTCCAGCTAGAACTATGCCAGTAGCTGTGATGTCCTGCTGATTGTCCACCACTTGCACTAGATATGGAGCGTGGTCAATACCTGGACCATGCTCATACACTGCAAAATCACAACCAAACTTGATTCCTGGGGAAACGATGTACCCTCCGTCTCGTAATTTTTTAAATACCAGATATTTAATGTCAAAATCTACATACTGGTTTCTGCAAATCTCTTTCATCTCCTTTAAAATAATTTGTTTTCCGCTAACATTATTTACTGTAAGTAATCTCGATTCTACCAGGTAACATCCTTCAATGAGATCCAAGATAAGGGGCGTTTCAAAATCGATTCCTTTTGGCTTATAGATCCCAAGGGGTTTTCCATAATATCCGAGAGAAAAAATGGACCTGGAATCTTCAATATCCCATATGATTATTCTGCTCTCTACGAGAGTACCAGAAAAAGGACCCATCACATACTCAGAGCAAGTATTGTGAGAGAATCCGACGCAGCCTGACATTTGTCTGCCATTCCCTCAATTCCTTCTACTGCGTCTTTTACCAAAAGCAGATCCTTTGTATTTGGAATTTCATTTAGAGCCTTTATTACCACTTTTCTATATGAATTGTCCACCTTTCTTTCAATATTCTGGACTTCTTGTGCAAGCTCGATTGTGCTGGATGGATTGATGCTCAGTGCTCGAGCCATTTCATTTAGCTTGAAGATGGACTCTACAACCATATTGATTAGTTCACTTATGTCTTCATCGAATTTGCCTTTTTTTAGAGTGGTAATCTTGATATTCGAAAGCCTGAAGGCTATCCCCGTAATGTATCCTGCTATATCGTCAATAATATAGGCCGTTCTAAGGACATCTTCTCTGTATACCATAAGGCTTCCAGTATCAGAGATTTCCCTGGTCATCTTTCTTCTAAGGTTCTCTACCTCTTCACCTGCATTTTTCATCCTATCAAGCGACAATTCTGTGTCTTTATTTGTACCTTTTATTATGGAATCAGTTAATGAGGACAAATCTCTGGCTGCATTTAAAACATGAGTAATCTCATCGTGCAAAACGGCCAATGTCTTTCTCTTAGCCTGTACTTCTAACTCCCCGTTGTACATACATACATTAGAAACGTTCAGACATTTTTAATCCTTTTCAAATCTTTCAAACAATAATTTAGTGACGAAAATAAGGTTGTGACGAAATACTCTAGAGTATTCCTACGATGTTAGTTTGCCCTGTTAGCCCAGGTTACAACAGTAAAGGTACTTACTGCAGACCCAATCATTCCAGCTATCAATGCCCCTATTACAGCCTGATCGATAAATTTCGGCATTGATGTAGTAAACCAATCTGCAATTCCGGGTAGCGAAAGATATCCTGCGAAACCAACTCCAAAGCCTATCAGCCAGAAAATAAAAACTGCAAATCCTCTAGACAATTTCTTTCATCTCCATACAATTTATTTCTATTAATGTAATGGGCCTTAGGTAATTCATGAGCAAATTCTGTAGAAAATGTATTAAATCGCGAATGTCAAAAAATGTGAATTTTGTACATCATTGATTTAATACAAATATTGAATATCTGAAAAACTTGAGAATATGGTGCCAGATTCAAACTTATTTAACCGGATATTTTAGATACTAAAGTAATTGAGACTGGTATTGTTAGGTTTTGGTGTTGTTGGTCAGAGCTTTGTCAAACTGTTGCTTTCACACTCGACAGATCTCTATAATGACTATGGCATTAAACCCAAAGTTGTAGCGTGCGCTGACAATGGAGGAGTAGTTACCTGTGATCAGGGCTTAGATTTGGACAGACTCTTAAATGTCAAAAAGAAAAAGAAATCTATTATCCATTATGGGGCAAAAGGAAACCGTTCTGAAGTAGTGGATGTAATTGAAAATATTGATGCAGAGGTTGTCATCGAGCTAACACCAACTAACATTGTCGACGGAGAACCTGGAAAAAATCATATTATATCCGCAATGAAATCTGGCAAAAATGTCATTACGGTAAATAAAGGTCCACTTGCACTGGAATTTCCCTCATTGATGGAGCTTGCCGAATATAATAGAATTGCCTTTAAATTTAGTGGAACCGTAGGAGGTGGAACACCTATACTGGAATTTGCTAAACGGTGTTTAAAAGGAGACAGAATAATCTCTTTTGAGGGAATACTTAACGGTACAACAAACTATATCCTGAGCAAGATGTATGAGGGCCTAAATTTTTCCGAAGCTCTCCAAGATGCTTCTGAAAAAGGATATGCCGAAAAGGATCCAACGCTTGATGTCGATGGATTCGACGCAGCTGCAAAATTGGTGATAGCATCAAATTTCGTAATGAATATGAAATCAACAATGAAGGATGTTAGTAGGGAAGGTATCAGAGATGTAAAACCCTCGCAAGTTTTCACTGAACGAAAAAATGGTAATGCAATGAAGCTGATTGCAAGCTGCGACGGAAAAAATTTGGTCGTTAAACCAAAACCAGTTTCTATGAAAGATCCTATCTGTGTGGATGGTATTCTGAATGCTATTACATTTACATGTCAGCACTCCGGTCAGCAAACAATAATAGGTAAAGGTGCAGGCGGCATGGAAACTGCAAGTGCAATATTAAGGGATTTAATAGACGTCAGGAGCACAATAAGAACTTGATTGAAAATATGAAATTTGTAAGTATTGTTAAAAGTGAATTATGATACCATTATTTAGTAAATTATGAATCCATTAACAATATATTACGGACTAAAATCTGCCTAAACGGTTTGAAGTTTATCTAATACTGAATTAATCAAGAGAAGATCCTCTGCTAAGAACCGTCTTTTTTGTAACAGTCTATATTTCAAAATTCTTCTGTAGCTTGGTGTGTATTTTTTGTGTAGTTTCTCTATGTTCCACTCCATTAAATCTCTGATAAACTCTCTCTCTTTGACGCGCAAACAGGATGGCATAATTTATTTCATAGTAACACAGTACCTTATTACGGTTATCCGAAATCATAATCCGAAATCATATCTCAACACTTCACGAAAGTGTCGATGTGGCATTATGTTAAGTTGTATTTGAAATTTCGGCAGTATGATAATACAAATAACTGGATTTTATGACGTCATTTGACACTACGAATTAAACTTGAATGTATTTTGATGATTTACTAGTGTACTATATCATTCATTAAGGGAGTCGCAGAATTATGTTCGTATTTAATACGGTGTCAGGTAACATTAGAAGTCATATCCTGCATTCTTTTATGAGACTCCATCCGATACTTACTTGTTTTAAAGTTCTGTCAACTTTAGGATACGTCAGTGATAAGTTAATTAATCTTGGAGTCTGATTAATTTATGAGCAAAGATAATGATCCATTCAGTAGGCTTATCAGAGAAAATATCGAAGTGGTCTCCAATCAAATTAAACACAACGTAGAGATGGCCTCAAATCAGATTAGAAACAATGTAGAAATGGGGACAACAATGACTAATTCCTTTATTAAGATGAGTGGGATGCTCAGCAAGGAGACGACTATCGCATTTGAAAATGCAAGGAAAGAAATGCTGACCTCTGCAGAAAGGATGAGGAAAGAAATGCTGACCTCTGCAGCGAAAATGAAAGGTAGTTTTTCATTCAGAAAAGGGAAAAGGATTAACATTCCCCGCTCATGATTGACATAGTATAAGAATGTTTCATATGATTAGATAATAAATTGTCCACATTCAGATCACGCTTAGATCATATTTCTAGAATTTGAAAAAATTAAATTATGTATGATGCATCTATGAGTAATATTGACTCAG
>JAICFW010000108.1 GCA_025923455.1 Nitrososphaeraceae archaeon | reverse complement strand
TTGGCTGAAGCAATAACTGAAAATGTCTGTAAAATCTTGGGAGTTGGTAAGAAGGAAGTAGTAGTTGTATTTCAAGAGGCTCCACATGGTAACTTTTATTCCGAGGGCGTCAGACTGTAAAGAGCTAACCAGAAAAATTAGACACTTTGACGAGACAAGAAAGTTGAGGTATTAATAAAGCTCATAAAGTTAGAGCAAGTTGAGAACAAAATTGTTGTAGCGTTTCGGCCGGATCAATCCATTGATTTTTTTTGTCTATTTATCGAATTTCACTTTCTTTAAATTATATTTGAATACTCTGAAGAAACCTTCAAGTGACTCTGGAATCAATGGAAGATGAACTTCTACCGAGTTTACTAAATCATCCCTTGATTTAGCGTCCTTTACAAAGAATTTCATAACTCTCTCATCAGGATAATACTCGAAATCGATCTTGTCCCTCTTATTATCGCCCATGTCTTTTGCAGCAGTTTCTATCGAAAGAGTCCAATGTTCAAGATCGCCTGGATTGACGACAATTTTATCGAGAGTTTTTAAAATTTCTTGTATGGTTCTATCCTGTATAACAAACATTAACTGTACATACTCTTGACTTGCTTAAATTGATGGAAAATTAGGACGAAGTTTAACACAGTGGATTTTTATTGTATCTAATTGCATTGTTTGATGAAAATGACTGAAATAACCACCGAGATGGATAGAAAAACCACTTTACTTCAATGTCTATTTAACATGTATCTCTACTTAATAGAAAATGGAAACAAGGCGGGCAAAAAATGAAAGGAATTGAGTTTCTGTTATTAGGGTTAGGTGCACTAGCAGGTGCTTTTTTGCGCTATAAGATAGCAGAGTCTCCCATATTGTTCGGAGTGTTACCAATTAATATTCTGATTATCAATGTCGTTGGAAGTTTCATACTGGGAATGTTCGTGGTTATATCGATGAATTTCAATCTAGATCCAAAATATTCTATCTTTATTGCAATAGGATTTTGTGGATCTTTTACAACCATGTCATCATTTGCCCTTCAATCTGTTAGTCTGATTGATTCTAAACAGTTTGTACTGTTTGGATTGAATTTAATTGGAAATGTGGGTCTTTCAATTCTCGTTCTTGTAGTAGGAAGAGCGTTCATGTTAGCGGTGCTTAAGCCCTAATAATTTAATTTAGAACATACAACGGATAAATAAAGTAGAGGCATGTTACAGTTATGCAATCGACCAAGATTTTCCAAAGAATCATCAGGTAATAGGGAAACATAAACATGTTGACGGTGAACACTCTCATTTTGTTTGGGGCCCTGGTAGACCAGACGCTGAAACCGCAACAAAAACTGAAGTCCAGGACGCGTACAAAGTAAGAGGAGAAGAGTATGTACCGCTAGGCGTTCATGGCACAATGATCGCAGTGGATTGGGATTCTTGTTATGCTGATGGTGCATGTATTGAAGCCTGTCCAACACAAGTGTTTCAATGGTATAGAACAGAACAAGATGTCCCAGCGATTGAAATGGCTAACGCTACTAGTGAAGGAACAGGCGAGAATTCTATGAAAGATGCAAGGAAAGATTATACAGACAAATCAGATCCTATCAGGGAACATGATTGCACCTGGTGTATGGCTTGCGTATCTGTTTGTCCGCCGCAAGCAATCAAGGTAAGATCAGTCTAATTTGGAATATCATGAAAAATCTGCGGGGGCGTTTAATGAAGAATTAGCAAAAGGTAGCGCACCTCCAACGCACGCACACTAAATTACGATTAATTCATTTAAGGTGCGCATATGCATCATTAGCGCAATACGTGCATCATGGGGAAATTTTTTCGCCTGGGGCACGACAAACCGACTAAAACATGTGAAGTTGAAAGTATGCCCCGAAATCTAAAGTAAACTCAAGCTAGACTGTGCCACACTCATCAATTTACTATTAGCCTAAAATAATACAGAATTGCTCGATATGTTACTATTCAGTACCATTTGTATTAGGTTGTTGTAAGTTCCTCTGTAAATCGTACTGCCAATCAAACATTGATACGCTTTTTGTTATCTGAGTAGCGTTGTCCGAATTCTGTTTAATTAGGATATGACCCATATTTCCTTTTTCTTCCTGGAATCCGTGACTATGGAACATGTAACTCCCAGGATATTTCCATTTAGCTTCAATAATAGCTGCGTCTCCGGGTGCAACTGCAACAGTTTGAGCCTGATATGGTTTATTGGAAACTAGTCCCGACGGATATACATCAAAAATTGTGCTATGCAGATGCATTGGTGCATGAACAGTGGTTCCCAAATTTACAAGATAAATTCTAAGCAATTCTCCCTGATTGATTTCAAGTGGATTACTCATATATTGATACGAATAACCATTTATTGGGTAGTAATCAGCGAGAAATTTTGTTACATTTTTTTGGTCGGTACTAAATTCGCTCATGACCATATAATACTCCTTTGCAGGTTTCAACGGTTTATCCTTTGGGTCGACTATCAGAGCACCATACATTCCCATTCGAATGTGTTCCGACACGGGGGGCACGTGGCAGTGATACATTAAGGCGCCTGCAGGCTCGCCTGTTATGTTATAGGTATAAGTTCTACCGGGCATTATTACTGGCAAAACACCGTCATTTTTATCATCGTGAACACCATGGAAATGTATAGTATGCGGAAAAGTTCCGTTATTTACAAATAGAATACTGACATTTTCTGCTTCCATCAATCTCACAGTCGGTCCAGGAACTGTTCCATTAAATGCCCATGCTTTTACTTTTTCACCAGGTGCAATCTCTATTTCGGTATCATCTAAAATCATAGTTATTTTTTTGTTAGGACTGAACTCCTTTGACTCTTCGCTTCCCGTTATATCCCCGTTATCAGTTCCCTGATTTTCACTTTGAGCAAAACTACTTGTATCTGACATCCAACTTGCAATCCATATCATGGAGAAAGCAACAAGTGCATGAATTATTGAACTCTGTAATACTGTTTTAATCATTAAAAGCATTGGGACTACTGCCAATTTAAGGATTTGCTAGATTTAAATTGTAGTGAGATAAATGCAATAAATTGTTACTATCTCGCCACTATTAAGTTTGGGTTACAAGTGTTACTATTATTCAGTTTAGTCCTCATGCTGTCTCTTCTCTATTCGTATATTCATTGAATTTTTCATAAACTACTTTAAAATTTGAAGACTTTTCGGAGTGTAGCTTTACCACGCCAACTTTGGTCTTCAACAGGAAGTCGGTATATTCCAACAGGAGATAATCTGAATCACTTGAAATGCTGGAATGGCGTAAACAATAAGGGTTCCATTTTTTGTTCCTTAATAAGGACCCTATTTTTTCCTTCTCCACTGTATCTTTTATTGCGTCTTCCTTAATCATCTTGGCGATCCTACGCTTTAGTTGATTCATCATTGTCTACATATCATCTGGTCTAACAGGCGCTCCAGTCATCAGGTTACAGATCAGATTTGCATTTGGACTATTTTTGAATGGATGTTCGTTAATCCAGTCCCTAACATAGACAAAACTAGTTGTAAGCAATACAGGTCCGCTGCCGGTCTTGGACTCATGCGGAACTTCTCTTTCACCATGGTTTTCTTTGATTTTGATGTGTTTTATTTTGAGCAGGGATATCTCATGATTGCGACCATTAAGGTCCTAAAATAAGGTAAGGGCCGCCTTATTACGATTATGAGGCTCGTACTTCAAAAAACATAGTAATTCGTCTCTTTCCCAAATTTCAGTTTCCAAAAAAGAAGATCTTTTACTTTTTATTGTCTTTATTTTAAAAAACTCGGGAGTTTGCCAATTCTCACTTTCGGTTTCATTGTCGTGGTTGAATAACTACCTGTAGAACAGCCTCATTCTGTTAAGATAATTATTCCATGTGGTTATCCATTTTTTTATCGGGATCTTTATTACATGTCCTAACTTTGGTATCTAAAAAGCTTAAGACTTGCTGCTGTGTTTTAATGTGGTAAAATGAATTTTTTTCCATAAAATTACGAAAAGCAACTTTTAAATTAATATTTTGATGATGCTCAGAAGAGCCATTTTTTCTCATATAATCTGGGAACTCGCCAAGCAATTCTACGTTTACTGGATTTGGAATGGCTTGTACTTTTCGAATAGTAGTTGACAGTATTGGTATCTTGTATAATCTCTCCAACGCTATGAAAGTTTCCAATTATTTAGCAGTTTGGATTTTGCTTTGATAAATAAATCTATCCTCTTTAGAATCTATCTCATTTAGATAATTGGAATCCAGAGAATAGAAACGACAATATATCTCTCACATCATAAAAAAGGCCAATAGTTGGATTTATCTATAGGATTGAGTAGCCACATTTCTACATTAATTTGGTTGATTTTCATACTAATCATCGGTATTGCTTTAGCTCTTGATTTCGGAGCACTAGATAAGGCGAAGGAATTTATCAAACAGAAGGGAACTAAAGGTAGTAACGCTAGTAGAAAGTTGTTAAATCAAAAAGAAAAAAATAAACATCAAATTATAAAAATCACAAACAACATAATGAATCCAGTACCCCCGCAGGAAGAACAAAAATCAGAAACGTTCAGACGGGCTTTGCATTGGACTATTCTGTGGATATCGCTTGCAGGCGTATTTGCAGTTATAGTATATCTTGCATTAGGGCAAGAGGTAGCATTACTATTTACGACAGGTTATGTACTAGAAAAGTCGCTTAGTGTAGATAATATGTTTGTGTTTTTGCTAATATTTTCATCACTGGGTATTCCCTACATTTACCAACACAAAGTTCTGATGGCGGGTATCCTAAGTGCTATTGCAATGAGAATTGGATTAATTATTGCAGGCGTTTCCCTTCTTGAGACCTTTCATTGGATGATTTATCTGTTCGGAGGCTTGTTGCTTTTTACGGGAATACGTATGCTTATTCAGAAGAAGGAAAAGAAAATAGAGATAGAAAAAAATATTGCAATTAAAATTCTAAGAAAATTCATTCCAGTTTCATTAGAACTCAATGGCGATAAATTTTTGTTAAGAAAAAATGGATTGCTTCTTGCTTCACCCATGCTGGTGGCTCTCATTATTGTAGAAATGACCGATCTCATATTCGCACTAGATTCTATACCTGCAATATTGGCAATCACGACAGACCCATTTATTGTGATCACATCAAACGTCTTCGCAATTCTAGGCTTGAGAAGTCTGTATTTTCTCCTTGCCGGAATGATGGAAAAATTCTATTATTTAAAATCTGGACTCGCTGCAATACTTCTTTTCATCGGAATAAAGATGGTAATATCAGAACATTATGAAATACCAATAACTATCTCTCTGGCAGTAATATTCGGAAC
>JAICFW010000107.1 GCA_025923455.1 Nitrososphaeraceae archaeon | reverse complement strand
GGAAAAGGTATTGATACTTTTGCGCCATGTGGTCCATGGATAACAACGAAGGACGAAATCCATGATCCGCAAGATCTGCAGATTGTTACAAAAGTCAACGGTGAAACTCGGCAAAATTCCTCCAGTAGTAAAATGGTAATATCGATTGACAAAATAATATCAAGCCTAAGTCGAATAATGACTTTAGAATCTGGAGACATCATTTCTACGGGAACTCCAGCAGGGGTTGCCATGTCTATGAAAGAACCAAAATATCTCAAGGATGGCGACGTCGTAGAAATAACAATCGAAAACCTGGGTACAATTAAAAATAAAATTACTTTTGTCTAGTATTGAGATTATTTTGATTTGGTTGTCATGTGTTCTCTTGGTTGATCTTTCTTAATCTGGTTACCTCCCCCTCTAGAATATGGCAGTAACTCTTGTATAATTCCGTCAATGTGGACCTCACACTTGCTAACTGGATTGAGATATTGAGGGCCTGTAAACAGGTGTCCATGGAGCGTTCTGTTGCGAATGAATCCATTGATTTTTTGAATGAGTCTAGTAATTGTTGATGTTCAGAGCTATTTTCATTAATTAGTTTCTCGATATCATCTACACTTTTAGAATCCTTTTCAGAAAAATTGTCAAATTTGAACATATTTTAATTTCTTGATACTCAGAAATAAATTGATTTCATTGATATTTTACTAAGAAGTCAACCTGTTTTCCTCAAAATCGAGCCAATAATCCTACAAATTAATAATGTATTTATTTGTCGGCTCAAGTTTCAGTTTTGTATGGTGGTAGACAATAAGGGCATAATATCGTATATACCCGTATTAAAGGAAGATTTAATGATATTCAAAATAAAGCCATCCGAAGGTGGTATACCTGATTTCAAGGCAGGTCAATTCTTGACAATTGGGTTGCATGTACCTTCTGAGGGTAAGATAGTCAGAAGGGCATATTCAATAGCATCACCTCCAGAGCAAAAAAGCGTATTTGAGCTGCTTGTAAGATGGGTTAAAAAACCTGTGCCAGGCCGATTGACTACAGAATTATTCAATAGAAGAGAACAGGACGAAATTCTTTGGGTCAAGCCTACAGGTGCCTTTACAATAGATGAGAAGAAGCATGATGGAACCCCTGACGACAGAAGGATGGTTCTTATCGGTGGAGGAACTGGGCTCGCACCGTTTATTTCATATGCGCTTCATTTAAAATCGATAGGTAGCAAGCGCGAGGTAGTAATACTCCACGGTGCAAGTTATGTGGACGAGCTCAGCTATAGAGAGCTCTTGACGGACCTTGAGAATGAAAGTTTGGACCGTGGTAAAGATAAATGGAATTTCAGATATCGTGCCAGTGTTAGCAGACCTCAGGAATGGTTCAATAGAAGTTGGAATGGTCAGAAAGGAAGAGTAGAATCATTCCTACGCCCCAAATTAGGAACCGACAAATCTCCTCTTGAAGAGCTTGTTGGAGAATCAATTACACCTGAAAATACTATTTTCTATGTGTGTGGATGGCAAGGAACAGTTGATGGAGCATTGGACTATCTAATTCCAAAGGGTTTCGTTACTGAAAGGCATAAGAGAAAAGATGGAAGCTATGGTGTGAAATTCGAATCTTACGGATAGGTCTCAGACAATCACAAAGCGTACAAACCGGCAAACCTTAACCTTATATCAAGGATAAATGTGACCATAATATATGAAATTTGAGTATGAAGAATTTTCCACGGTTGAAGAATTTTTTTTGTATCTTGTGTCAGTTGCGCCTTATATGAAACAAGTCCTACCCGCTAGTTCTTACAAAGGATATGTCTTCTCTATTCTGCCTCTCACCCCGGTATCTGGTGACGTAATGATGATGATTTATGCCAAAGGTACAATGGAACCAGGATTGATCGAATTTGATATTTCAACCAAAAAATACAAAACTGTTGCAGCTGTAGAACGAGCTGATAAAAATTATTTCATAATACTCAAACCAAAAATTGCGACAATTGCAGATACTGCAATTAGAGAAATGGAAAGCCTTGGCAAGAATTAAAGAGAAAATTATTAATTCTTGATCTTAAAGTTTTGGAGCAAGGGAAGCAGATACAGATCTACTTCTAGAGTATTTCTCTACGATATCTTCAGGTACCTGACCATTGAACAATTCTTTTGATAGACCTTTCAGGTATCTCATGATTGCCCAAGTCCCGGCCTTTATCAAGACCGCCATAAAGACTTTCATTGCAGGACCGTATGTCTTGTTGCGAATAATTATGGGAATTATGTCATTTATAACCCGCAGATTAAACTGCCAGCATTTCCAAAACAAGGTAAATTGTGATTCGTTCAAGTTTCCAAAATGCATGGAATTCCTTTCAGAAAAATCTTGATACAGCAGTGGGGCTACAAGGCCACTCATTTTCATTCTGCTAAAGTCATCTATTAGGTCAATTGTGTATTGTGTCTCGTCTGGTGTTTCATCTGGCCAACCAATTATTAGTGTCAAGGCAGGGAACCAATGATTTTCATTCAAAATTCTGCAGCCTTGCCTCACTACCGCACCCCATTCTTCAGGTTGATATGGTTTTGTTTTCACGCCAAGATGCTTTTTGACCATTCGGGGGGCAACAGTTTCTACACCCAGGTTGGTAGCTAGCCATCTGCCGTTTGAATCCATGTTATTTATTTTGGATAAATCTCTGATTAAATGTGGAGAAGAAGCTACAGCAGACAAGGTCATATGAGTCGTGCCTACGAAATTAGCGCCAATTGACTTTAGCCCTTTCCAGACATCAGTAATAGCGTCTGCATTTGGCACGAAATCTTTGTTATCACAGCCATATAGCAACATTTCATCAGACTGAAGCCAAATAGAATCAAATCCGTATTTCAAATTTATACTTGCTTCTGCTTGCAGCCTTTCCAATGGGATATCTTTTTTAGATCGCTTGTTTACATCGCAAAAATCACAACCCCTTCCACATCCTCGCATTGCCTCAACAAGTGAGTTTATTGTAGGACCTTGGATAGGAGGAATATTTTCAATATTTCTTACAAATGTATGAAGTAATTCTGGGGCATCTCCAGCTTCAAGGTCATGAAATAGATCTAATGCAAGCTCATCAGCTTCGCCAATTACAACTGTATCAATCCCGTGAATTTTCATTCTATCAGGCTTTGCAAGTTCCCATGAGCCATTTCCGCCGACCACAACTTTAAAGCCATATTTCTTTTTCATCTGAATTACTGATGCGCACATTTTCTTAAATTTCATGGCGACGTATGATAATTTTTCAGGTGACATAGTTGTCGTCACTGGCGCCATACCCAATGGGTCCATAACATTGATTCCAACCACCGTTGTGTTGGGGCCTATACTTTTTTCCAGCATTTCAGGATGTGCAATTGCAACGTCATCTTTTTTGTATTCCGTCAATAACGCACTTTCTATTCTTCTAAGACCGCATTGTGCTACCTTCACTTGTCCAGTGTTTTTATCGGTTTCAACGCTCGGACAAAATAACTTGTCAAATACAAATTCAGGTACGAGCTCATACGGACCGCATGCAATAAAACCATAAAGAAAATTACCTCTATAATTTGTCATAAGGCTACGATCTGCTGTTAACACTACACGTTTACCATCTGACATCTTCTCTAATCCTCAAATTCGAATACGTATTTGGGTATAAATCTATTACTATACCTGGGCTTTGTTTCAACAACTGACAAATTAAAATAAAATATAAGATTTTCCATCACTAAATAAGATGATAAAGACAGTTAACCAACAAATCACTATTTCACAAGGGATGCTAGATTTAATGACTAAATTTAGAAATATGGTCAACGATTGTATTAGGATTGGTTTACAAAATAATGTTACTTCACTAAAGACACTGTCAACAAAGTCTTATCGTTATTTGGATAGATATGATATTGTAAGTTATTACAAGCATCATGCTATTTCAAGAGCATTTTGGAATTTTACAAAATAGAAAAAATCAATTAAAAGAGGATTCAAGATTAAAAATCCCTATTTAAAAAATGATATGATAATTTCTTGTTATGGATTTAAGGTTGACTGGAATTATGGAATACTAAAAATACCTCTTGGAGGGAAAAGATATTTTGATATCAAGCTAAACAATTTTGTAAAACCATATCTACACTCAAAGTGCATTCTTTTTGTGTCTCTTCTTTAGACAGGTTGAGTATCAGTTATTCTAAACCAATAATTGAACAAATTGAATGTGCTAGTATAGTAGGCGTAGATAGAAATCTTGGTAATGTAACTGTAGGAAATATTGATAAAACAACAATATATGATCTACAAAAATGCAATGAAATAATTGATAACACCAAATCAATTTACAAATCCCTTAAGATAAACGACCATAGAATCAGAAAAAAAATTTACGCAAAATATGGGAATAGAAGAAAGAATAGGGTTAACCAGATTTTGCATAAGGTTTCTAAGAATATTGTAAATGAACTAAAAGAAAATAAACAGGGAATTGCGTTTGAAAAATTGACATTCATTAGAAGGTTGTATCAGAAAGGCAATGGTCAAGGCAATAACTATAGAGGAAAAATGAATGCATGGTCTTTTGCAGAAATAAAAAGGCAAATAAAATACAAAGCAGAGTGGGAGGGAATTAAAGTTATAGAGCTATCTTCTAAAGATACTCGTTATACTTCGTCTCTCTGTCATAAATGCGGGAAGAGAACCCAATATGACAAACTTACAAGATTGATGAGTTGCGATGATTGTCATCTTGTAATTGACAGAGATGTTTTAGCTGCGATAAATATCGCAAAAAAGGGCGATGATGTGTTCCATCGTTCAAAATGTCTTTCAGGTGAAGCAATGGTAGTGGAATCCTGTTTGTTTCCAAAGGTAATCCACCAAGTCGATGAAAGAAAGTTCGAAGCGTATCTTAATCGAACAGAACCTTATACTGTTACCAATCATCATTTAATACAACCCTGT
>JAICFW010000106.1 GCA_025923455.1 Nitrososphaeraceae archaeon | reverse complement strand
GTTTGAAGCGTTAAATAACTTGTTGTAGTGAGTTTATCATGACTGAAGAAGAAAAGGCTTTTGATAAAGTAAAGAAGGGAGTTAAGGAAGTAGTTGGTGGCACTGCAGGAGTAGTTGAAGGCACTGCACAGGGAATTAAGGAGGCAGTTGAGGACAATAAAGAAGGAGTTGACGACACTGCACATACATCCTCATATGAAGAGACAAAAAACATAGAATATGACGAAGCAGGGGAAAAATTGGAGGATGCTGGAGACAAGGTTAAGGCGGGCGCAAAAGCAGTAGTGAACAAAGCCGAGGATCCAGATAAGGATTTAGATAGCGAATACCAAAAAGAAAAGATAGAAGAAAAAATGGACTAGAAATCAGTCCAATCTTCTGATAAGTCGTGAATTGAGTATAGTTTGTCTGAGAAAATCCCTGATTAACTACTAATTATATAATCGTTAGTAAACTCAGTATAATTGAATATTCGAATCTATTTAGTTTTTATATTATACCGATTATTTTAGTAACTTGCATAAATAGTTTGATCTAAAGAGCCTTTTTTCCAATCATAATATTGATTAATAATAGATATTTTAAATGGTAATTAAATATCAGAGATCACAAATAAATCGACTTCTGACTCTGCCAAGTGGATATTTGTTTTATTATTCGTATGAACAGTATTATTGAAATTATTGTAAGTACCTGAAACGGAATTGTTGGTAGTTCTGCTAATAATGTTAGGTCGGTTGACTGATCTAATTGCTCTGATTCCATATCAGAATCCATGTAAATTCCAGAGAAAATACCGACAATAACCAAACCTGCAATTGCAATTAGATAGAGCCCACCACTGTTTAACTAAGATTGAATTGAACTTGGACTTTTTTTTCACTCAGTCCCTTCTGTCAAGTGTACTTCTGGATTACTTGCTTTCCATATTTGTTGAGTAATATGATGTGGTTTCCAAAAGTTGAAAATTGGTATTAATCTGTTTCATTCATTCGTGTCTAATTTTTTCATCCTTTCGCAAGTCCTTTTAAAATGTTCATGCCTAATGTCGTCCGGAATAACCGAATTAACCAAATAATCATGGTCCTGTATAATTTGCTTGTAGAATTTTCTTATTTCCTGTGCTCTCCGGATTGAGGGTCTATCTTCCTGTCTTTTAAAATGTCTCCGAGCATAATCAAGTAATTCCAAACCTCTCATTACCGTGAGATTGAACTAACATTGGGTATACTATCAAATACTGATATAAGGTAACTAGTTTAATATACATGTATCAAACCAAATATATCAATCAATATTCCTTCATTGTTGATGCCATGCTTGGCAAAATAGCGAGGAAATTGAGAATATTTGGATTTGATACAGTTTACGAGTCTAAAATTGACGATATGGATATTTTGAATTCATCAAAATACCATGGTAGAATAGTTATAACAAGTGATAGGGCCTTATTTAGAAGGTGTAAGAAAAAGGGATTAGATACAATTCTTATGGATAAAAGGACAGAGGTAGAAAATCTTGTTACTATTTTTAAGTCCTTAGATATTGAGTCTATCAATTCACAAGAGTTACCCAATTTTTGTACTTGCTGTAACGGCTTACTATACACAATTATTGATAAGAATTCGATAAAGAATAAAATTCCAGATAGATTATTACATACGAAGGACATTTTCTATAAATGCAGCCAGTGTAACAAGATCTATTGGATAGGTAGCCATATGGAGCGTATTGCTTGCTTAATTAGAGAGATAAACATGAAACTATAGAACCTGAAATTAGTATTTGGCCCATGAGAATAATATGATTCATAAACCACAATGACTCATAATATCAGAGAAACAATGAAGTGTCCATGTTGCGGGGAGGATTTGATACTTGAAAAGGAGACTAAAAAAATAGTATCATACAGATGTCTGTCATGTGGATTAAAAAATTCTGAACTAAAAAGAAACTCTGAAGAGATCACTGATGAATAATCTTTGAATAGATAGCCTGTTTTGATATTTCCGAGTCGTATTTTTCGTAGAGAATAATGTTTACCGTTATTTTCTTGACACGTAATAGTAATTCATGATATCCCCCTCTACGTTCTTTATTTTAATATCTTTGAATCCAGCTTCAGTAAGTTTGTTTACTGCCAATTCTTTACCCCACATGGTACCAAGACCTTCTCCATCGAAGGCAAGAGAAACTGACATACAGTGCATGGTAGATATTGTATATAGTGTCGGAGCCAATATACTATCAATATTTTTCTCCACCTTGCTTGAGGCGGCTATATCCTGCATTAAGAAAAAACCATCATTATTAAGGGATGCGTTTATAGCCTTTAGGACCTTTGTAGGTTGAACCTGATCATGGATAGTATCAAACGCAGTAATGAGGTCGAACTTGCCTAATTCCTCAACTAATAATGCGTCCTTAATTTCAAATTGAACATTTGTTAAACCCATATTCTTGGCTTCTTCTTTTGCGGATAATATTCCTTCATGAGAAATATCACAACCAGTAAATTTGGATCTGGAAAATGCCTTACCCATTAGATTAACGGCACGACCTCGTCCACATCCAATATCTAGTACTCTAATTCCATCATTCAATCTATTGTTAATACCAGGAATCAATGGCAATATCTGATTGGTTAGCATGCTGTCAAAAATTCTTGCAGTTTCTTCTGCTTGCAACTGTTGAAACTTTGGGTATTCCGAATATGGAAGACCACCACCATTCCTAAAGCATTCGACAATCTTGTCTTCTACATTGCCCATTAGTGAAACATATTGGGCTAAAACAGCTAAATTGTCAATACCTGATTTTCTTGTCAGAAAGGCAGAATGCTCCTTAGGTAGAAAGTATTTCTCTGTCAAAGGATCGTATTCGATGATGTTGCCCGTTACCATTGCACCTAGCCATTCTCTAATGTATCGTTCATTGAGCTTTGATGCTTGTGAAATTTCTTGACTTGTCGAAGGCTTCAGTTGAGCGATTATATCAAACAAGCCTGTCTTGTAGCCGATGCTGATCATGAGTGACAGCATTCCACTGTTTAGGAATTGAAACATCTTTGAGGCGAATTCATCTGCCTTGGAATTATTGTAATCTTGTTTATCCAATCGATATCACTCGAACAGGTCTTTCAAATTAGACATGATGTCAAGATAAATAAAAATATCTAGACTATTTCCATTCCCAGATAGTCCCTGTGGTTGTACCGTTTGGCAAGTATTTGTAGACATAAATTCCAATCGCATTATCTAAGAACCCAAGCTTGCCTTCTGGATTGCTACTAAAAATCTGGATACCTTTGTATGTTTCAATTCCATTACTATCTGTACTTCCTACATCCTGACCTGTGTAATTGGCAATATCGCCATCAGAAGTCGTAAAATTTCCTTTTCCTATACTAGTTGATTTACCATCTGCCAAATGAGTTGTTACAAAAGTAGCCATCTCCGTAACATTTCCAACATCCCTCAAAACCCCTGTAGCATTATAGGAATCTTGAGTTTTGAGAGGAGTCGTACTAATTGTTATTGACCCTATACTGTTATGACTGGTTTCAAAAAACATTGGAGTGCCAAAGAAATTACTTAAATTGTCAAAAGTCTGAACGATGACTTTATCCTTACTAATCGTTACATTTGCTTCTGTATTATTACTCAATTGGTCTTGCGCGTTAGTATTTTGTATTAATATGCCTAGTGAGGTTACCGACAGAGCTATGGACACAAGTAAAAATAATAAAACGCAATCATTTATCCTGTTTTGCATTATTACTAGTGGTCATTTGGATTTTATATGTTTTGCACTATCTCTTTAGAGTTTTGTTTGTTCTAAATTTCATCTTACGTCAAATAGCATTATTACCTTTTCATCCATTCTCTTTCTTCAAGGCATCCTATCAGTCTTGTCATCTGTTCAACTCTAACTTTACCCCCTACATCATTATGACAAGTTTCAAAGTGTTTCAATAATAGCGAATGTTCCTCTTCAGAGATGCTAGCTTTTTTCTCAATTAGTTCGAAAAATATGTTTTCTTTTTCAGTATGTATGGTTATGAAAACTGAATATGCATTCAAGAATCTTGCAACTCGCTCTCTTGAATCAACGCCACCATTCCAAGATATTAGACTTTGGGATAACATATTTGCTATGCGCCTCCCAAGCTCATGCTCTATTAAGAAGTTTCGGATATCTTGAGAAAAATTATTCTTATCTTTCATTTGTGGAAAATACGCTTTCTCTTCTTTACCGTGGTGGAATTTATCTACGAATTCATGGATAAGCATCGAAACTACTTTGATATCTTCAGTTGGAATGTCTACATTGCCGTATAATAAATCAGAACATTTTTTTGCTATCTTACCTAGACGATTAATTAGGATATGATCTTGTTTTAGATCTCTGGTGGCATTCAAAATTAATCAAGACCTTTTAATCATAAAATAATAAATGCCGAATTTTAAGATACTCATAAGCACGACAATAAATGCTCAAGTATTGGGCATTACTTTAATATTATTTAAAATTTTAAACTATAAATAATATGTTCGAGCTTTGATTTTGGTTTTTGGGTATATCGTGAGCCTTGTTTGTAGCTAGAATTTAAACCTACAAATATGATTAGTTTTCTAATATCACATATGGATGGCCAAACAACAGGAAATAATCAAGAGATAGAACCTAAAGAACTAAAAAAGAAAATAGATAATCATGAGAATATTTTTATTCTGGATGTTAGAACGCCCCAAGAATATGAGGCCTGGAAACTATCATATGAAAATCATCAAAATCCCAAGTTAATCCCCGTTGATCGTTTGTTCATGAATGATCCCAATTTGTTAAAAGAGATTCCAAAAGACCAAGAAATTGTTACGCTCTGTGCTCATGGAAATAGGTCAATGATGGCAGCACGGTTGCTAAACCAACTAGGATATAATGTAAAAAGTGTTAGGGGCGGAATGGCGGGCTGGAATAAGGTCTACGATGTTGCCGAAGTTCCGGTTGCAATTGAAGCTCCATTTAGAATCTGGCAGATAAGAAGAATCTCAAAAGGATGTATGGGATATATAGTATCCTCAAAAGAAGATAATACTGCTGCAGCCATCGACCCAAGTCGCGAAATTTATGAGGCTTTTCTGAGTATTGCCAGGGAAAATGGGCTGAAAATAATAAAAGTAATTGACACACATCAACATGCCGATCATGTTTCGGGAGTAGCAAAGTTAACCAGAACATTAGTAGAAGAAGAGAATGTAGAAGCTCTGGCATGCTTTAGCTCTCTGGAAGAATACAATAGTGAAAATACAGAAATCAAAACCCAGTATCTAAATAATGGAGATAATGTAGAAATTTCACCGAAAATTTCACTCGAGGCCATTCACACACCAGGCCACACAAACGGTAGTATGTCCTTTTTGTTAAAGTATGCGAATAGTTCTGATGCAAGTAAACCTACAGAAGACAAGTCTAAAATTTCATATTTATTCACTGGAGATACTTTATTTGTCGACAGTGTAGGAAGACCTGACCTGAGAGAAGAAGCCAAGAAATATGCTGCGTTATTATACAAAACTTATCATCAAAAAATAGTCAATTTGCCAGAAAATACCGTGATTCTCCCTGCTCACTTTAATGCAACTTCAATTGCACTAAAGCATGCAGAAACTATATCTGAAACAATCGGTTTATTGAAGAAAAAAATAAAACTACTCTCTATGAATGAGGATGAATTTGTTAATCAGATTACCGATACCTTGCCATCAAGACCAATGAACTACAAGACAATTATTGAAATCAACAAAAGAATACTGCCTTTTGATGACATGCAAATGCCTGATTTGGAAGCAGGTCCTAATTCTTGCGGTGTAACTCTAAAACCTAAATAGATATTCTTTGCAAAAGATTCTCATAGAGTGCCCTACTTATTATGTTCCTTTGTATAGGATCATTAATACCCTTTTTCCAATTTATCAATACAGCACCGGGATATGACCTAGTTCGCAATTACCAGAATCATCATAATCTACTTCTATTACTCAAAGTTTTTGGTCCGGTAAGTGGTCTCTAACCAGTAAGTATCGACTAGTACCTCTGAGTGGACATAAGATGAATAAGATATAGTTTTGTGACTCATTACGCATCAGAACCTCCGTATACTGCATCAATATATGCTTGATCGTTGCGCAAATTTGTTGTCACTGCTGTTGAAGTTTCGTTACCCGTTGTTGATGTTTGATTTTGGGCATCTCGGACATTCTGGAGTCCTTTTTCTTCAAGTACTTCATTAAGTATGTTCACATCAAAGATACCTCCCAAGTCAGGTTTTGTTTTTCCCAGGAAACCTATTTCAAAGGCATCGTTTGCTGACTTGATCAGAGTTTCTTGCAAGGGATCATATGTTAGCTCCATCCTTGAGACGGCCTCCTTGAGCTCATCTTCTGGGATTGTTTGGCCTGTTAGTTTCTTTAACTCAACATTGAAGGTTTTTAGTGCGTCTTCTTTGTTGCTGTTAATCCATTGTGTCTCGTTTACATGAGCTTCCAAAAACTTCTTTATCACGTCAGGATTGTTGCGAAGATATTCAGGATTAACGACTATGTTTGCGCTAACAAATTTTCCTCCCTGCCATAAAGTTCGTTCATCCAAAAATAATTTGCCATTACCTTCCTTGATAAGTTTTTCGCCCCATGGTTCAGGAACCCAAGCTCCATCGATTTCTTTCTTTAAGAATAATGTCAGGATATCAGGATTCTTCACAGGAAGGATCTCAACATTTCCACCTTTATCTTTTGTATTGTATCCATTATCAAGTAGATATTTTCTCAATGCGACATCTTGAGTGTTACCTATTTGCGGACTTGCAAATTTTTTACCCCCAAGGTCTTTTGAGGACTGAATACCAGAATCATTTCTTACGATGAATACGGCGCCTCCGCTTGCCACTCCAGATATTACTTTCACGGCTTTACCTTCGGAAACAACATAACCATTAACGGTTGGATTTGGACCTATGTAAGTTGCATCGATTTGGTTCGCTAGTAGAGCTTCTGTTGCTGACGGGCCTGCATTAAACGTCAAACTTTTAAGCTCTATATTGTCACCTAGAGCTTTTTGAAAATCTCCATTCCCTACTCCAATTACTGCCTGTGCGTGGGTTATGTTAGGAAAGTATCCTAATCTAAATACTTTTTTTTGTGTTAACTGTGCGTTCGCATGACTTGACAGTGACGGCGTTACAATAAATCCTGCAATGAGTAACGTAGTCAGAACTGCCATGATTTTTAATTTCTTGTTCATGCCTCCTACCTAATCAAAAGCATATTTGAATACTTGCAAATACGTATAATTCTAGAATTAGGCGCAAATTACGCCAGTTTATCAGCCGGAACTTGAGAGGTAAAACTTCCTTGGCCTATATTTAGGATTTAATTGAGAGTCTACAGCTCAATTTTTTTGCTATACTTAGTACTAGAGACGATACATTTTTTATACTTATATTCTGATTAGCAAGACTTTATCCCTACATAAGCGACTTATAATGAGTTCAGTATCGTAACAATTAATATGGAAGTTTAGACATGTTTAACCATTACTAAATCAAGGTACAATGTCAATTTTAGTATAGTAAATTTATATATTGTCAATATAATGTGCATAGAATTTCAGAGCGTAGATATAACTATAACCACTCAGATTTGACAGGGTAATACACCTTCCTTCTGCTGTCATCCAAACTATTTCGTTCTATAATGAAACCTTGATTCTTCAAATCTTCAATGGCGCTTTGGACCGTCCTTCTAGGCAAATGGGTAATACCTATAAGATCTCCCTGTTCTATTGGATTCTTTGTTTTTATTAGATAATAGATAAACTTTGATGCAGGACCTCCACCTATTTCCTTTTGAGAGAATGACACGCCAAAGGAGGATTTAGAAAGAAATCCACGTCTTTGAGATTCTACAGAAGCGACGCTATCAATATTGATTTCGCCAAGATTCACCCGCTGACCAAATTCTGCTATCAACGCAGATTGTTGAGTCGGAAGGGGAGCCTCAAAAATAAAGATATTTGGTGGATATTTTGCTGTAAGCGCAGCTACATAATTCCATATGACGGAGCCATTTTGATCATATATTCCGACACTAATACCTTCATTTGCTTCTAGAATTACTTTTTTTGCACCAACTTTTATGACATCTTCAATCCTCAAAAGTGTGTTATCAATTCCAATCTGATGTCTAGGATCTTTTTTTCCTATCTTCCAGTTAAATTTCAAATCTGCGGAAAGTATCGAATTAGATATTTTCTTCTTTTCGTCAATATCTATGTCAACGTTGTTTTCACCAATCTCTATGATGTCAAATCCCATCTTTGCACACTCTTTAATGTACTTTTCAAAAGAATTTTCTGATATAGCATATTCCGTAAGCGTACTGCCAGTTGAAACTTTAATGTCAAACTTATGATAGTATGATATCCTTTTCTGAAGAAGATCATTGGAGATTAATAAAGGATATGTGTTGTAGATCTTGATTTGGTCTATATATGCGGCCAAGATCTCAAAATTTTCTCTGTCGAATGATTCAAGTTTATCCACAGTAAGTGTCAATCCTTCCTGACGTGGTTTCTTACCATCGACCCTCCCCTTGAAAAGATCATCGAGCATAGTACGTATTTGCTACAAAAGTTGCATATATTGAAGTTACTATATGCAGATACGATGTATTATGGATTATGACACTGGTAAAGGTATTCCGTATTATTCATTTCTAATATTTGCTCAATATCGCGAGCCAACCATACCCTTCAAGATAAGATTCATGCTATCAATACGGCTAGTGCATGTCCGCTAAAACGATATGATTCAACTGATTAAGGGTCTTGATTAATCGAAATTAGGTGTATGTCAGAAAACATTTGAAACTGATCAAAAATTTTTATATCATGCAATATGAATAAAACTATGAGATTTTTAGTAAGGGCACAAATTCCTACAGAGGCAGGCAATAAGATGATAAAGAATCCACAATTTATGCAAAATCTAGAAGAGTATATGAAGAAAGTTAATCCTGAGGGTTCTTATTTTTTTGAGGCCGGGGGCGATAGAACATTTGCATTCATAGTTAACATTGATAGTGTTGATATGATACCTAGCATTGCTGAACCATTATTTCAGGACATTGGCGCAAAGGTTGAGTTCCATCCAGTAATGGTATTTGAGGATCTAAAAAAAGCAATGGGACATTTGGGTTAAACGCTCTATAAATAAGAGAAGTAGAAAATAGGTCAGCTAGATATAGTCTCGAAGATAAAGATGAGATCAGGACTAAGGTTTCATCATCTATATTGTAGAGGCTGGTATTCCTAGTATCTTGTTTCAAATCACTAATAAGTCCATTCTATGCACTACATAACATACATGTCTGAAGACAAGCTATCTAATTTATCAAACTTCAAGTACATTAACATTGAAACTTTCAAGAAAACTGGATCTGGAGTTAGAACTCCCATTTGGTTCATTATTTACCAAGGGATTATTTATTTTAGAACTGATTCCAAATCAGGCAAGGTAAAGAGAATCAGGAACAATCCTCATGTTAGGATTGCGCCATGTGATATTCGTGGAAACCTTAGAGGAACCTGGTATGATGGCAAAGCAAAGTTTGCTGATTCTAAAGAATCGTCAATTGTATTTTCCATGATTGATAAGAAATATGGCTTTCTAGCAGCACTGATTAGATCATTTAACAAGATTAGAGGTACAAATCCCATAGCAATGGCAATAGTGCTGGACTAGGTTCCAATTACTTTTCGGATAATTTGGAATTATTTCTGGAATACAGAGTTATTTATTTTCTATATGGCAAGAATACCTGCGAAGTTACTTGAAACTGTATCAATGTGTATGGTCAGGATGCTCAACTAATTCTGTCAGAATAAAATCGAACACAACCTTACTTAAATATCATAATATTTAATATATAATATGAAAAAGGAAAAAAATGGAGAAGAGAGCAGTAATGTTATAGATAAATCTGATGAAACGAATTTCAAATATCGGTCAATAAAACTTGTGATAAAAAGTAACGAAACTCCAGAAGGCGATGGTTTTGTGGTACATAGATCCTTCCCTTCAGGGTCTATTCGAAATCTAGATCCCTTCTTACTTTTAGATGAGATGGGCCCATTAGACTTGTTACCATATGAGAGTAAAGGCTTTCCCGAACATCCTCACAGGGGATTTGTAACTGTCACATACATGCTTGAGGGAAGATTTGAACATAAAGACTCTCAGGGAAACTCTGGCAAACTTGGACCCGGTGACGTTCAGTGGATGACGGCAGGCTCGGGTTTGGTTCACTCGGAAATGCCTGAAAAGGAATTTTCCAAAACTGGTGGAAGGTTGCATGGATTTCAGCTATGGATCAACCTTCGAAAAACAGACAAATGGATTAAACCTGATTACCAGGATGTTCCTTCCACAAGAATTCCTCAGGTCAGTACGCCGGATGGTAAAGTATCGGCTAGAGTCATTGCAGGAAATTACCTTGACGCTAAGGCAGTTATCAATACCTTAACCCCTATTCTCTACTTGCACTTTACCCTACAGCCAGGAGGACAGGTTGTGCAATCCGTTCCTGAAAATTATAATGCATTTGCATATGTTATTGGTGGAGAGGGTCTTTTCGGTAAAGATAAAACAGCAGTTGGAGAGAAAAACTTGATAGTGTTTGAAAATGATGGTGAAATTATTTCAATTAGAGAATTGGATGATGCAAAGTCTCCTCTTGATGTACTGCTTATCGCAGGAATGCCTCTTAATGAACCAATAGTTCAGTACGGCCCCTTTGTCATGAATACTCGGGAAGAAATAGATAAAACATTGGAGGATTATCGAAATGGCAGAATTGGAAAGATTGATTAAAAAGTATTAGGGCTTCTACTCTTTTATTTTTATCATTATTTTCATTCTTATTATTATTATTTTGTTTTGTTTGGCTTTACGTGCTTTCATGATATTACTCCTACTATTTTAACCCCTCCCCGTCTGATAGAATCCTTTCTTATTATATACTTCAAAATTAAGAAGATTGAGATATGTTGCATCTAATTGTTTATCAGCGTACAAAAAAATCCATGATAAGAAACTACAACAAGCTATCTTGTGTCACAGCATCCCAGTTGATAAATTGTATCTAAATTCATTAGAGTAAAATGATATCTGGTTGGTTATTTGATGCATATACTTTAAATGGCAATATGATTTTCTGGATAAAAAGAGATAATTCTGCTGCAACCATTAGAGTGGAAGATAAGAGCTGGAATCATAAAATCTACGTTGCCTCTGACATGTTTTTGTTAAAATCTCTCATAGAGAACAATGAAATACTTTCCATGATAAAAGAATATCATTTTCCTTCAAGATATGAATTGATAACTGATAGCAAAAGATCTCAAGTCCTTGAACTGGAGTTAAAGGATTCTACTTACTCACTAAAATTAGCAAAAAAAATCGAGCAAATGGGAAAATTTGGACAATTCCGATTATATAATGTAGATATTCTACCAGAACAATCCTATTTTTACGAACACAATATTTTTCCACTTATGGAATGTAAAGTTCATGTGTCTAATTCAAAACTCAAGTGGATGTGTAATGAAGATAATGTATGGTCTACAGACTATGAGTTACCATTATTTAATAACGTAAATCTAAAGGTATTCCCAAAAGTAACTGAAGGAAAGATACCCAGATTTACTGATTCAATTGCATCAGTAACTGTACAAAATTGTGACACAAAAGATACTATTCATATCCAGGGTTCTGAAATAGATATTTTATATCAACTTGTTAAAGAAATAAAAACAATTAATCCCGATTTCATTCTCACAGAGGATGGGGATTCATTTACATTTCCTTATCTAAAGTATAGATCGGAAATCAATCAAGTAGATTTAATCCTGGATAGAGAGGGTATACCTTTACGCAGATCTAAAAAGGATGGAACATCATATTTTGCTTATGGCAGGATATATTTCAAGCCGTCAGCTGCAAAATTATTTGGAAGAATACATATTGACACATACAATTCCTTTGTTCTAAATGAATCAGGCCTTCAAGGATTATACGAACTTGCGAGAATTTGCAGATTACCATTACACATAGCATCTAGAGCCTCCATTGGAAAGTGTATGAGCAGTCTACAATTTTATAATGCCATGAGAAATGACATACTTATTCCATGGAAACCCACGCTTACAGAACATCCAAAGTCGCTTGGAGATCTTTTAACTGCTGATCGCGGTGGCTTGATATTTGAACCAATTATTGGTGTACATGAAAATGTTGCTGAACTTGATTTTGTTTCACTCTATCCTACCATAATGTTTAAAAAAAACATATCTGCTGAGACTGTAATTTGTAACTGTTGTTCTCATTCCAAGTTACATGTTCCGGAATTACTAAATTATCATATATGCGAAAAAAGAAGAGGCATAGTTCCTATTTCATTAGAAATATTACTAAAAAAAAGAGGGATCTATAAAGACAAGAAAAACTCAACCACCGACTCCAAATTAAAAAAAATTTATGATGCAAGACAAACTGCTCTAAAATGGGTTTTAGTGACTAGTTTTGGTTACCTTGGTTTTAATAATGCTAAATTTGGTAGGATAGATGCGCATATTGCAGTATGTGCTTTTGATAGACAGATTTTATTACAAACAATAAGGATAGCAGAATCACATGGATTTGAGATCCTACATGCCATAGTTGATTCTATATGGATACAAAAGAAAAATAAAGATACTATAAACAAAAATGATTATGAGAATTTGAAAACTGAGATAGAAAATAAAACTGGATTTCCAATTTCATTTGAAGGTATATACAAATGGATTGTATTTGTTCCTTCAAAAAACAATACCATAATACCCATTTCAAATCGTTATTTTGGTGTCTTTGAAGATGGAACTGTGAAGATGAGAGGAATAGAAGCAAGAAGACATGATACTGCAGAATTCTTTTCAAATGTTCAGCAAAGCATCTTGAACATAATGTCAGAGGCCAATTCGATAAGAGAAGTTAGAGTTTTGATGCCAAAAGTAAGGGATATGTTTCAAATGCATCTAAAACTCTTGAAAAATAGAAATGTCCCCATAAGTGATTTGGTTCTAACAAAGAGAATATCTAAAAATGTAGATGAATATGAAAATAGGAATACGGTTGAACTAGATGCGTTACTACAATTAAATAATACAGGTAAATCACTTAAAGCGGGGCAAATTTTGAAATATGTGATAACCGATTATTATAGAAAAAATTCAAGAAAAAGAAGTGTTCCTTTTGAGTTGATAAATTCAAAGACTGGGTATGATGCAAAGAGATATTGTGAACTATTGACAGAAACATGTAATTCTGTTACAGAACCATTTGGTTTAAAGTTGATAGAGGGGTAGATGATATCAATATTAGGTATCATCATACACCACCAATATTAATTTGCATTAACATGAACATCACCATCAATTTCATCCTTCCCAGTGTAAATATTGTCGTCCAGAACTAGCTGCTTTGATCTGTAAAAATCACCAATTTTTTCCTTTATCTTTCTGTCGCTATCAGATAGACTCTCACCAAGTAATTCCCTAAATTCAAGGCTGTTTACTATAGCCTTCGCACCGTAATGATTATTAAAATAACCTCTCACAACTGGTGTTTCCAAAGATAACTTTTTAACTTTGTCAACCCACGGTATTAGTTCTTGTTTGGTGTAAAGATAATTGTATCTGTGCTTTGCATTTCTTCCATGCCATCTAATAAAACTATGATTAGCAGTAGTTATCACTTCTGAAAGGAATTGTAGTTTATCTCCAGGTGGCGAATCAGTCATTACCGCTGCAATATTGTAATGCTTCAGCAGTTCCCACGGACCTTCAGTGTTCCATGAGGGATGTCTAAATTCTACGGCATAGTCATATCCTCTGGGTAGTCTATCTAAAAATCCTTCAATGTTTCTAAATTCACCAACTGTAAAACTAGGTGGTAGTTGAACAATTAGAGCACCCAATTTATTCATGACCTTTAGAGGAGATATCTTTTCAAGGAATTCTTCCAAAGTATTTATCGCCCCTTTATTTACATCCAAACTTTTTTCATGAGTTATGGATTCAGGAACCTTTAGAGATAATTGAAAATTAAGCGGTGATGCCTTTGATATTGAAACAAAGGTTTCCTTTGTCATGAACTTGTAGAATTTTTCATAGAATGTTGAATCCATTTCAACAGTGTTAAAGAACTGTGAATAGAACTGCAGTTTTTGTGTCCTAGTATTGGGATAGAAAATTTTCATCCATCCACCTTTTTCTACAGAGTCTGGGTAACTCCATCCCGAACACCCTATAAGCACTGACAAGATTTTCTCTTGATAATACTACTATGTACTATCAATTAAAAATATAAAAAATAAAAGTAACAAACTATTCTCCTGCTGTTATTCACATTATAATTCGTGAATTCATGGTCTCGTCTACGTAATGATTATTTTGTTCTCTCTTGAGACCATTTTAACTTCATTTGATCTAAAAGTTCGAAATTTTCATAAATAAATGGCCTTGCCTGCCTCATTCCTTCTATTATTGGTTTTGCCTTATGCCAGAAAGGAGTGGGATTAAAAACATCAAAATACAGATCGGCGTCAACTAGTTGTCGTTTTACCAAAGTTCCTGAAAGCTCAAAAAAACCACAAACACGAATAAAATGGCACCTATCCCTGCTTGTACCTTGGTATTTTTGCTTATATTCCGGATAGCTTTTTACATTAAAATCTTCAAGGAGCCAAAGAAAAGAATCTCTGTTTCTATCATATATGTCATAGAGTGAAAATAGAGCGTCTACATTCTCATTTGCCAATGTATACTAATATGATCTGAAGCATTAAAATATTTTTGAATCACATCTCCTAATATCAAAGTAGAGAATAATAAAAAATTCGTTTCAGACTTTTGATAAACTAAATTTCTAGATCAGGTGTAGTTTGCTTTTTAATTCCTTTGCTCTATTTCTTATAGTCACTTCTGTAACTCCTGCGGCATCTGCGATGTCAATTTGTCTAACTGTTTTGCCTTCCATTTGAAGTGATACGTACAACACCGCTCCAGCAAAACCCATAGGATCTTTTCCAGCAGAAAATTCCTGCTCAAGAACTTTTTTCATTAAATCTCTTGCATGTCTCGTTGTTATTTCATTCAGCTCAATTTTATTTGCAATCTTATCTATACATTGGAAACAATTGACCTGTGGTATTTTTCTCTTCAGATGGTATACAATATCTCTATAAATTTTTGCGATAGCCTTCCTTCTTATGTTACTAGCTTCTGCAAGTTCGTCAATTGTTCTAGATACGCCTTGTTCTCTACATGTTATGTATAGACAAGCTACTAGAACTGCTCCTATTGTTCTACCCCTTATTAATCCATCTTCCTGAACCTTTCGATAAGTGTATGCAGTTTTTTCAACTATGGAAGGCGTAAGACTAAGTTTATCTTTCAATTTACCCAGTAATACAAAGGCAGTTGTGAAATTGCGTGAAGAACTATCTCGATACATGGTACGCGAATCCCATATTCGCAATCTGTTCATCCTGGCTTGCATGCCTGAATCAATTAATTGTCCGGCAGAATCCTTGTTTGTTTTGCCAATAATTGTTGATAAATTCATGTCATGTACTGCA
Source organism: Nitrososphaeraceae archaeon (assembly GCA_025923455.1). GTDB lineage: Archaea > Thermoproteota > Nitrososphaeria > Nitrososphaerales > Nitrososphaeraceae > TA-21. Next base: position 5,524 of record JAICFW010000106.1, on the reverse strand, counting down.
AGAGAAAATGGCATTCCAATCCTACTCTTATCGGCTTCATGATCTTTGGGATTAATCCATTCCTTACCAGCCTCTTCTATGCCATCTATCACAACTGTTCCGCAGTTACTACACACTATCTCTCCGGATACTACATCAGTAACCAGCCTATCCTCTTTTATATTACAGGTTGAACACGTAATTACTTTTGACATTATAACGGTTAAGTAGTTATATATACGCTGATCAAGTATTTAAGGATTGTACCTGAATAAGTCTACAAAGATGTTCTAAATTTAAAGAATATAATACATTAAGACTCGAAGAAAGACCTTTCGAAAAAATTTGAATCTTGTAGCTTTTTTATAATATATTGTCTATATAATTAGGGACTGACCATGAAGGTCGTATATAGCTCAAAGGTAATGCAATATCTGTTAGAGAAGGATAATAAACAGATATCGATTACTGACAATCTTGAAAATGAAATTGAATGCCCAAGATGTCATGAAATCATGACACTGTGTTCTGATTTCGATTTGCTTTACTATAAATGTGAAGAATGTAATTTACCTCTGTATACGGCGCAGAGTTCAAATTATTAACATTTGTTATCTGAATAAGTATTAATTTTTAGGCTCTACAAAATATGATGTAGACTACATTCTTCACTTATTTCTTAGTGAATACATATTTATTTTTCAAATAACATATACACATTAATTCTGATGTCTGGGTTGAAAAAATTTCTAGTTCCTTTGCTAATTGTAGCATTGTTTGGAATATTCTATCAAAATCCGTTTTGCTGTCATGAAGCTTATTCTGTGGAATCAATCCTAAAATATGTCAAACAGATTGGAATGAAAGGTGTTGGAGAAGGGCAGTTTACGAATCCGCATAGTCTTGCAGTAGATAAAGTTGGTAACATTTTTGTTGGAGATACGGGCAACAAACGTGTGCAAAAGTTCTCTCCTAATGGCACATTCATGTTGAGTTGGGGTTCTGAAGGAAACAAGAGTGGGCAGTTTATGGGTTTACATGATGTCGCAGTTGACCCTGAAGGGAAATTTGTTTTCACAGTTGAACTCAAGAATCATAGAGTGCAAAAGTTTTATTCTAATGGGACCTTTGTCACAAAATGGGAATATAATGGTACTGGAGGTCGTGACGTTAACAGAGCTCCGCATCAAATTGCAATAAATTCTCTGGGCAACGTATATTTAACTGACTCAAACGGCAACCAACTACTAAAGTACCATGATAATGGTACTTTTATTGGCACTATCGGATCAGAGGGTACAGAACCAGGTAAATTTAATACTCCTCATGGCATAGCATTTGATCCCAGCAACAATATGTACGTTACTGATATGAAGAATTTCAGAATTCAGGTCTTTGATAATAATGATTCGTTCGTTAGAGAGTGGAAATCTTCAGGTTTAGGCTCAGATAAGTTTTCTGAAACAGTTCCAGGGATAGCAATTGATACTAACGGTAAGGTGTATATTGTAGACAAGATAAATTCAAGAGTTCAAATGTTTGATAATACGGGAAACCATTTGTCTAGTTGGGGAACGGATGGTAAAGGTCCTCAACAGTTACACAAACCAGAAGATATTTCTGTTAGCAATGATGGGATAATTTATGTTACTGATACAAGGAATTCTAGAATCCAGGTATTGCAAATAGTACGATAGCAATGTAATATTATTATTATTTCAGCTTTGATTTACAAATTGAAAGATACAAGCCGAAAATTTGCCCAAAATGAGATACCAACCATATTCCGCAAACTACATCATAACTAGACTGACTTGAAGATCACTTTTGTATTATCCTTAATTATTTGTAATAATTCGTCTTTTTCGTTACCATGAGGATTTATTTTTCCCACTATATTTACAGGCGAATAAGCCAGTATCTGGCCATCTCTACTGATAGGGGTAGGTCCATAAAATATACATAACGCATTACCTGCAGGCCAGTAGGCAACATCCAAATAATCTACCTCTCTTTTAGCGTTTTCTTCATTTGCCAAAATTTGGGTTCTTTCGGTATACAGTTCATCTCCCCATTTAGTAATGTTAATTTCGACGGGCAACTTCTCAAGTATTGCTTGAACAGTCTTTGGAGAACGTGAATCATCAAGCTCTATTGAGATTTCTTTGTCGATATCAGGAAATAGTGCTTTGATTTGTTTCTTCATATTATCATCTCAGTTACGCAGAATATATTAAATTCTTTTACGATCAATAATTTTTGATCGATGCCATGGCCTCGTTCTTACTTTCTGATTGCAATCCCTGCAACGCAAAGTCTGTTTTGGATATTTCAATTCACAGATAGAACAGTAGTTAAAAAAGTTATAATCAATTCTGCTTGGAATCGGTTTCACCTTATTTTCGCTTGGGGAATTTACCAAATCCGATGTTATAGATTTTTTATCCTGATACGATTCAAGTACAGGATCCAAAATACCTATAGTAAATTTTGAGTTGTCATCTATTAGACGAGAAATTTGATTACTCTGTTTTGGGATCATTTAACTCAGTCCTAATCTAAAAAATCAAAAAAATAAAAAATATTTAGTTGACTAGTATGACTACTCAACTTTTATTTCTTTAGATTTTGCCTTTAGGGGTTTTTTGAACTGTATCCTAAGTTCTAGTACTCCGTTTATGTAGCTGGCTTTTGTAGAATCAGCGTCCAGTTCATTGTCTACTGGTAGCTCTGTATGATATTTTTTGTTGCCTTTTTCAGCATGTATTTTTACCAGCCCTTCTTCCATTGTTACCTTTACATCTTCTTTTGTTATACCGGGCATCTCTGCTGTTATTATCATAGTGTTCTCTTTTTCATTGATTGATGTATCTACAAGTGGCTGGCGAACTTCGCTCTGTTCAATCAAACCTTTTTGCGAAGGTCTTACATTTCCAAATTCTCGTATGTGAGGCTTTCCGTCAGTTCCGACAGTGATTTGATATCCATAAAAGTATGGCTGTGTATCTAAGCCTTCAGCACCAGATTCAGCTACTGTCTTGAACACCCTATTCAGCATATCTTCTGCATCTGAGAATTCTCTCTCTATTTGTTCAAAAAATCTGTCTCTAAATCCCCATGGATCTCTATACAATTTTCCATATCACCTTACATTATGTAATATATCTTACAATATATATATTTTTCTTTATATAGTAAACGTATATGACTTTATGATTCACCTCGATTTAGGATTTCATTAATTGCAAAATTAACGAGTTAACGAAGAATAGCCATCAATAGGATTTACTTGTGGATATTTTCATATTTTGCAGTAATAGAGAGGGTATGCAAAACTTTTTTATAACATCCATTAAATTTCAAATCAGAAAGTTGCCATGATCATCTCCAAGTTAGTATCAATTATCTTCGTTTTTTCAGCAATTGCATTTGTTTTCACATCTAGTTTGATCATAAGTAGTCAGCAAACTGTCCAGGCCACATCCCTTCTTGATAAGATTCTCAAAGATGTCAGGGATAAACTCAAGGATAACGATGATGATGAGAAAAAGGATGATGAGAAAAAGGATGATGAGAAAAAGGATGATGAGAAGAAAGAATCAAACAAAAATTATGATTACAGCTTTACTGATGAAGGCGATACTAAACGGAAGGACTTTAATTTTGTTGCAGCAGGTGATTATGGATGTTCAAAAAACGCCAAGAATACCATAAAAAGCATGAAAGATAAGAAACCTGAACTAGTATTGCCTTTGGGTGATCTTTCAGTTGATAATACTGCGACTTGCTGGCTAGATTTGGCGTCTACATTTGATGATAAACTACAAATGACATTTGGCTATTCTGAAGTAAAGGACGGGGAATCGAAGTTAAATCAATATAAACAGGCCTTTGGGCTTGATGAGCTCTATTATTCATTTGATTACAGACATGTGCACTTTGTCATAATGTCCACCCTTTCTGAATTTGATCTAACCTCTGATCAGTACAAGTTTGTTGAAAAGGATTTGAAAGAAGCATCTGAAAATGAAAATATTGATTGGATAGTGGTAACAGCCTATGGACCATTTTACACATCACCATCGGCTCATCCTGCGAAAAACGACATAAGGAACATCTACCACCCACTGTTTGATAAATATGGTGTAGACTTGGTATTACAGGGACACAATCATAACTATCAGAGAACGTATCCGCTCACATTTAACCCTGGCAAGACATCAAACCCCACCGTTACAAATACATTTGCTACGGGGTATCAGGGTAGCAAGGATGGCGTAGTATATGCAATTGTTGGGACAGCGGGAGAGGGTTTCCATCCACTGGAAGGTCAACAAACTTACATTGCCAAACAACTTGAAGGAAAGTTTGGATTTTTAGATATAGAAATTAGTAACGGTAATCCACACACTAAACTGACTGGAATTTTTTATGATAACAGAGAAGGTAGTATGCAAGACAGTTTTACTATTGAAAAAGAAATTAAGAATACGATATTGGGACAATAGGAACGATATTTATTTTAGGAATAAAGATAGTAAGCCTAGTCGAATTTCGATTTGAATATGTACGATGAATACCTGTTATAGAGGCCCTGTGGCTGTAGGCAATATGGAGCCAATAACATAGGCAATTATCCAAATAATTACTGCCACAATCAAGGCTTTTAGCCAACTCATCCTATAGATAGTTTTCAGAGCCAGTAACCAGGCTATTCCTCCCAGTACTGTTGCAAGGAATCCGTGCCCTAGAAGATAATAAGCAATTTCATATACTATTGTACCTATTATTGCGGTAAATATGGCTAATTTTATGCCTCTTCTTTGTCCTAAAATAAATGTAACCAGATAAATTACAACTGTAGAAATCAACAATCCGGCAAGAAACCGAATGATAGTGTCAGTGTTTTCGAATGCCATTAGTTACTAGAGTGTATAAATTGACTTGAATAAAAGATTTGATTCTCAACCGATTTATACTTTGTAGGTCCATTAAAGACATGAGCAAATCTAAATCACGAACAGCTAATATTTTGGATATAGACACTGGAATTTCCCGTGAGAATTTAAAAAAGATCGCCAATATCTTAAATGACGATTTGGCCGATGAATATGTCCTTTTGACAAAGACAAGAAATTACCATTGGAATGTAGAAGATCCAAGATTCAATGATCTCCACAAGTTCTTTGAAGAGCAGTATGAATTGATATCTGCTTCAGTTGATGAACTCGCCGAAAGAGTGCGAGCTGTAGGTGGAAAGACTAGGGCTACGTTAAAAGAATTCATAAATTCTTCCGAAATAAAAGAAGATGTTGGTTCATTTCCAGACGCAGATACCATGTTAGGGAACCTCTTATCTGATCACGAGACTATAATCAAGACTCTTAGAAAGAATATCAAGGAATGTCAAGATCTAGAAGACGAGGGTACGGCTAACTTCCTAACGGACAAAATGGAAGAGCATGAAAAAATGGCTTGGATGTTAAGATCATTCATAGTGTAATTTATTCACACATGCTAAGAATGGCTGACCGAGTTTCCTGTA
>JAICFW010000105.1 GCA_025923455.1 Nitrososphaeraceae archaeon | reverse complement strand
TAAACCCTTACCCTTTTAGTGAAAATATTATTCATCAACCACTACCAATTGGGAAATGGCACACGCAAGGTTGGAAGGGAATAAGAGTGGAATGGAACGAGATTGATATCAAGAAAGAACAAGACATCTCATCGGATATTTACTCACTATACCTAGTTGCAATGCACAATTTTTAGGAAATGTGAGGTTTCTTGTAACAATCTCTCAATTACTATAGCTATACTTGTGTCGGTAACTATTATCCTGATAATGATGGTAGGACTTAACCTATTTTTCTGCGTCCCTTAATGTAGTATCCAAAATTTGAAACCAATTAATTGAAAGTATAATGAATTCGGGTTATGATGTTGCGATCATGCTGGATTTATTTTTAACCCAATGTGTAATAGATGGTCAAGCTATGACTCGTCATGTTGTATTATAAAATCAGCAAATTTTCCCTCATATTGCAAATAGTCTATTTTTAGATCGTCTACTCGAGCATTCTCAGGACCTTTTTTACTCCACTCTATTACCTGCTCAACACCATCTTTATTTCCTTCGAGCAAGGCTTCTACACTCCCATTAGTTAAATTTCGCACCCAGCCAAATACGGAATTTTTCTTTGCAATTTCTTGCATGTTGAGTCGAAAATAGACACCCTGAACCTTGCCACTAACCAACAATCGAACTGAAGTCTTCTCGCTGTCATCATAAGATGAATTTTTAGAATCTCTGAAATTCACATTCTACTTCTACATAATGCTATTTTATATATATTCAAACAAAAGTTTTGTCAACAGATTCAAATATTTCTAATAGATTAGGTAGGTAGTTATCCTAATCCGAATCGTCCAAACCTTATATAGTCATATGAACGCATAATTCCATTATAAAATGAGAACTAAATTTGGCTTTACCCAAGGATTAAATATTGCCAGACTAGGTTTGGATGAAATCCAAATAATGACGGCATGTCAAATTGCTGACAGGCTTGATTTTGATTCGATATGGTCCATGGATCATTCAAATGTACCGCAGTGGAAGAATGCGGTTGTAAATGATGCATGGTTATTGTTAGCGGCCATTGGTGCAGTAACAAGGAATGTTGAGTTGGGAACATGTGTGACAGATGCGATTAGAAGGCATCCTTCGACTATCGCACTTTCTTCGATCACGTTAGATAGGCTCACTAACGGACGAGCAATATTGGGTATTGGTGCGGGAGAAGCACAAAATGTGGTTGACTTTGGAATAGAATTCAAAAAGCCTGTAACTAAATTCAAAGAGCAATTAGAAGTCATTGAAGCTCTCTTTGATTCTGATCCTGATAATAGAGTAAATTATGACGGGGAATACTATAAACTGATTAATGCATGTTTACAGGCAAAGAGTATCAGAAAACCTAGACCGCCCGTTTATATCGCGGCAGGAGCACCAAAAACACTGGAGATGTGTGCTATCTATGGAGATGGCTGGATACCAATTGGCTATACTCCCGCACTGTTCAAACACCATGCAGAAGTCATAAAGGATCATGCAAAGAAAAATAGTAGAGATATAAGCAATTTTCAATTCGCTAATGATGTAGATGTATACTTTACCGAAGATGGGGAGGAAGCGTGGAATAAGATGAAAAACGCAGTCAAGGTTAGTTTATACAAACCTGAATTATTGAAGGTGCACAATATTCAACAAGATTCAGAGTTTGATTTCCGGAGGTACTTTACAGAATATGCAATGAATAAGCCAGAATTGATGGAGCAGATGAAACGGGCCGCGATGCAAATACCAGATGATGTGGCGAGGAGTGCGATAGGAGTGGGTAAGCCGGATGATGTAATCGAAATGTTGGAAAGGTTTATTGAAGCAGGAACGAATCATTTTATCATTAGATTTTGGGGAGATGGTTATTTCAAAAACATTGAGCTCTTTGGTAAAAAGGTAATTCCCTATTTTAGAGAACAAGAAAAAAAGTGATTCATGATAGCAGATCGCTATACTTCAATTGAAGGATGTAGATTTAACCACATATTAAGTTCTTGACTTACCAAAAAAGGTGTCAAGTTTCAGTGATGTTTTACTGGCTTTACCTCTAGAGTAAACAAGTGGATTTGCATCAAAACCAATCGAACGTAGATCTCGTGCAAATCCATCGGCAAATCCGTGAAATGTATATACCTTTTCAGGATTGCATTTTTTTACTACTGCTATCAAATCGTTGTAATCGCAATGGTCGCTCAGAGGTAAACAATGATCTAATCCCATCGCGTTTTTGTAATAAGGTTTTACAGACCATCCACTAAATCCAATTGATAGTGCACCATATTTTGTCTTAATATAATTTAGAAATCCATTTTTGCAAGATTCAATAGGAGCAATCATTAACCACGGATTATGAGATGACAACATGTTGTTTTTTTCTGCCTCAGCGAAGGTAACATAGTTATCCATATCGATACCAAATTCCGAATAAATCCTGTTTATTTCGTGTATCGAATCGTGAATGATTAATGGTTTCCAATGTCTAAATACATTTGTTAGAATTTGCGCTTTTCCTAAAGTGTATCCCAATAAGATTACTGGTATACCCTGGTGATACATTTCGGAAATTATTAGATTGGCCCTATGTATTGTGCTCTCAAATTTTGGAAAAATATAATCATGATGACCAAAGGTTGACTCTATTATGAGGGTTTTTACCTTGGGAATAACGGCAGGATTCATGAATGCTCTTTTTCGTATGGAAATATCACCTGTGTAATACAACTCGTCTTCTATTAGGAGTCCATTCGATCCGAGAATATGCCCTGAATCCAATAATTTGAAATCATGTTCCTCGTATGTATCCCCATACTTGTAACCTCTATGCTTTGCTATTTTGTGTGTTATTTGTGAGGTGATGATCTTCTTACCGTTCTCTTTAACGCTCTTGTATAGATGATCAGTATGCGCATGGGATATGAAAATGAAATCAGAATTAGGCTGTTTATTCGGATCAAGGTAAATAGTTGTATCTTCTGTGCCCACCGTTATCCCATAATTGTCAACAGAAACTTGGAACATCAGTCTCTTTGATTTTGAGATAGTATATTAATTTTGATATTACAAGTATCTGTATACTTATATTTAGAATTCCTTCAATTCAAATCCCCCGATTTGTGCAAGAATCATCCAAAGTAAAAGTGGTTATCACGATATAATATTAAATTATGGTGTTATATTATTCAATATGAAAGTTGAAGATGATAAAGATGAGGAGAATAAGTCTTTTTAAGTAACTCGCAATATACAGGTTTAAAATGAAACCTCTCATTTTAGGAGTACTAATGACGAATCTAATCTTTTTCGTTACAATCAACACAAATGCACCTGTGTATTCACAAGAGAAAAATAATCAAGAGAACGATCTTGTATTTGAGGTGCAGGGTTTGAGGACAAATCCTATCACTAAGAACTTCCAACTATCAGGAGAAGTATGGGAGAAAGTTTGCCCTTCAAGTCAATGTCAGATTGAAGATGATGGATATTCTTCATATGTAGTACTTCCAGACCCCGAGGATACTGATCCTCGTTTGTATACTACACTATATTTTTACATTCACGACAATGTGACAAACAAGGATCTTACTCCTTTAGAGAAAAGATTGGTGGAAAGATACGAACTTTCAATCTTTTGTGACGTAAATAGCGTCAAAGATATCATTGAACAAGAAAACAATATAATATACAAGTGCTCTAACGAATATCCCGATTTGTCAAAATATAATTCTGAGGAGAATGATCCAACTTACTATTTCCGATTGGAGGGAACGTATGACACACAAAACGATACCCTGACGGGAACAGGTGAATATGACGGACAATACCCATGATAGTGAATAAGATAGATTTACTCACTAGCAAACAAATCCCACTTGACGGAACTTACAATACACCGGTTAAATCCAAATGCACAAAACAAACATACGAGTGACGGCTAGTTATCCTCCCAGCAGTTCGGTGAGGCGGAACAATATCCGTAAAAAGATAGTAAAAAATTTGCTGAATTAATCCAGGGTGTTGGTATAATTTATGTTCCCGTACTACTATAATACTCCTTAATAGGACTTTCTAAAAACTTAGGGAAGGGTAAGATAGATAAGGCATTTAGCCAATTAGAAACATGAGGTAGGTATGATAAAGACAATAGGATTTGAATCAGACAGACTAACATCGGTGACAGACAATATCGATAAATTTATGGAAGACATAACAAAGCAGCACGGTAGTACATTCAGACTTATTGACATAAAATTTTCTTCTACTCCCAAACTTTTGCAGGACGCTAGGCAAACCTCAGATGTGAATTATTCTGCGCTAATCATCTACGAGATTTAAATAAAATATCCGGCGGAACTAGTGCCGTTTGCGATAACGGCCAAAAATAATCCGACCATTGGATGTTACCATTGTAACTTACCTAATTTACAAATATTATAACAACATATGACTGCTGGTGGGATGAGTTGATGGTTGATTTGGTACGATACAACATGCCCACCGGTTTTATTTGGTAGCGTTGGTTAAGCAATAGACAACAAACTATAAAATAGGTCAAGATGACCAGAATTGCCGATCATGTTATAATATGGAATTAAAAATGATAGGCCAATCCACTAATAGCCTACAGTCATGCGTATATTCTTGGGACTTGTCGACACTTATAGGGCAATAACCAACAAACAATAAAAGGGTTAGTCCTAAATCTAAGCACAAACATCCCAAAGATGTCCTTAATATTAAAATCTGGTGGGAAAACTACTGATTATTTGCAGCCTGCATTCTACTAACTAGTTTGTACATATTGTCATGACACTGACATTCACATAATCTTGTTACGTTGGAGTTATTGATCATTTCTATTATGTTTCCGTCACACATATCATGTTGTTGTTCTATACACTTTGGGGATTTATTCATTAGATCTTATTACATCCACGTGTATTAATGGTTATTCGCCTTATTTTTCAGATCTATAAAATGCATTCCCCTCGTAATTCATTGACAATACTATTCGTTCAATCTTACGTTAAATAATACTAACATAGAGAAACAAGTATTAAATCCAGAGGCGCAGATCTACAAATTTTTCTTTAGGAAATCTCTGCAGCATTTATCTGAACAGAATTCTAGTTTTCCCTTTACTGTACTTAGATAAATAACACCGCTAACTAGATTGTTGAAGTCATTACCGCATATCGAACAAGAGTTATGCAATAAGTATATTATCACTCATTCGTTTATAAGTCTTGGTAATATCATAACCGAGGAACTCGCAAATGGAAACTCCTTAAAGTCGATACTCATGTACCATATCAATGATCGGCAATCGCACATCAAGTGAGAAATGTTATATATAAATAGCAGCTTATATGTTATGATAGAGATTTTACAATGGCAATTCTTATGGTCTACAAGTGGAATTCACAATTTGTTGATTTGTCTGAATTAGTTGAAAAACTTAGTAGTTTTGGTCTAGCGGATACTTTGAAAGAGTACTATGATAATCTTTTAAAAAGGAAGCAAATAGCATAGTAGCAGGGCCAAGTTTCCTGTAATTCCTGAACAGATTATTTCAAATTCAGATTACGCCAGGTGATATCATACACTTAGAGTCATCGGATCAAAGCAAATACTATATGCTTTCGACAACTGGAACATGGGATGAAATAATCATATTACATTAAATCTTGATAGTCGGACTAGGCGATTAGATATGTACAACAAATTATTAAATTAATTCCAATCAAGGAAGATACATATAGATACAATCGCCGAGGTTATGGGTTGTACTCCCATCAGTCCGGTGAGATGGATATATTTATTCGCAAAAGATAATAAAATATTCTACATTATGGCCTTATAGCATTTACCTTCTGCCATAAGGTCATTTTTTCGCTCAACTTCGCACGACTTTTGGGTTTCATGACAAATGGAATCCTCCAGTTCATGATCGTAACAATAATCGTCAGACGAACTAGCAGAAACAGTAGCAGTTAGCATGGTAGCAAAGATTACCGAAATCGTAGGAAATAAGATATTCAGATGTTTCATACTCGAGATAGTCCAACATAGTTTAATATCTATTAAGGATTTCTAAACTAGATTCTGTTCGATTAAGGGACATTGACATAAACGGCAAAAAGTGGTTAATCTTCTGGAAAGTCTGACTTAGTATCCTTAATGACCTGTTTTGATGCCTTTTCCTTTTCTTCCTTTGTTATATTACAGCATGTTCTGATTCGAGTAAATAGCGATTTTATATTCATAATAACAATATGTGATTTGACTATATACGGCTTTGTTTCCTTAAATAATTGATATGAACAGTATCTCTATTGGTTGAATTAACCAGCGAAACCATTCAACTCATTATAGCATTACTTGTATTTTCAGTACCGATTGCGGTTTACATAGCAAGATTAAATTGGAAAATTAATATGCTTGAAAGACGAATAAATGATAATCCCTTGTTATCTGCATTTAGCAAGTTCGAAACGGAGAAGGGTTTCATAAATCTTGTCGATAGTGTACTTAAGCGAGGAGAGGTCGAATCTAAAACATGAGCACAATCCTAACGACTGAACAAATCAAACAAAGACAGCAACTTACTGGAAAATTGATAGATGATTCCCTTACAAAAGACGAGGTAAAACAATTGCAGTCTATTTTGGAAATAGAAAAAGTAAAGGCAGTTGAATCTGGCGTGATTATATTGTAAATTAACAGTTCCATTACGATCTATTGATTTTTTAATTTACACAATTTGGGAACAATGGCAGTCATTGTATAGATCTCTATAACACTTACTTGTTTTCAATCAACCATGACTCTCATTAACTATGACCGAAGGAAAGGGATCTAAAAACATATTCTGTTACATGTGTCGTAAGGAGTTTTATGATAAGGAGGTTTTCGAAAATCACAAACCATGTCGATGGTCTTGAAGACGTACAGAGACTAAGATTCGATTAATGACATCGAAAAATCGTTCCAATTTGTAGTAGCCTTAACTCTAAATTTAGCCACTTTTTTCTGTCCGATGTCTGGTTCAATTGTTATTGTGAATATGTGCTCTCCAGATGTAAAACCATCCATATCTCTGGGGATTTTCGGTTCATTAATACTATCTTGTTGTGCAACGAAAACATTCATGTCATGGAATGAGATTTCACTAAAGAACACCACATTAAGATATTCGGTTTTATGTGAACCTATTTTCATAAAAACAGTATCATAACTAGCCCATCTTAGAAATTTTCTTTCATCTGTCGGAAACTTAGTCTTAATTACATTATCAATGTTAAAACTTGCACTGCAATTCTCTGCTACGCCTTCACTATCATTATAAACACCAATTGTTAGAACTTTCGTTTTCCTAATCCATATCCTTCTCTTTTAAATAATCTTTTATCACGAACAAACTGCGTTGAACCTTCATCATGTGTGATGATAAACTTGGGTATGCTCCTAATTCTCCTTTCTTCTTCTACTCTTTCCTTGTGCCATTCACGTATAAGACTCAAAATATCAGTTCCCCTTCCGAACCATGCGGTGAATGCTACAACTATTGCTACGATAAATAAAAGTGGATATTGACTTTGAATTAGGGTTGATACTGTAAGTCCTATGAAAAATGCTATAGCAAGTGCTGATGAAATGGCGAAGATTGCAAAGACAGTAGTCCATTTCGCCTTCATGTTTGAACTCCCAACTCTTTAGCCTAATTAGAAGCCAGTTAGTATTTAAAATTCTGGACATGTCCCTTAATCGAACAGAATCCTAAATTATGAGATAATTAGAAATGTAAAATTTAAGTTATGTTAAATTTCTAATTTTGAGTAATGATATGGGGTCACAACTTGCTTATTATTTCAAATATTAATTTAATCTCATTTGTGATTTGTCTTCAAATCTTTACTTATGGTGAAAATGATTTTTTTGGTTCGAGTGCTTATGGACAAACTTTGACAAATGCGTCAGATCTTATTTATCAAACTTCAAATTCGTCTTTCAACGCCGAAGGAACGATCAATACTATTCTTTTTTTGCAGGACGGGTCAAACGCTACAAAAGCCATTGTCAAGGACATCAATACCAATTCATCTTCCAAATATATTCTAGGAGGAAAATGGAGGATTGACGTGTTAAAGGATAATTTGACTTATTTCAAAAGCAACTTTACAATGATCGAGGTTGATGGAGGAGGTATTCATTTTCATACAATTGTTTACAGGCCGGTATCAAATGAGTCAGTTGATCACGACATCAAAGACAGACTTGGTGTTTTGTATAAAAGTAAAAGTGACAACTCTTCAGGTTTTAAATGTAATGTGGATATATACACTAATGGAGTATTGGAATGGAAAGATGTTCCTATTACAGTATCACTTGTAAATGAAAAAGTAATAATGATGGATATTAACGATAAAAAAAGCTTGGAACATTTTTTGAAAAACCCATTATATGGTTTGATTAATTCAATCGATCTTGTTCAAAAATGAACCTAATTCCAACGGGAAAATTTAGGTTCCTATGTGAGGACTTTATCAAGTTTCCTTTTGTTTAATGCGTTTCTTATCTCTAATGCAATCCTTCTCCCCATACTCATATTATTCTTAAACAGAAGGTCCGAATACTGTGAGCCAGATACATACAGATTGGTCCCGGCAACAATTCTTGCAGAAAATTCAAAAGTAATGAATTTTGCATCCCTATTATACACTCCTTCCAAGCAAAATGGTCCAGGGATACCTGGAGGAACAAGCCTTTCAGAAGCTTCAACAAAATTTTCACCCATTTGGTATACTCCCTCCAAAAGTGATTCCCTTAAAACTAGCGGGATATTTCCTACTACATTGTAAGTAGGTTCCGTTGCGACATTTAGCTGATGCTTTGATGGGATACGCGAAATACCGTCTATATCCGATTCGTATCTTCTATCAACGCCCATTAACTCTATCTCTCCGGAGATTGGAGAATAAAAGAAATGTAAAAACACTGGAACTCCCTTCACATATTCCTGAATGTAAAGCTCATTTTCGTTAGTAACTACATCATCATTTAAGAGTTTATGAAATCCCTCATCGAAACCGTTTTGATCTGATGCAAGGAAATATCCCTTGCCTCCAGCAGCTCCGTGTAACTTCACAATGCAAAGATCTTTAATGTCACTCTTTGAATTTATTTCTCTTGGAACTTGCAGTTTTGATTCTACCATCAGTTTCTGTTTAAGATTTCTATCAGCCTCCCATCTTAAAATAAACTTATTACCAAAAAAAGGGACGTTAATACTTTCTATTTCATCAGAAGTTAAGGTAGAAACGAGAGTGCCGTGAGGTATCAGAATACAACCTAATTGGTTTAATCTTTTTTGAATATCTGACTTTAGAATATCTCTAAAATTGTCAACCAGTATTATGTGGTCAATAAAATTAAATCTCTGGTATACGCGGTACCGCTTCTTCTCCGTTATCAATAGAGTTTTAAACCCTTCATCCTTTGCACCCTTTAACACCTGAAGCGAGCAGTGAGATCCAAGAGTTCCTATTATTTTTTGCAATTCAGCTACCCTAAAGGACTACTACGACTGGTAAATTAATCTTATTCGAAATTCAATTTGATATTTGAAAATAATCCTTTACTCGCCATTAAAGGTTAGAAATTCTGCAATCAACTTGATGACAAAAGCAATTCCGCCAACTATGCCAATTCCCATTAATACCAATCTGAGATGGGTCATATAGTCATCCTTGCTAGTTTTTTTTGCGAGTTTCAGAGTTTGGATTATTTCCCATACTTTTTGTTGTACAAAAGACAAAAATTCACATTTTATCGCAAGATTGGAATATTTGAATCTATCGTGAACAAAACTCACAATTTGACGAAAAAAAGGAATGACCGGACGTCAGGTAAGATAAATCACGCAATACTGAGAAATTACAAATCATCGAAGATACTCCTACTCAATTATCCATTAGCTAGTAGACAATCCAAATGGCTCATACTTTCTGACACTCCCTAGAGCAATATGTAGTAAATAATGCTTAATCGCAATGATTATTCAATAAAATCAATTTTATTGCGTTACTACCAAATAGCATTAAAAAAAATATAGTTATGCGGTAAAAATACGCTCTTTCTCCGTTCTTTGCATTTCTACAAAGGTTTCAGTATTCTGAACTCCTTCAATTTTCCCAATCTGTTTAATGACAACATTGTGGAGTTCTTCCAGAGTGGTTGCACTGATAGTCACCAAGATATCAAACCTTCCTGTTACTTCAGAAATCGATATTATCTGAAATATTTTCAATAACGCAGTGTGAATTTCCTCTTTTAATTTTGGATCTCTATTTATTCCAACCACGGCCTTTACATTGATTCCTAATAGAGGTTCATTCACAATTATGGTGGATTTTTGGATCAAATTTCTCTTATAAAGTCGCTTTATTCTACTATATAGGACAGACGAATTAGTGGATAACAATTTACTCAGTCTTGGCACAGAAATATTAGCATTCTTACAAAGTTCTGACAATATTTTCATGTCTAAATCGTCGAATTTTTGCAATTTCTAGTCAATAACATTCTTGTATTAATAAATGTAATTTTTGATTAAAAATGCTCACTAAACTCGTTTAACGAAACAGACCTTTAGAAAATCGAATTAATATAATATACCAATTAACAAATTGATTATTAAAAACTAAACCGAAAACGGTATGATAAATCGATACTGTTGTAAATGTTCTAAAGAAACTATATATATTTAAGAATCTATATTTAGGCTCACCTAATGCTACTTCCATCAGAAATTGAGTCTAAATTACTAATCCCTGCGATAAGAGCAATATTATCAAAAGAGCTGGTGATCGAAAAAGGGTTAAAGGAAGAAGAAGTAGCTAGAATGTTGGGAATTACTCAAGCAGCAGTAAGCAATTATCTGAGAGGTACTCGTGGAGATAACGAGTTAATTTCAAAACTAATGTCCCTCAATGAAATCATGAGCATGATTAAGGAAATCAGCAATGATCTTTCAACTAATAGGGCATATACAGCAAAAACTCTTTCAAAGTTTATTGGGCTCTGTAATTATATGCGGTACTCACTTATCATATGCGATGCGCATCATAGTCTTGAGAGAAATATTGACGAAAAGGTATGCGAACAATGCAAGATAACCCTGACTGGAACGCAGCAATAAATATCTTGTGAGATTATTTTTCTAACTATCCTTTTGTGTGATCATCATTTTCAATACATATGAAATTACTTGGGATCCTTTCAAGGTGCCCATAGAGCCTTTACTTGCCCATGATTCTGTAAAGCGTTGACTTCCATCACTTGTGATACCATTTCCAGATACTAATAATGGGATTGGATCATCTGTATGTGATTTCTTAATGCAAGGTGTAGAATGATCACCCGAAATTACCACTACATTCTTCCGAGTTACTGATTTTAAGAACACACCAAAGAAATTTTCATCTATAAGTTCAATATTGGACTTTTTTCCAAGTGCGTTGCCATCATGCCCATATTCATCAGGCCCTTTTATGTGAACATAAACTAGGTTATACGAATCAAGGATTTTTGCAGCTTCTATTCCCTTTTGCCTATAATCATCAATTTTTTGTGAACAAAATAAATCCATACCAATTATTTTCGCGATTCCGATTTCTACGGGCATGTCAACAAGACAGGAAGTCGAAATCCCATATTTTTCATTTATCGGTTGAAGATTAGGAACGCTGTTACCTGCATCTCGCAATAATATAACATTCATTGGTTTCTTGTTTTTTGAAATTCTGTCAAGATTTACTTGGTGATCTTTCATTAAAGCAATAGATTTCCATGTAAATTCATTAACAATTTTTGCGGATAATATGGATGAGTCAGAATTGTCTTCTGATGTAGATTCCTGTACGGCCATATTTTTAATGTCAGCTTTTGCAATCCCGATACCATTTAGTTTACCATATGCAGGATCTGTATTAGTTATTTTATCAGATAGAGATTTCTTGTTGTGTCTAAATTTAATTATTACACGATGAGAAATCGTAGGAGTTATCTTAACAGAGACATCCGGATCGTCAAATCTCACATTGGCTTCAAGAAATGAACAAATGCTACTTGCTTCATGCTTAATGATATCGCGACCTGCTCGCCTATCTATTATTTTGCTGTTATCTAGCGTTGCAAAGTTACCTCTTAGAGCCAGGTCTCCATCGCGAAACTCAACCCCGGATCCAATTATTTCTACAATTCCCCTCCCGGCATATTTTTGTCCCTGAAAGTTGTAACCTAACATATTGAATACAGCAATATCAGATTGAGGTGATATTCCCTCGCCAACGCTTATTACCTGACCCATTTTCCCCTTTCTTGCCAAAATATCAATGTTGGGAGTATTAGCTGCCTCTAATGGGGTTTTACCGTCCAATTCAGGGTTTGGCAAATCACCTATTCCATCTAATAGAACATACAATATCTTAAGATCCTGGTTCTCAGACAATGTTAAAAGGATTTAAAAAACCATGATTTATCTGTAATGTTCTAGAAATTCGACATCCCTATCCTCCGTTTATCATACAAAGAATTAAAAAGAACTGAGAGATCAGGAGTTTAAGACAAATTGAGAATTATGGCTGTTGGAAGTAGAATTTTTGTAACAAGCTTTCAATTGGCCGGTGTCGAAGGTGTTAAGGTTGAGTCAGCCACTGAAGCTCTGCGCCATATCAATAGTCTAGATAATGTCAGCGATGTAGGACTAGTTCTTATCAGTGAAGACATTGGAAAAGAAATCCGTAGCCAACTGACTAGTATTAGAGCTAATCGCCCAATTCCATTAATTTTTGAATTACCTGCACCCGGAAGCAGTAAAGAAAGTGTAGATTATAGAGCTCTCCTAAAACAGATTTTAGGTGTTTGATTCTTTAATGATATATTCGACTATAAAATCCTAATCAGCATTGTCTGACTTTACTAATTTGATAAGGTCAAATAGTTATTCATCCAGAAAGTATCTATCGTATAGTCTATATTTAGAATATGTTAACGGTATCAATTGATTATTTTAGTATCGCTTGGTATCATATTAGCAATTAATATTGGAATCCTTGCATGTTGGGTATATTTTCTGATTTTAATTTCGTGGTCAATTACAAGGTCACCCAAACTAGAATGGTCAGCAAGATATCGCATAAAATCAAAACCCATGGTTAGCATTATTGTGCCCGCAAGGAATGAAGGCCGGGCAATATCCAAGTGTCTCCAGTCATTGTTGTCTCAAGACTACGACAATTATGAAGTAATCGCAGTTGATGATTCCTCCACAGATAATACATTTTCAATTATCTCAGATTTGTCCAAAAATAACCACATTTTGACACCAATAAAGTGTCCACCCAGACCAGATGATTGGGTTGGAAAGAACTGGGCATGTTTTCAAGGTTACAAAAAATCAACTGGGGAAATTCTTTTGTTTACTGATGCTGATACCGTACACAGATCAGATGCATTATCTTCAGCAATCAATACTATGATCCATGATAAGATAGATGCACTCACTTTAGCACCCAAACTTTTGTGCCAAGATATTATTACAAAAGTCACATTGCCCGTTCTTTCTGTATTTCTACATTCAAGATATTCACCTCTTCGAGTAAATAATCCAAATAATAAGATCGGTTATTTTTTCGGTAGTTTTTACCTAATATCCAAAACAAATTACGAGAAAATTGGAACACATGAGGAGGTACGTCAAGAGTTAGTTGAAGATGGAGCGCTAGGGAGGATGGTAAAAGAACAAGGAATGAACTTAAGACTGGTCAGAGGTGAAAATTATGTTGAAGCATTGTGGGCCAGAGACCCACGTTCATTATGGCATGCATTGCGTCGTATTATCATACCATTACATATGGAGAAGAAAAAATCGGCAATGATGATTACAGCTTTTATTTTTTTTATTCTAATGGAACCATTTCTAACGCTGCCTCTCTCCTTACTTTATTTATCAGAGAGTCTACTCAAAGGAGCCTTGGAAATTGTCTGTATATTGACAATAATTGTAATTCTAATCTGCGCAACTGTACAATCTCGTTTCGGTCTGTTACAAAAATCAATTTATGGTCTTGGTTTTGTATTGGGATGCACTGTAATAACTGCTAGTTTCTTGATGTCTGCTTTTTCCTTGAAAGCAAATCAAACGGTGAAGTGGCGTGATAGGAGCTACTTGGTAGGTACAAAGCAGCACGCATTTCACCTATGAAATCGAGACGAACTGTGCGGGAAATAATTCAATATGCCTAAACCAACCTTTGCAATTTGGCTAAATAGTGGTAAGGATTGTTTGTAGAATGAAATCACGATACATATTATTGTCTTGAAACAAATTATTAATAATAAAGTCCTTCAATATTACTAAGGCATTGAAATCTCAACTGGATGGAATAAATCTATCTACAATAAATGACATAGTTCAAAACGTACAGAATTTCCCAATTAGTAAAGATGAAGTACTTGAACTAATAGAAAAATATGATACAATATCTCTGTGTATGCTAGCGAAAACAATTAGGGATGAATGCAAAAATGATCTAATTACATATTCTAGAAAGGTATTCATAAATTTGATAAATCTGTGCAGGGATACCTGCTCTTACTGCACTTACAAAAAAGAGTTATCGGATTCTGATTTGTCAATTCTCACAAAGGAACAGGCTTTACACATCGCAAGTCAAGGTAAACGATTGAAATGTACCGAAGCATTAATAGTGACGGGAGAAAGACCTGAGCAAAAATATCCAGAATATAGAGAATGGTTAAGAAAAAATGATTGCTCAACTACAATAGAATATGTAGACCAGATCAGTAACTTGATTTTAGAAGAAACTGGACTGTTGCCACATACAAATGCAGGCACATTGAACTATGATGAATTGTCACTATTAAAGAAAACGAATGTTAGCCTAGGATGTATGCTGGAGACGTCTAGTGAACGACTTGGAGATAAAAACATGCCACATGAATATGCACCCAGTAAAAATCCCAGAGCAAGAACTCGAGTACTTGAAAATGCAGGAAAGTTAAAAATACCTATAACAACAGGGTTGTTAATTGGAATTGGGGAAACGTTAGAAGAAATTGTTGATTCTTTAATACTAATTAGGGAAATTAATCAAAAGTATGCTAATATCCAAGAAGTGATAATGCAAAACCACGTTCCAAAATATAATACTAAAATGGGGAGCTTTATGCCTCCAACACAAGATTTGTTCTTACTAACTGTTTCTCTGGCAAGAATTATTATGCCCCATATGAACATTCAGGTTCCACCTAATCTTAGTCCTAACTATTATTCGACATACATTAATTCAGGAATTAATGACTGGGGAGGTATATCTCCATTGACAATTGATTTTGTAAATCCGGAGTCGCCATGGCCCGATATTAAGGATGTTAAACAGGCAACTCATAAAGCAGGTTATGATTTTAGAGGTAGACTTGCAATCTATCCAGAGTTTCTCGTGAACAAAAGTGAATTTGTTCCAAATAATCTTTGGAACTACATAGCCCCACTTTCGGATGGTTCTGGCCTTGTAAAGGAGGAGTTAAGTTGATTTTTGAATCTATGTTAAAGGACATAGATCCCGTTGTCTCTGAAACTTTGAATCAGGCCCTTGATTCTAAAAACATTTCGATAAAACAAGCTGTCGAATTGTTGCTAACAAAAGGTACTGAAATGATCATGACTACAATGGTTGCAGACAGATTGAGGAGAAATAAAGTCGGCGACAGGGTCACTTTTGTTATCAACAGGAATATCAATTTTACAAATGTTTGTATCAAAAGATGCGGTTTCTGTGCCTACAGTAGAGATTTTAGAAATGAAGAAGGATATTTTCTTCCGATAACAGAGGTCGTTAGGAGAGCGGTAGAGGCATGGAAATTGGGTGCGACTGAAATTTGTATCCAAGCAGGTCTACCCCCAAAGATGGATGGTTTATTATACGTCGATATTTGCAGAGCGATAAAAAAAGAATTACCCGACATACATATTCATGCTTTTTCTCCTGAAGAAATAATGTATGGATGTGCCAGATCAGGATTATCTGTGAAGGACTATTTGAGTCTGTTAAAAGAGGCGGGATTAGGAAGTTTGCCCGGAACGGCTGCGGAGATTTTGGATCAGGATTTAAGAGATATAGTCTCTCCAGGTAGAATCACCGTGGATGATTGGATTAACGTTATTACGACCTCCCACAAACTAAAGATTCCTACTACATCTACTATAATGTACGGTCATATAGAAACAACGGAACACATAGCCAAGCATTTAGGACTGATAAGGTCGATTCAGAAAGAGACAGGAGGGTTTACTGAATTTGTACCTCTCGGTTTTGTTCACAAAGAAGCTCCAATGTATAATCACAATTTAGTAAAAGGAATTTCTCCTGGTCCTACAGGTCAGGACGTGATAAAGATGCACGCGGTTTCTAGAATAATGCTCAACAATTTTATTGATAATATCCAGGTATCTTGGGTCAAGGAGGGTACAAAAATGTCTCAACTACTTCTTGAAGCTGGAGTAAATGATTTTGGTGGAACTTTGATTAACGAAAGCATATCCACCTCGGCAGGATCTGAATATGGACAGATAATGAAACCCAAGGAAATAAGATCTTTGATAGTCTCTGCAGGTAGAGTACCCGCCCAGAGAAACTCGGTTTATCGAATTGTCAAAATTTTTGATGAGAGTGCCAATGGAAATGAATCATTGCTAGATACTGCAGAAGTATCAAAGTTTGGATCATATCACGAACTAATAAAATTAGATAAATTCCGATATAATCATACGAAGTAAGCACATTATTTTTTGGATCGCTATAATTAACTCCATTTCAGCACCTTTCTTCAATGCATAGGCAATCAATCTATGCACACTTGAGACACCTTTTTAGTAACGTTTACATCAGCGTTATCAAATGATTACTCAATGGGCTCAATGAGAATAGATATACCAATGCCATTCTTAGAATTAATTCATTACATTTAAGAATCTCAACCATACATATTAGCTGCAAATGATAAACCTTGGAATACTAATTTCGGGTAGAGGTAGTAATATGGAATCAATATTAAATTTTCTAAAAGAAAATAACATTGCAGATATATGTCCTAAAATAGTAATTTCAAGCAAACCTGAAGCTGAAGGTCTCAAAAAGGCATCAAAATATGGAGTTCCAACAAGGGTTGTCTCCAATAATTCAAAAGGTTGGGATTACGACAGTGAGATAATAAACATTTTGCAAGAATATGATGTAAACCCGGAAAACGGACTTGTGTGTTTGGCTGGGTACATGCGACTCTTGAGTCCAGAATTTGTAAGAAAGTACAAAATGCGCATCATGAACATACATCCATCACTTTTGCCATCTTTTCCTGGACTCAATTCCCAAAAAAAAGCGCTGGATTATGGAGTAAAAGTAACTGGATGTACTGTTCACTTTGTTGACGAGGGATTGGATTCAGGACCAGTTATCGCACAGAAACACGTGGCTGTATTGGACAATGATACATTTGAAACATTATCCGAGAGAATCCTTATACAGGAGCATATCCTGTACCCAAATTGCGTAAAGCTCTTTTCTGAAAAGAGGCTATTGGTTGAAGGTAGAAGAGTAATCGTTACTTAGATTTGAAGGAAAAATAATGTAATTGACAGTAAAGCAAAAAAATGGCGTCGTGATTTTCTAAAATGTTTGGGCAAATTAATAGATGGATTGCTAGTATCCCAACACATCAGAAATATGGTTAAAAAAGAGGTATCAGTACTAGCAAGCCAAGGAATTAAGCCATGCTTGGCCACCGTATTAGTTGGCGATAATCAAGCGTCCGCAACATATGTGAAAAATAAACAAATTGCCGCAAGTAGTGTTGGAATACTAACCCGAGATTTTAAACTTCCACAAAACATAACTCAAGAAGAGCTCTCCAAGACAATTAAAGAATTAAATCATGATGAAAAAGTCCATGGAATTCTAATTCAACTTCCATTACCTGATCAAATTGAAACATCCATCACCAATTTGGTAAGACATGAAAAAGACGTGGATGGC
The DNA here is from genome assembly GCA_025923455.1 of Nitrososphaeraceae archaeon. GTDB lineage: Archaea > Thermoproteota > Nitrososphaeria > Nitrososphaerales > Nitrososphaeraceae > TA-21. The sequence goes on along the minus strand of JAICFW010000105.1, from coordinate 47,098 downwards.
TTAACATCTTACAATTTGGGCCTTTTATTGGAGGGAACTCCCAAACTCGTACCATGTACTCCCTTGGGCATTCTTGAACTACTGGATTTTTACAACATCGATGTTAAAGGGATTGATGTGGCCATCATAAATAGAAGTAATCTGGTTGGAAAACCTTTAGGAATCTTACTAATGAATCGTGATGCAACTGTAACATTTTTCCATTCAAAATCAAAAGGAATGCAAGACAAATTAAGAAACTTTGATTGCATTATTACGGCGGTTGGAGATCGTCAAAAATTTATTCTTACGGGAGATATGGTCAAGGAAAATGCAATAATATTCGACGTTGGTATTACAAGAATAAATGGAAAGATTCATGGAGATGTTGATTTTAAATCCGTTTCAGAAAAAGCAGCTTACATCACTCCTGTTCCTGGTGGAGTTGGACCAATGACTGTTACAATGCTATTAAAGAATACAGTTCACGCAGCCAGCATCATAAACAAGATTAGCAGTAATTAATATAAATGAAATTAGGCAATCAAGAACAAAAATCAATATTAAGAAAAGAGGTTCTACAGAAGAGAAACTCTTTAAGCGATTCTCAAATTACCAGGAGGAGTAAATTAATCCAAGAGAAGCTCATAGGAAGTGCCGAATTCATTGAATCCAAATCTATTGGGGTCTATCTTCCCATTGGATCAGAAGTACAAACGGATTATATAATCAGAAATGCACTAGAATCAGATAAGATAGTGATGTTACCTCGTGTAATAATAAATGAACTTCATTTCTTTATTGTGGAAAAACATGATTATGATCATGATTCGTTTGATGTAAATAAATTCGGGATTAAAGAACCAAAGAAGACTAATATGAAATTAGATTTTATCGATTTGTTAATTGTTCCAGGAATTGTATTTGATTCCCATGGATATAGAATTGGCTATGGGTATGGTTACTATGATAAATTCATGGCCCAGAAAAACTTTTCAAGATCGATTGGTTTAGCATATGATTTTCAAGTAATGAAAAACCCTATTCCAAAATTTGAATTTGACAAGAAAATAGATATATTAATCACGGATGATAGAATCCAAGTATTTGATACCTTTTAATGCTATATCCGTTCTATAGTACTCCTCGTTATTCCCCCAATGGATTTTAGATACTAATGAATAGGACTTTTTCTTGGCTCCTTCAAGTGTATCATCCAGGGAAGTAATTGATAATACCCTTCCACCATTTGTGAGTATTTCTCCCGAAGAATTTTTTTTAGTTCCTGCATGAAATATATTTGTATCATTGTCAAATTTAGAGTCCAACCCATGAATGATTTTTCCTGTTTGATACTTCCCAGGATAACCTTTTGAAGCCATGACTATGCAAACTGAACGTTTGTCTTTCCATCTGATTGGTGGCATTGAATCAAGCCTTTCATCAACAGCCGCCTCAAAATATTTTAACAAACTAGTATCCATTCTTGATAAAATGGATTGGCATTCTGGATCACCCATTCTTACATTAAACTCAAGCACGTAGGGTTCATTTGAACCACGTTCTATCATGATTCCTGCATATAGGAAGCCCTTGAATTTAATTCCACTGTCATTTAAGCCCCTTATTGTAGGACTCATTATTTTCTCAATTATCCTATTACCTATTTTTTCTGTGATAAGAGGCGTAGGAGAGTAGCTACCCATTCCCCCAGTATTCGGACCTTTATCTCCATCAAAGATATTCTTGTGATCCTGACTTGTTGCCATCGGAATTATGGACTTGCCATCACATAGAGCGATGAATGAGGCTTCATCTCCGTAAATTCTATCTTCGATGATTATCTTATTTCTTGAATCAGTAAATTCACTATCGTTAAAGATTTTCTGAATCGCATCAATAGCTGATTTAGTACTATCGCATACGTATACACCCTTTCCTGCGGCAAGTCCATCTACTTTGACAACTACTTTCTTGGAGGATGATTTGACATACTCTATTGCAGAACTTGCGTCTGAAAATATTGAAAAAGAAGCAGTTTGAATTCCCATCTCACGCATGAAGAGTTTTGAGAACACTTTGCTTGATTCTAATCGGGATGCGCTTTTATTGGGTCCAAATATGGGCAATTGATTCTTTTCGAAAAAATCAACAATGCCCAGCGAAAGTGGCTTTTCAGGCCCCACTATAGTAAAAGAATTGTTCTGTTTTGCAAATTCACATAGTTTCATTAAATCACTAGAATCTATTTCGATATTATTTTGTGTCCCTCCATTTCCTGGAGCAAAAAATATTTTTTTTGTTGTATCTTGTAGCAGTTTCCATCCAATGGAATGTTCTCTCCCTCCAGAACCTACAATCAAGATCGTATCATAATGCTTCATTTCAAATCATTAAATATGAATTCGACAAAACTAAACTAATCAAATTAATTCTCCTGTTTCATTTAGAATCATGAGGTAATTATCATTGATTATTGATTTTACAAAATCACAATATTCTGAATCAGAAAAGTGAATAGTATCTACCTTTGAATTTATTTTTTCTTTAGCGAAACCTAAATGATAGCATAAACCCTGACCTGAAAGTGTTCTAAAATAATAATCATTGCACGAACAATACTCTAAATCCAAATCAATCCAATATTCATGATGCTTCCCAACGATTGTCCAAATCATTTTTTGACTTGGTTCAAATAAGTGACATTTAAGCGATGGGAATATTGATGATATGCAACTCACCAGAATACTAGTCATCCAGATGCCAGCTTTATAAATATGATTTCTCCTGATTCCATTGATTCTAACAATAATGGATCATCGATACAGTGACCTATGTGGTTCATACTTAACCCTTTTGTATCTTGCAAGACGATACAAATAGAACCATTTGAAATCATGAATCCCAGATCCCCTCTCTGAAATGTTGATTTCTGTTTTTCTGCCCCTACAGTTAATCCCGATTCTACATATCCTAATTTGTGGTCTAAAAAATGCAGTCTTCCTGAAATTGGCATTGCCTTAATGATCTTTGAGAATGTGATAGGGGATATATGGCGGACAAGTTCTAGCATTATTTTCCCTTTTTCTCTAGACTCTAGCACCACTTGAATCCTTGAGACGGAGTTTGGATTGCTCCAGGACATATGTATTTGTAAACTAAATTCTGCATTACTATTAATTTGTTGATTTATTAGCAACATTTAATTATATATTCACTTTTTTTGCTTTTATTCTTGGTTTTAAGACGTTCTAGCTCTGAAAAAAATAAGGAAAAAAAACCTGTCAAAGTGAAAAAACAGTCTAAAGTAAAGAAAGCTGCAGAAATAAAAAGGAAGAATCCTCAAGAAAAAGAAAAGAAATCTAAAAAAACCAAAATTGAGAAATTAGAAACTGTCGAAGAATCAAACAGCGGCAGGCCAAAAGACGAAGTAGTAGTTTATCCAGAAATGGATTTTGAATCAAGAGAAATAGCTCCTCAAGATAGTCAGGTCTTGATAGGCCCCCCAACATTGACTCGATTTGAACGCGCCAGAATAATAGGCTCAAGATCATTACAGCTGTCGCTAGGTGCACCGATATTAGTTGATTCTTCAAAAAAATTCAACGATACTATTTCAATTGCAGTAGAAGAACTGAATTTGAAAGTTCTACCTATTTCTATAAGAAGAATCCTGCCAAATGGATTGTATCAAGACATTCCTATCGATTGGCTAAAATAAGCAAAACGAATTCATTTAACGTGTCCATAACTTTTCGCCTATCCAGCCCCGATAAAAATCCTAATCAAATTTTGGATATATATTACAAACAATATTCAACTTAGGAAAATTTAAATCTCGATATTTTACAACTTTATGAGGGTCAAAATTCCTACAATTCATGCTAATCACATAGGCCTTAATGCGATGATAGTTTTAGAAGACGGGTCAATGTATCGAGGTATAGGTTTTGGCTATCCAACGACAGTAGGCGGAGAATTCGTTTTTAACACGGGCATGGTGGGTTATACTGAGACTTTGACTGATCCATCATATAGAGGACAAATTCTTTGTTTGACTTATCCACTCATTGGAAACTATGGAGTTCCGAGCAACTCTATTAAAGACAGCTATGGATTACCAAAGTATTTTGAATCTGATAGCATTCAAGTTTCTGGATTGATAGTTCATGAGATATCTAGTGTCGCAAATCACAGGGAATGTCATAAGACTTTAGATCAGTGGCTATATGATGAAAAAATACCAGGTATTAGTGGAATCGATACACGTGATTTGACAAAGAAAATTCGAATAAAGGGAGTAATGAATGGTGCATTGTCTGTTTCAAAAAACGAAATAAACCCTAAAGAATTGTTGAGTACTATTAAAAAGACCAAATATGACGGGTTTAACTTTATGTCTCAAGTATCCATTGACAAAACAGTAGAATATGGTGACCGAGCGTTGGAACCTATTGTTCTTATCGATACAGGTACGAAATATAGTATTATTCGCAATATCTTGAGTATGGGTTATAGGGTTATTCAAGTTCCATGGGATACATCATTCAGCAAGATTATTTCATACAATCCAAAGGGTGTTATAATAAGTAACGGTCCCGGAGATCCAAAAATGTGCAATAGCACCATTGAAACTGTTGTTAAACTGTTTGAATCAACATTACCAATGCTAGGAATATGTCTAGGTAACCAAATCATAGCTCTTGCTGCCGGTGGCGACACATACAAATTAAAATTCGGACATAGAGGTCAGAACAAAGGATGTACAGACCTGAATACCAATCAAACCTTTATCACCAGCCAGAATCACGGATACGGGGTAAAAGCAAACACACTTAATAAAACTGGATTTAAAGCTTGGTATATTAACTCTGATGACAATACCATTGAAGGTATCAAGCATGAGTCAAAACCCATAATTGCGGTACAATTTCATCCAGAAGCATCTCCTGGTCCTTATGACTGCATGTATGTTTTCGAAGAATTTAAACATCTTGTTGAACAAGATAAACCGGATGAAAAGTCAATTAAAATCGATAGAATGAATGGAGGTGGGAAAATTTTCCAAAAAATGAAACCATAAAGAAAACAATAGTATTAGGAAGCGGAGCAATAAAAATCGGAGAAGCGGGCGAAAGTCAGATATTCTGACCGTCAATTCGACTATTCCGGTTCACAATGTCTCAAAGCTTTATCCGAAGAAGGAATTAAGACCGTATTGGTAAATCCCAATATTGCAACTATCCAAACAGACACTAGATTCGCAAATAAAGTGTATTTGTTACCAGTAAACGGATATTACATAAGCCAAATAATAGAGAAAGAACTCCCTGATTCAATTATGTTAGGTTTTGGTGGACAAACCGCATTAAATTGTGGAGTGTCGCTACACGATGAAGGTATTTTAGAAAAGTATAAAATTCAAGTATTGGGCACTCCCATAAATAGCATAAAGATTACTGAAGATCGACAACAATTTAAGACAGCCATGATCAATAGTAACGTTCCGGTACTTGAAAGTTCACCTGCATACAATATAAAAGAAGCATTAGATGTCGCACAAAGAATTGGTTATCCGGTAATAATCAGAGTTGCATACACTCTTGGTGGAAAGGGAGGAGGAGTAGCACATAATGAGTATGAACTTCAAGAGATTGTTCAACGAGGACTTTCATTAAGTATAGTAAATCAGGTTCTGATTGAAAAATACATTGGAACTTGGAAACAGATTGAATATGAAATGATGAGAGATTATACTGGTAACAGTATTGCGATTTGCAACATGGAAAACGTTCTGGGTATGAGAGTTCATACAGGAGATAATATAGTTATCGCCCCGTCGCAAACGATCAATAATGAAGAATATCATAGATTACGATCTGCTGCAATTAGAGCAGTAGAATACTGCGGTATTGTTGGCGAATGTAATATTCAATTTGGTTTAGATCCGTTAAGTGAGTCATATTGTGCAATAGAAATAAACGCAAGACTTTCAAGGTCATCGGCGCTGGCCAGCAAAGCAACTGGATACCCATTGGCGTATATGGCTGCAAAAATGGGACTTGGTTACTCACTTACAGAACTTGTGAATAGTATAACCAAGGCGACAACAGCTTGTTTTGAACCCTCCTTAGATTATGTAGTTCTAAAAATGCCAAGGTGGGACTTTAAAAAATTTGAATTGGTCAACAGAAGGATTGGCACAAGTATGAAATCAGTTGGTGAAGTCATGGCAATCGGTAGAACATTTGAAGAAATACTTCAAAAAGCGATCCGAATGACTGATACGGGAAGGATGGGTCTTGTTGGAAATGAACAGGATTTGAAGGAAGAATTAGAACTAGTCGAACAAAAATTGTTGTATCCAAGTGATGAAATATTATTTGATGTGGTAAAGGCCATCCGACTGGGAATTCCCATATCCAGAATAAACAAACTTTCTATAATTGATTCATGGTTTCTGATAAAAATCAAAAATATTGTGGAAATGTTTGATAAACTACACAATGTCGATGTATCTGATATTTCTGAAGGTATGTTGCGAGATGCAAAAAGGTATGGATTTTCAGATTCACAAATAGGTCAGTGCTTAGGTATAAAGGAAATAAGTGCCAGAAAGTTAAGGCAAAAACTTGGCATTAATCCTGTAGTAAAGCAAGTTGATACATTAGCAGCAGAATGGCCTGCAAAGACAAATTATCTTTATCTGACGTATGGGGGAGATAAAGATGATATTGTTTATAGGAAAGAAACAAATTCGGTTATGGTGCTTGGAGCAGGGCCGTATAGAATAGGAAGTAGTGTAGAATTTGATTGGGGTACGGTTAACATGGTGTGGGGCCTAAAAAAGAATGGTATCAAATCAGTTTCAGTTATTAATTGTAACCCAGAAACAGTTTCAACCGATTATGATATCTCAGATAGACTCTATTTCGAGGAACTATCTTTAGAACGCATTCTAGATATATATGAAAAGGAGCACCCTAAGGGAATAGTCACTTGTGTGGGAGGACAGACTGCAAATAACCTTGTACCTAAATTAGGACTTCTAAATATTCCGATTATTGGTACCGATAGTACACATACTGACATGGCAGAAGATAGGGAAAAATTTAGTAGATTGCTCGATTCATTGAATATAAAACAACCTCCTTGGAATAAATTCACAGACTTGGATGGAGCAAAAATATTTTCTCAAAATGTAGGATTCCCTGTCTTAGTAAGGCCATCATATGTGTTAAGTGGTGCAGCCATGAAAGTAATTTGGAATGATGAACAATTAGAGCGATACATCAATGAAGCGGCACAAGTAAGTCCAGAGTACCCTATTGTGATTAGTAAATTCTTTCAGGATTCGTCTGAAGTAGAAGTAGATGCGGTGTGTAATGGAAAGGATGTCATAATAGGAGCCTTAATTGAGCACATTGATAACGCAGGAATCCACTCTGGAGACGCAATGATGTGCATACCTCCATGGAGGTTGAACAGACAAACAATGAATACTATTGTGGATTACTCTAACATGATTGCAACAAAATTAGAAGTGAAGGGTCCGCTCAATATCCAATACTTGGTCAAGGATGATGAGGTATATGTTATTGAGGCAAATGTCAGAGCCTCTAGAACTACGCCATTTGTTTCAAAGATAGTTGGGATTAATTTAATTTCGCTAGCATCCAAAGCCATAATTGACGGGAACTTGCCGGATGGCCTTAATGAACCCTGGCTAAAAATAAGCGGTTTTGGAATAAAAGTACCCCAGTTTTCTTTTATGCAATTAGAAGGGTCAGACATTGTATTGGGAGTCGAAATGCAATCAACAGGAGAAGTTGCTTGTCATGGTAATAGTTTCTATGATGCCTTGTCAAAGGCTTATGAAGCAGCAGGATACAATTTACCACTTTCAGGATCGGCCCTAATAACCATAGGAGGTCAAAAAAATAAAGAAAAAATGCTTTCTTTAATTTCACTCATAAACTCTATGAAATTTAATTTACTTGCAACAGAACACACTGCTGAATTTATCAAGAACAATATTACTACAAATGTGCAAGAAGTTCACAAAATTAGTGAACCGGTAAGAAAACCAAATATTGCAGATCTCCTTTATGACAAGAAAATAGATTTTATAATTAACATTCCATCTACTTCTACCATTGAAAAGTACGTAGGAATGCTAGACGATGAATATCAAATTAGAAGAAAGGCTGTAGAAATGGGAGTACCTGTTCTTACCACCGTTGAATCAGCCATTTCATTCATACACTGTTTAGAGTGGCGAAATAAGAATAAACCATCAATAAACCCATTATCCAAATATCATATTGACTAGAGCGAGGAGTTAAAGACTTCTCCTAGTAGATTTTCATTACCTAGAATGGTACCATCTATTGACACTATTAAGCACTTTTCGATAATCTCCTTTCTTAGTATCTTTTTTAAAATTGGTGAATTTGTTCTCTTGTTTCTCACTCTGTAGCTCCCATAAACATATTTATTATATGACGGTAACATTACTAGTTCTAGTGATCCTTTTGTACTCGGGAAAATAGATTCCTTTTTTACCTTCAGAAAAATCCAAATCTTTTGTCCATTCAAAACACTGTTTTCTCTGAAAAATGTAGGATGTAAGTGTCCCATAATAATTTTATTAATATTTGATCTGAGCTCAGAGGGAAACGTATGTCCGTGTGTCAGGAGAATGTCACCTAGTACCATACCTTTAACTCCCATTAGATGGATATTCTCCGGCGTTACCAATCCTATCTTTGAGTCATGATTTCCAGGGATTAAATATACTTGGCAGAATGTGGACAATGAATGTAAAAATTTTGGAATTAAATTCCAATCATCCCTTACTACTTTATAGATATTGTTTTTAATATCACCAAGTAAAACCATAGAATCTACTTTGTTTGAAACAACAATATCCCGCAGCTCAGTCTCAATTTCTGTTGTGATGTGATACCAATCAAATGCGATGTCATTATTTTGTGACCAATCTGTCCTGCCCATATGCAAATCGCTTACTACCAATACTTTATTTGACTGATTATCGATTATGACGTCAATCAATAAAGCTGGTTTGTTTTTAACTATATTGATTTGACTCATAATCTTACGATATGATATTGCATATTAAAAACATTGGATTCCTTTAATGAAAAGACAATATTTTCCTAAATCACATTTGATAAAAGAAAGAATTCGAAATAGTTATTATCGAATAAATAGATACCGTAAGAGTGAAGACTCGTCAGTTAGTGAACATATCATGAATTTTAATTTGCTAGTAACAACGTTTAGAAATAGAGAAGATGATGCCTTTGATGAAATATTGGAACTTTTAGAGGTTATAGGTGATAAGGACCCATCGATTGAGGTTTCGTCTGTTTCGGGGATCATTCTAGTCGATACCAGTCTAGATCCCTTTCAATTTGTGGAAGAATGCAAAGAAATGGTCAGAAAGGAGCCTTGGAAATTTAGATATGTTCTAAGAATTATACCACTTGAAATGAATTGTAAAGCAGAAGTAACCGAGATTCATGATATTGTCAATCAACTCGGTAGAAAAATTGATGCGCTGGAGACGTATAGAGTACTGATAGAAAAAAGACATTCAAGATTGCATTCTAATGAAATCATTTCTACCGTTACAAGCAAATTGAAAATGAAAGTAAATTTGGATAATCCAAATTGGATAATCCTCATCCAAATAGTAAAAATGGATGCCGGTATATCGATTCTTAGACCAAACCAAATATTTAGCTCGGTAAAAGAAAAAATATCCTCATAGCATCAAATATTACAGAGTCAATACAAAATAAAAAAATTATTGATACTTGAAAATGTATATGTATGAAGGTGTTCATTCAGTTGATAGTAATAAAATTATGTGAATCCAATAACAAATACTCTACGTTCATAAACTGGTGGGGTCAGTACTCCTTTTTTCATCATCTGCTAGCACGAGTCCTCCCGCCAGTCACTCAAAAATAACGATAATCATATTTTGTCAATAATGGAAACCGGTATTGATATCTTCCTTCCTACAACACTAACAATTTCGCTCCATACTACATCCTTGACACCATCCATGCCTTTAATTTCCTCCAGAAGGTCAAGCAATATTGCATTATCTTTTACAATTGTTTCTACTCTTAGGTCAATGGTATGCTCCCCTATACTCTTGCCGACGTAAGTGACATCTTCAAAATCCATTAGCTTATTGGCAACAGCATTCACCATCCCGTTTCTTATCGAAATAAAAAAATCAATTCGCCTCCATCCAAATTTTTCAATATCCAGCACATATTGCATTTTCAAAAACTTACCTTCTAATCGCTTGCGTCTTCGCCTAACAGTAGTAACAGGAATTCCTAATTTTGTAGATATACTTTTAGTAGTCTTTTGACCATTAGGAGCTAGCAAAATTTTTAGTATTTTTCTGTCAATTTGCGATATTCCTATATCAGGCTTATCTGACTTTGCACCCATTTCTCCTTTCCATTCATTGCGAAAATTAACTATATTTTTTTTATTTTAGAATTTTGAAAGATACAAGCTGGTTCGGATTAATAACTTAATATTTAAAAAATAGTTGCTTTTGAGCTATTTCGGTATAACTGAACCCTTATTGAGAAACTAGTACGGCTTTTTCGGTTAGAATTTTCAAAAATTCCGTTTTGCTATAATTGCCACGCCTAAACCCCATTTTATTGCAAATGTAGCTAATCTTATCTGTTGTCGCATTCAATAAAGAGAGATTTTGTATTACAAACGCTTTCCTCAAATATTTTATAGAATCTGCCATCAATCGCTTATTTTCAGAAAGTAAAACGAAACAACCTGAACAGTTATTTTTTATGCCTCCGATGTCAATTGCCTTATCAACTTGATTACTGCAAATTAGTCTCAATAAAACCTCCATTTCGAACCTCTTTGCGATATTGATTTTTCTACTATTTGATTCTAAAACTATCTGAATTACCTCAAATATGTGGTCTATTCCAAATATGAATTTTGGATTAATACCTTGAATCATAACATCTGGAAACATCTTTCTAAATGGTTCTATAGTGTTTCCTATATCAGTAATATTTAAGGTATCGGTGCTGATTATTGCCACATAAACTGAATCTATTTTATATAGTGGAACGCTACTAATTGTAATGATTTTTTCTTTCATTCCATTTTCAGGTTTTATTGATTTCCCTAACCGCCGTGAACTAGGTTTGCAATAGTTACGATATCGCCAGATTTAATTTTTTTACCATTTTCGGATATTGATAAATCTACACCATTAATCAAAATTAGGAGGTTTTCTGTATCAATATGTCTAGAATTAGACATGTTCTGATAAAGTATAGAATAGATATTTGATAGCACAATCTCCTTTTCATGAACAATAATACTCTCTTTGCCACAATACTTCTTTATAGAACCCAGCAGCTTTAAAGTTATCAATTTCCCGCCGAGAAATTTATTTTACTCTTCATCGACGTCTTGTTCAATTTTCTTATTTTGTTCTCTTGTTTGTTTATTGATATATGAGGCAATATATCCGGCTATTTGGTTACGTAGTTCTTTTGACCTGACCTTTGCAATCTCATCGATTTTTTTTTTATTTTGTTGAAAATCAACATTAAATTTATCTGGATATCGATTTAAGAGCTCCGTTGAAAGTCTTTTAACTCTATTCAATATCTGACTTTACTCATATAGGCTATTTTATACCTTCCCTATTAAAGAAACCAAATTCCTATTCTAATCAAAGAATAAAATGGAATTCTCTTCAAGTTTATCTGCTGTATCTTTAGGGGGCATGCAAAAAATATCAGACATGCTTCTTATTACACTCATTAATGTTGATGTTGGAAGTGTAATAATATTTTTGAAACACGAGGGATATCTTACTGGTCCGTCGGTTTCAATTAATATTTTTCCTTCATCTGTCAACTTCAGTAGTGCTTGCTTTTTCTTTGAATAAACTAGCGAAGGCCCGTAGGAAACATGCAGCCCCATCCCTAGAGATCTTTCTAGTTGTTGTGGAGAACCATCAAACCAATGAAGACATACTTTCTTCAGATTATATGTTGATAAAAGATTTAGAATATTATCAAGTGACTGCCTAGAATGTATTGAAACTGGCCTATCATACGTTTCTGCAAGAGTTAACATCTTGTTGAAAACAAGGTCCTGCAAGGTATCGGTATTTCTATCCTTATCGTAATAAGTCGGATCAAGACCAATTTCACCTATCCCATCAATACTCTTGATGTTGGAAGATACCATCTCTTCAAACAGTGAGATGTCTTCATTTGCATGTTGCGGATGTATTCCCACAAAATTATATACAATTTTATTAACATCTTTGTCCCCAAAAAGTCTTAGTGCCTTTGAAGAAGTGGCACAGTCGACTGTTACTGAACATGCCTTTATTCGCATTCCTTTTAGAGTTGCAAGAATTGACGGCAAATAACTGTCATACTCAGCATCAGTAAGGTGTATGTGAGAATCATATAAGATGGGATTCAATTTCGAAGACTACCCTCTCAAACAGCAATGAAGAAATTTAGGATGTAACTAGTTCTATTCTTCTTTTGTCCTTTGTTAACCAGCTTACTCTCACCAATCCAAAAATTTCCAAATCAAGTAACGTTTTGTTCAAATCAGCCACGGTTATTTGTACTCCGTCTTTTTCCAAATTGTTTAAGAGTTCATTATCCGACAAGTTGCCCACTTCCTTAATTTTTTCTAATACAATATTTCTTATCGGATATTTCAAATGTCATCACCAATTTCAGAATGTATGAATTTAATTATTTGATAATTACATATTATAAATACTCTTCTAACATCATGGCTCCGCATTATGCGTGAAAATTAATATGATATCGACAAGCGGGATTATATCGTAGTCAAGATTTCATTAGGATTTTTTAGATAATTGAATTGCAAGTTCTTTCAGCCATCCTAACGAAAAGTTAAGCGAGCATTCCCGTTAACGAAAGTAGGACGCTATTTGTTGGCGAATTCTAAGTTCCATGGGTCTAAGCAGAGATATGAGGAACAATAATGAAAAAATAATCATCTGAGCATACCATTGGCGTTTGATTTAATTGTCTAACGACTTTAAAGTAAACACAAATCTAGATCCCTCAAATTCTGTTACCCCTTGTCTCTCCCAGTTCACTTCGTAACTATGAGTTACCTGTTTCCCTATTATCCTGATTTTTCTAGGAAGTTTAGAAAAAAGACTTTCTACTTTTTCTAGATTTTTTGTCATCAAAACTGATCTTCGCCTCTTCATTAGATATTTGACTGCAACGTTCTTGTGGAGGTGGCCTAACTCCTGAATTTTTTCAGTTCCATTATCTATAATGAATTCACGCTTTGTCAATGCGAACATTCCATTCAATTTAGTTAAAAAAAGTCATTGTCAATTCTATTAGAACAAGTTAGGTTAAATTTATAATACAACATGCCTAGTAAAAATTCTAACATTTTGTAAATTCCAGTACATATAGTAGCTTTTTAGACATACAAGAAAGGTTTATTACTTTTATATGGTATATAAAAGATATGTATTCTCAAGCATTTTCTGTACCACATGCAGTGAGACAGGTTATTGGCTCTAATACGTTATTCTTTCAGGCTCTAAGCACAGGTATAGCAAACTATACGGCATTGGCACAAAAAATCAAACCTGAGGTAGAGAAGCTGACAAAATCTGAAGTAAATATTAATACGCTTGTTGTAGCGATAAAAAGATTCGCGGATTCTCTGGAGGATAATAATTATGAAGTTCATCCAATTCTTGATGGAGTCAGGATGACTCTAACAGGAAGCATCATAGATATTGATTTTCAGGAAAGTGATGATACTTATCAAGTGCTAGATGAAATATTCGAATTAGGCGGGGGATACAATATGTTCAAGACGAACAAGCAATTCCGGATCTTTGCCGAAGACATAGATGAAATTCGGAGCATGTTCAAATCATCTCCAAAAGGTGTTCCGGGCGAAATTAAGGATGGACTCTCAAAAATTACAATTACCGTTCAGTCGGAGAAGGAAAATACTTATGAAGTTCTGTCAATTGTTCTCTCCATACTACACAACAATCGTATTCCTTTGTATAATGCCTTTTTTACGCAAAATGAAATAGTTTTGATTCTGGGTATGGATGACGCTGCCAAGGCGTACGAGGTCGTCAGAGAAAAACTATACAGCCATGATTAGTAGTATCTTTTATCATCAGTCGAATCCTAAAAAATGAAAAAATAGTAACGGGTACTATCTGTAGTATTGAACGGAGACTTTTTCTCCAGGTTTGCCTTCTCTTTGGGCTTTAATCTTTTTTACACCCTCTTCAATATGTCTCATCATTACATGAGCTTCTGATGCGTGTCTTGCTGCTTCCTCAGGTGTAGGATACTTCGCAAGGTATTCATGTAATACCAAGGAAACAGCAGTATTAATAACAGAACTGGTGTCAGCGCCACTGAATCCATCAGTCATTTCAGCTATTCTCGTCAGGTCAACATCTGAACCAAGCGGTTTGTCCTTACTGTGTATTTCCAATATTTTTTGCCTTGCGGATTTATCCGGTAATGGAACTAACAAAATTTTGTCAAATCTTCCTGGTCTTAACAAGGCTGTATCAATAATATCTGCCCTATTGGTTGCAGCTAATACTACCACTCCTGAAAGCGATTGAATACCATCCAGTTCCGTAAGCAATTGCGAAACTACTCTTTCTGTAACCATACTGTCTCCACCCATTCCTCTAACTGGAGCTATTGAATCTATTTCATCAAAGAATACAACACATGGAGCTGCCTGTCTTGCTCTTCTAAAGATCTCTCTAATACCTCTTTCAGATTCCCCTACCCACTTGCTAAGCAATTCGGGTCCTCTTACGCTGATAAAGTTGGCTTCGGATTCGGTTGCGACAGCTTTTGCCAGTAATGTTTTACCAGTTCCGGATAAGCCATGTAACAACAAGCCCTTTGGCATAGCATGTCCAAGCTTTGTATAAAGATCGGGAAATCTTAATGGCCATTCTACGGCTTCCTGTAACTCACGCTTAATATCTTCTAACCCACCTATGGAAGACCATGGCACATCTGGTGATTCCAGGTAAACCTCTCTCATTGCGGAAGGAGTAACTTCTTTTACTGCATTGTCAAAATCGGCTCTAGTAACTATAAGTTTATTCAAAACTTCAGGCGATAATTTCTCATCTTCCAGATTTAACTCAGGAAGTAATCTTCTAAGGCATTTCATGGCTGCTTCCTTACAGAGATATTCCAAATCAGCACCTACAAAGCCATGCGTTACTGCAGCTATTCTATCCTGTTCTACGTCAGTATCTAGAGGCATATTTCTTGTGTGAATTTGTAATATTTCCAATCTTCCGCGTTTATCTGGTACTTTTATCTCAATTTCTCTGTCAAATCTTCCTGGTCTTCTCAGGGCTGGGTCTATTGCATTTGGACGGTTTGTCGCTGCAATGACAATAACCTTACCTCTTGCTTCAAGTCCATCCATTAGTGATAATAATTGAGAAACAACTCTCCTTTCAACCTCACCGGTAACTTCTTCTCTTTTTGGAGCGATTGAATCTATTTCGTCAATAAATATGATAGAAGGTGCCTTTTCTTTGGCCTCTTTGAAAATTTCTCTTAATCGTGCCTCAGACTCTCCATAAAATTTACTCATAATCTCGGGGCCAGAAATACTAATAAAATGAGCATTACTCTCGTTGGCAACTGCTTTCGCAAGTAGAGTCTTACCGGTTCCTGGAGGTCCATATAGTAACACACCTTTTGGTGCCTCGATACCTAATTTCTCAAAGATTTCAGGATGCCTCAACGGCAGCTCTATCATTTCTCTGACTTTTTGGATCTCTTCTTTGAGACCGCCAATATCTTCGTAAGTAACTTGAGGAACTCCTCTAAGCGTTTCACCTTTCTCTGCAATATGGAATATGGTTTTCTGAGTTACCAATACCGCATCTGATGCCGGAGTTACCCCTATTACTTGAAAAGTAAGTCTACCGCCAAAATAAGGGACCATGACATTGTCTCCTTTGATTAATGGTACACTTTCCAATGCATCGGCAAGGTAACGTTCATCGATTGGTGGAATTGCTTCTAGCGGTGCAACAATTACCTTTTCTGCAGGAACAGCTTTAATTTTCTTTACAATGACTGTGTCTCCAATGGCAACACCAGAGTTATTTCGCACAAGCCCATCTACTCTTACGATTCCTTTACCTTCATCAGAGGGATAAAGTGGTAGACATTTTGCGACAGTTCTTCTTTTTCCTCGAATTTCTATAACGTCGCCCGTAGATGCAGTCAAAGAGTCCATTGAATCATAATCGATTCTAGCCACTCCACGACCTACGTCTCGAGTATATGCTTCGAGAACCTTCAGCGAGAGAGTGTTTTGACTCACGATATCAAGTACTATCGTGCCTATCTTTATACCTTTGTCGAGGATTACTCTTCAAAAATCTTCTCTAGTAAAACATCGGAAAAAATAAGGTATGTTAGTACTATGTTAAACCGAAAATTGTTTCACTTCACGATCCTTAGAGTACAAGAAACGAATTGAAACAGGTTCATCTTTAATTTGCCTATCTCAATCTACCGCATACCAAAAGATTCAAATCTTGATGATATTCCCTATTTGATTGGACTGTTTTGGGTAAAAGAACATTAGTACGTAGAAGGGGAAGAGGAGGCAAACAGTTTCAGGCCATAAAAACAGGAAAAATTGTGCCTGCCAAATATCCGAATTTACAATCATCCGAACAAAAAGTTGGTTCTATAGTTGACATTGTTCATGAACGAGGGAGAGATGCCCCATTAGCCAAAGTTGAATTTGATAAAGAAATTAGCTATGTGCCCGCCCCTGATGGTTTGGAAGTAGGAGGAAAAATTCAAATTGGAGACAATGTTGAATTCAAACCTAACAATATTTTACCACTAGAATCTATTCCTGACGGCACCCTTATTTGTAATCTGGAAAAGAACATTGGCGATGGAGGAAAACTTGTCAAATCTGCTGGATCGTCAGCTATTGTTTTTTCTCATACTTCTCAAGGTGTGTCTATAAAGTTACCCTCGGGGAAATTTACAACATTAAACCCAAGATGCAAGGCAATGATTGGAGTTATTTCTGGCGCCGGAAGAAAAGAAAAGCCATTCCTTAAAGCTGGAAACAAGCAAAAATACATGACTGCTCATGGCAAATTATATCCAAAGGTAAGAGGTATAGCACAAGCTGCTGTTTACCACCCACACGGCGGTGGAAGACATCAACACGTAGGTCGTCAATCATCAGTGGGCAGAACAACTCCTCCAGGTAGAAAAGTAGGTAACATCGCACCACGAAAGACTGGTAGAGCCAGAGTAAAACAAAAGAAGGAATAATCATTTCATTCCAAAAACATTTTTGTAACGTTATTCATATTCTTAATACTAATTAGTTAGGAACATGACTTTAAAATTTGGAAAGATAATTTCGTTAATGCAAAGTACTCTACGCAATAACAATCTCGTCAGAGCCACTGCATTGAAAAACTTGCAGACTCAAGAAGATGGGGATCCCTATAAAATATTGATAGGAACTATATTGTCGGCTCGTACTAGAGATGAAACTACCACAAACGTAATTAAAATGCTCTTTTCCAAATTCAAGAATCCCGAGGAGTTATCGAGAGCAAATTTGAAGGAAATAAAGGAATTGATTCAGAAAATAGGCTTCTATAATGTAAAGGCAGCTAGAATAAAGGAGGTGTCAAAAATATTAGTGGATAAATACAATAGCAAGGTCCCTCCCAATCTAGAAGATCTCCTTTCATTCCCAGGTGTAGGAAGAAAAACTGCAAATTGTGTACTGGTATACGGGTTTAGAAAACCAGCGATTCCAGTGGACGTTCATGTGCATAGAATTTCCAATAGAATTGGGATAGTTAATACCAAAAAACCGGAAGAGACTGAAATTGTCCTTCAAAAATCAATAAATAGAAAGTATTGGATTGCAGTGAATGAAACCTTTGTTGTTTTTGGTCAAAACGTTTGCTTGCCAATTAAACCAAAATGTAATGTCTGTCGCTTAACAAAACTATGCAAATACTACGAAACTAATAACTAATCCCGTTTTTTTCTGATAAGCAAAACAAGTACTATTAATCCAATAGCTATGATGGTTATTAATGGTACGAAATATAGTGGAGATTCCGCAGGATTACCAAATATGATATCGAATGAAATAGTACCAGCGTTTGAATTGTCTGGACTTGTTAATTCATCTTTACCATATATTGATACCGAACCAACAACAAAATCATCTATTGATAGCTTGTCAATTATTATTCTCTTGCCATTTGTTATGGTTAGACCCTGGTTGTTTGCATGCGCTACAAAAATGGGTTGATCCCTAGACCAGCCGTCCTGATCACGCTCATATACTTTGATATATCCCGATTCGTTTGTATTGATGGCTGCCCAGAATTTTCCAGTTTTTTCACTAAACATGGCAAGTTCTATGAATTTCTCGCTCGGCGCAGGCTCTTTGATCTTTATTACACTCTTTGCATCAGCGCTATCTAGATAGGACAGGTTGTTTTGAATTGTAAATTGCCAATTTGTTTGTATTGGTTGTGAAAATTGATAGACCACAGGTTGTCTTCGAAAAGTATTGGATGCATTGTAATCAACATCAAATCTTTCTGAATTTTTTGTTTTGATTACATCGTGAACAACACTCTGTGCATTGATTGTAAACGTGGGGTATACTATCAACAATACCGCGAAAATTAATCCAACTCTCAGTGTTCCAATCAAGCCTAATCAACTACAAATGGTTTTTCTGATCTAAGAATTAAATCAGAAATTTCTGGACGCATTAAATGCTTTTCTGGTACTTTACCTGAATTTACCATTTTTCGAATCATAGTGCCACTCAGCTCCTCTTTTGACTCTGCACCATGGGGACAAGTCTTTTCGTTGGCATAGGACATACATGTTTTGCAAAAATAAAATGATGGAAAGACAACTGGCTCAATTTCCAGATCAGGATATTCGTTGAATATTTCTTGAGCTGCAAATGGTTGATAATAGTCGCCCACACCGGCATGATCCCTGCCTACTATGAAGTGTGTGCATCCAAAATTCTTCCGCATGATAGCGTGGTGAATAGCTTCACGTGGACCCGCATACCTCATCAATGTATGGATTGTTGAAAACAATACCCTATTTTTGGGAAAATAATTCCTGATTAATGACTCATATGCATCTATTATCAAACTATCTGTAAAATCGCCTATCTTTTTTTTGCCAATTAACGGATTGACAAACAAACCATCGTATATGTTCAAAGCGGCCTTCTGTAACATTTCATGGGCAACGTGCGGCACATTCCTTGTTTGAAAACCTACCACAGTCTTCCAGCCTCTCTTGACAATTTCTGCACGAGTTTCTGTTGGATGCATCCTAAACTTTTGGATCTTATCATGTTCCTTCATTTGAAAAACTTCCATTTTTCCGCCTACTAGGAATTCATGCATTTTAGAGAGTCTGTTTACACCAGGATGGTTAACATCGTTGGTACCATATACTGCAGTTGCAATATCATCCTTGTTGTAAGCATAGATTTCGTCAACGTGAAGTATAGCAAATTCTTGGCCATCTGAACCAAGAACAATATCACCTAGATCCTTCATATGCTCGGCGACTTCTTTTTTCGTATCAACAATGATGGGAATGGTCCATGGAATACCGTTACTCAATCGTCCTTCGTTAAGCACGTTTAGAAAATCTTCTTGAGTCATGAAACCTTCAAGTGGACTAAAAACCCCTGTAGCTATATTTTCAGCATCTGTTCTAATATCGAGAGACACCTCGAACGATTTTAGATCATCATGATTTCTTTTAGTTTGTTTATTGATTAATTTACCACCGTGTGGTAAAATTAAATTAGTTGACAATAGTATTTATTTACCTTCTTTCCAGTGTAAACCGCATTCCTTATGGGCATCATTTTCCCACCACCACCTTCCAGCCCGAGGATCCTCACCATCCTTAATAGCCCTAGTGCAAGGTTCACAGCCAATGCTTGGATAACCTTTATCGTGTAATTCATTATACGGGATTTTATTTTCGTGAATATGCTTCCATATTTCATCATTAGTCCAGTCGGCCAACGGATTCAATTTAATAATGTTATTGTTCAAGGAGTCAACTTCAATCTTCAGTATCTTACTCCTAGTCATGGTTTGTTGTCGACGTAATCCTGTAATCCAGCAATCGAACTGTTTAAGTGCTCTTTTCAACGGTTCAATCTTTCTAAGGTTGCAACAAAGTTTCCTATTTTCAATGCTTTGATACATCAGATTCATTCCCTTGCTTGCGACCATCTTTTCAATATCACTTGCGTTCGGAAAATATACATCTACAATAATGTCATATTTTTTTCTAATTTTATCAATAAGATCATATGTTTCCTGGTTAAGTCTACCAGTATCCAACGTAAATACTCTAGTAAGATTTCTATTGATTTTGCACATCATATCAATCAATACAACGTCTTCAGCTCCAAAGCTTGAAGCGAGCACCATTTTATCTCCAAATTTCTCAAATCCCCAATTTAGTATCTCAGGGGCAGATTTGGTTTCCATCTCCTCAATGTTTTCTATTTCGTTTAATAACGAATCATGTACCTTTTTTTTATCATGATTTATCTGCATTATTTGTAATTTGAGAATTTTAGGCTTATAATTATTATTCTTTTTATCAGACTACTTAAATATAGTTGAGGAGTTTTATCCATTAGGAAGATTCATTATTAGTGTTGTATATGAGTGGTGTGTGGGGGCTTTAGTTTTTGACTCATGATTTTTGGCAAAATATATTCAAATATCAGAATTTAGGCTTTGATCCAATCGGCTGGATATCAAATTGCTCTAACGAAGTTGATTTTTTTTCCCTAGAGAAATCTTTTAAAAAGATAAAACATAATTCTTGGGGCGATCTGTCGTGGTTTGATTCATTTCACTATAGCGGAAAGAGTCCCGATATAACCCGCAGGATATACAATGTTAACGAATCAATTTCTGAGGATTTGAAAAACAAGAAAATTATTTCGCTAATGAGGATTCACAATGAAGTAGCAGAAGATGAACAAAGTCTGACCCAATTACTTGACAATTTCTATGGTAAAAAACCTCCCAAACATCAGTTAAAGAGAGTCGTGCTTTCAACTACATCGCAATTTGAATCACAATTTGGACTTGTTGATTACATTGACACACATAGAGGAAATAAGTTGGGATATACGGCAGTCAATATATCATCGGGTAAATTAATCGATCCCGATGAGGAACCGGATTCTATGATAAACACTTCAATTGCCCTTGCCTCAGCCATCGAAAATCTACTTTTACTAGGATGTACTTCGGGTTTTAAAATATTACCAATTTACGATGCGCCAGATGAAGGTTTGTTGGATAGTATAAGAACAAACAGTGATAAGTTTGCGGCAAAGTATAATTTGTTACTCGATGACTATAGTTCTCTTAAATTAGGAAAATTGTTCTATGGGGCAACAGCTTATGCCCATTCCACAAAGGAATTACCCACAAGATATGATCTCATTCAATCAGGGATGGTATTGATATTGACAGACAAGTTCGGTTCATTAACTCCTCTGAGCATCTACACAATAAATCGGATTGGCGAAATCAACTCCATTTTGAGTAAGCATGAACCAATTGATATCTCAATCAAGAATGAAATAATAAAATCTTTAACTCAACCCAGATTTTCCTTGGGTAAGATAATTTCAAAATACTGTACTGAATTTGGAAAAGAGGTGGATACAAATGGTAATATTATTGGCGTTTATCCTGTTGGTTCTGACGGCATCTTGGCATTAATTAATTTAGCCAAAGTGGCAAATGCCCACTTGGTTATTAATGAAGTACCAATAAAGCATGAGGAGTTGGCAAGATTTGCGACAGATGAATTCCTTGTTTCAAATTCAACAGCAGCGATTAATGGATGTCACTTGATAGTAACAAGTGAGGATTTGGCCCCCCTAATTTTGGAAGACCTGAAGAAACATAACTTCAATCCTCAGATTATTGGATTTGTGAATGACAAAGAACGGCCTATGGTTACCATTAATAATAATATCAATAAATATGTTGCAGCAAAGCACATTACATCGCTTTTCAATCATACAGCTTGAATATTTTTATCAAAAATTTATTTCAGATGTGGTAATATTTTATTAGTGGAAGGGACTGATAAATAACATGAATGCAAAAATCGACGGCGAATGTATATTTTGCAAGATTAGACAAAGGAAAATTGAGGTCAATATTATAGCCGAAAATGAAAACGCAATTGCTTTTCTTGATGCATTTCCACTGACTGCAGGACATACTCTGGTTATTACTAAAAATCATTATGCAAAATTACAAGATGTTGAATTTGATGAGATTATCAATCTGTTTAGATTGGCATACAATATACTACCATTCATAGAAGAAGGAACCAATGTACAAGGCACGTTACTATCGATACATAATGGTAAAGATTCAGGACAAGAGATACCACATGTACATTTGCATATAGTCCCAAGGAAGCCTGGCGATGGAGGAGGTACAATTCATTCCATGTTTACTTCAAACCATAGGCTAGAAAAAAGTGAAATGATGAGGGTATTCAAAAGCATAAAAGAACAGTCCGAAAAGGGTCATTAGATTCAAGCTAGTCTTTCAAATTTGGTCCATCATATAGTCGGTGTTGGCAAGTTCGTTAAGTTTATTGATGGTTAGTTTTGGAACTTCATTTTGGTTCGTAGCTTCCTGTAAATTGAATATGGTTTTATAAAACCTAATTGAAATCGTCCCCAACGCATTTGCAAGATGAATATGTAAGTCAAGTCTATCACCAACAAGTAAAGTTTCGTGGGATTTAATAGCCAACATATTTAAAATCAAACCAAAGATTTCTCTGTCGGGTTCATTATTTTCTTTGTAAGATAAGACACAACAATTAATGTACCTGCCTATTCCGTAGGTTTTCAAAATTTTTGAATATTCGCTCTCACTGCCAATTATCCCTATTCTAAAATTTTTGGCAAGTTTTTCTATCGTGGCCATTGTGTCATCATAAGGATACAATAGGTGTTTCTTTGCAAATTCTATTGAAGGTAGGATGTACCTCAAAATCATTTTTTCATATCCCTTAGGCATTAGGACCATGCATATTTGAGTCACTAACTCTTCGACACTGCCGTTTGACAACTTTCTATTCTTTATGATATCGTCCTTTATTGCAAAATAATTTCTATAATCAATTTTTGCCCCAAATTGATTTAATAGGTAAATTAATCTAGAATCAATATATGAATAAAAATTTTCCTCGTCTATTAGTATTCTTCCAACAAAAAAAATATATTTTATCATGGAATACCATTACTACCCATCAATACAACCATTATTTTGAATTTCTGAAATCATTGCTATTCATTAATTCTATATTCTTCCTTTCTTGATTTCAAGATATGATTCCCTTAGCAGTACAAAAATAAGCGAAAAAATTGTTACTGCTGTAGAGAGATGTACTGCAACAATTACAGAATTCAATTTACTTGAAATGACAAAGATGCCCATGATAATTTGGACAATAATCAGTGAGGTAACTATTATGACAATCAGTTTATTCAATTTCCAAAGGCTTTTTCTGATGAAAATCAAAGCGACGCCAGTAAAAATAGCAGCAACTATTGCAACAAGTCTATGAAAATGTTCGTAGAAAAATTTCTCTGGAGGAAACGCAAATCCGTTTGGACATAGGGGCCAATCAGGGCATGCCACACCCCTATTCAGAGAAGAAACATAGACACCAATGAGCATGGTCGAATAAATTAGACTCAAAGATATGAAAGGTAACAGTATATTCAAAAATTTGGTGTTATTCATTTTGATCCATCTACTAGTGAATCATGGTCTATTTACTAAACCACAGTACAGTGAATCAGTAGAAACTATTTCCAGCGTATTCAGATTTGAGAAAGCTCCGTTCATAATAATTCTTCGTCTATCTTTTCAATTTTATCGATATAACTGGAGCAACCGCACCCCATTATCAGACATCTACCACCATCAAACAGAGAGTATTGTCTATTCTTATTCCCTTCGAGTTGATGAGCTATGTAGTTATGCCCACAGTAATGACAGTTCACAAAGAAGAATATCCCAATGTCCATTATTAACTTTATCAAACATTATGCTTATTCAGGATACACTAATTGGACTATTATCACAGTTCCATTTTTATATAATAAGTGGGCATTCTTGTACCCGATACACGATTTACAATGAATATTAATGAATTCATTTCTACCCTGCCAACTTCTGTTGTTAAAGGTGACAGTGTTAGTTTGCCGGATGGTGTGATAAGGAGAATGTTTAAACTTGCGAGACTGTCCAAGAAAGATATTTTTTATGATCTCGGATGCGGGAATAGTAATGCAGTTTACATTGCATCGACTGAGTATAAAGTCAAGAAAGCAATAGGTGTGGAAAAACGAAAAAAATCAGTTGCGGGTCTTTTGGAAAAAACCCGTTCAATAAGAAATGCTAGAGTAATAATCGGCGACATAAGGAGTGTGGATATCTCTAATGGGAATGTGTTCCTTTTTTGGTTTCATGATGAAAAGATGATAAAACAAATGATGCAGAAATTTTCTACAGAATTAAAAAAGGGCAGTAGAATTATTACCCTCTGGTCACCCCCCGACCTTGTTATACCTAATAAAACAGATTTCCCCTTTTTTGTTTCCCGAACTCCGTTTAAATACGCTAAGAGTATAGAAGGCCAGATTAAGGCCATCTATGGTCAAAAGTGTCTTGACTTTACAGCGTCTTGGATATTGGGCGACAAGTATTTGGAAAGCCTGGGGGTTGTACCCGATCAGTATAAGCGATTTCTCAATATCCTGTATGCAATGATAATATGGATCAACGCTTGGAATATGAAAGTATCATGTGAGGATGAGATTCCACCCCCAGTTGAATCATATATTGGCATCCTGCGAACGTTCTTCAATGTTGACTTGAAGTCATTAGTTGAAAGTAGAGATTGAATCGAACTGTAGTTGTAAGTGCACAATCATATCAATAACATACTACCATCCAAACCATCCTAATCTCTTAAAGTACCAAACCATTACTAATGAGGGTACTATTGCGGTTATTAGTAAAACTATGAATGAAGTGAAAGGTCCAAGAAATTCGGGAGTACCAGTCACAATACCTCCAGGCAAATTAACATTCATTCCATAATAAGCCCCGATTACCGTAGCAGGGATAGATAGGGTAAAGAGAATCGTAAGAGTTGCCAAGATCTTGTTTGATTTTTCAGTACTCAACATGAAATCAGTATCCTTAAAAATTTCTACAGTTTCTTTGGATTCTTCAAGAACTTCAAGGACCTTTTCAGCATGGTCCTTTACGTCATCATAATAGTCAGTTAAATCTTCTTCAGAAAATCTTTGCATCTCTTTGCTTAACTCCAAAATGATTCTCCTCAGTGGAACAACTACTCTTCTAAGGGTTGTTATCTCTCTTCTCAATAGTGAAATATCTCGAGCTACTGCGACTTTCTCATCGAAAACTAAATCTTCTATATCATCCAAATTTCCCTCAAGCTTCATCAAAACATGTAGCAAATCATCTACCATTAAATCTATAATGCTGTGCAGCAAGTAACCAGAGGATGAGCCCATAAATGTCTCCCTTTGTTTCTCATTTTCCTTACAAAGATTGAACATTTCCTGTATGGGTTTCAATTCTCCTTGCTGTACAGTAATAAGATAGTTGGGCCCTGCAAATATCGCGAGCTGAGTCGACCGTGGGATACTCTTATCTTTATCTACGGTCGGAAAATGCAAGATTACGAAAATATGATCGTGGTACTTGTCAATTTTGGGTATTTGTATTTTTGAAAGAGAATCTTCAATATTTAATTCGTGAAGTGGATATTTTCCCTCCAGTAATTTTAATTTTTTTCGAGTAGGCTTTTGGATATCTACCCAGGTCAGATTCTTATTGGCAATCGATTCAAGCTGATCAGAATATTCAATATTTGTCATCTGGCCCTCATTCTTGATTACCTTTGAAAAGTTGAAATATTGTATATTAAGATATCTAAATTGCACAAATTTTGAGAAACTTAGGTTAAAATAATACGGAGATATTTTTATCTCTATGGCCAAGGTTGTTGTTGGTAAAACTTCAGAAGTTCAAGATGGAAAGTTGATGCATATTACAGCAGGTGGGAAAGAAATAGTAGTAACGAAATTGGATGGAAATTATTATGCAATGGACAATGTTTGCGCTCACGCGGGAGCGGACCTTCATGAAGGGGAATTAAATAATAATGAATTGACTTGTCCTTGGCATGGCGCAAGATGGGATATAAAAACAGGTAATTTAATCTCATTTCCACAAAAATTAAAACCATTACAGAGTCATAAGATTTCGATTGAGAAGGATACATTGTATGTAGAAATATAGGCCTACAATATATCATGATAGCGCATTACCATTGTACTGTAGAATTAATCTAATTAATCCAATTGGATAAAACCAATTTTAATGAATATTTCAGTTTACCAGTGTAAGGTACCCTAGTATCAATTCTGTATCATTTAATAATAGGTTTGAATCGAAAAGAAGAATGAATAACCAATTTCTATATTTACATGTGAGTTCCATCGATGACATGTGAGGATGGTCTCTCGACATTTTGAAACATTAACACCCATGAATGGGTTCTATAACATTTAGAAGTAATACACTATTGAAATCATCTTTTATACATTGAATAAATGGTACTTTACATCAAAGATGATCGTTACTTTTGGATTCTCAGACGATCTAGGCAATACGAATGCCTGCTACTGAAAAGCATGATTTTGGTGTAAGATAAAAATAATTATTGATTTATATACACTTGCAATAAATATGGCATAACTGAATTAAAGATATGAAACTTGATGTCCCGAGATTTACAGAAAGATTTGGATCAGTAAGTCTACATGGAGTGCAACGTGTGTATGAACTGGATTCTGGACACAAGAACAAAAACACAAAAACTGAATCTGAGGTTATTCGTTCAATTGATGACGAAATAATTTCCAAGATAGAAGCCGAAATGGCAATTGTGATTCCTATAAAAGGAGAACGTTTAAAGCTTTTAGAAGGAGTATTGAGTGGTATTCCACATGATTGTTTGACGATAATTGTATCAAACAGCCCTAGAGAACCAATTGATAGATATAAATTGGAAAAACAGGCATTTGAACAATTTAATAGATTCACTGAAAAAAAATCAGTAATCATTCATCAGAAGGATCCGGGTCTTGCAAAAGCGCTAGAAGCAGTTGATTATCCGGATCTTTTTGATTCAGAAGGAAAAATACGTAATGGGAAAGGCGAGGGAATGTTCATTGGCATGTTGCTTTCGAAAATGATGGGAAAAAAATACGTTGGATTCGTTGATTCAGATAATTATGTTCCAGGTGCAGTTAACGAATACACAAAAATATTCTCATCAGGAATTGCATTATCGTCTACGCCCTATACTATGGTGCGTGTGTCTTGGATCTACAAACCGAAAATTTCAGAATCAGGAGTACGATTTTCCAAATTGGGTAGAGTTTCAGAGATGACAAATCAATTTTTGAATTTAATGATATCGTATTATACTGGATTTGAAACAGAAGTCATTAGAACGGGGAATTCTGGAGAACATTGCATGTCTGTTCAATTAGCTGAATTATTAACCTACTCATCTGGTTTTTCTATCGAACCTTATGAAATAGTTAATTTATTGGAGCAATTTGGCGGAATTACTCCACCAGAACATAAGGATACTATGGAGAAAGGAGTAGAGGTAATGCAAATTGAAACACGTAATCCACATTTCCATGAAGAGAAGGGGGATTTACACATAAAAGAGATGTTCTCTCAAGGGTGGGGAAGTATTTTTCATAGCAAGTTGTGTCATCCGGAATTGCGAGAAAAATTAAAGGCCGAGCTTGTTTCAAGAGGAATTTTAGACAAGGTAAAAGAACCACCACAATTACCAAAAATGAGACCTTTCATAGACATTGATATTTTGAAATTTGAAAAAATTCTAAAGGAACAAACAAACAGTCTTACTATTTTTGAATAATAATCTGTCGGGACATTCTGTAATAATGCCACGAGATTATAGGTTCCAAAAATAGCAGAATCCGACTAATTGTCAATCATATCACAGGTTTCATTCTTCTTCATCTCGCGTATTATCAACAGTGGTATTACAACCAAAATTGGAATGCTTATTGCAATAAACAAGCTCTGAAGAGGAGCTAAAGCCGACAATACAGTGCTAGCGCCGAAGCCAACAATCACAGTAAATAAGCTTCCTGCACAAGTAGGACAACCAATGAATAGACCACTGAAAACTCCAAAAGTTGAAGCAATTGGAAATCTTCTTTGAGATTGATTTCTAAACAATCTCAAGAAATGCACATTTAGTGCAAGATTAAAACCAACTAAGATCGAGACTATAATTGCAAGTATTAAATTTATTGGAACTATTAAAATTGAAAATAGCTCTGTTACTTCAGCTGTGATCATGGGAACATATCCAGGGTAATTGCAACACAATGTCAGATACAGAGAAGGTGCGGTAACACCCTCAACATCATTATGATAGATGAAAATCTGAGATAGGAATGCAAAAAAGATGCCATAGGCAATGGATGAAACAACAAATATTTTCCAATAGGTCTTTTGGGTCAAAATCCGAGATACATATCCAAGATGACTTTTTTTGGGCTCAGGTCTTGAAGCTTCAGACCGGAGGATCAGATAAGACCCATAACCAATTGCAATCAATGAAACCATAATTAGAATGATGACGGCTGTCGCTAAGTTATACAATTTGGCAATGTCTGACTGAGATTGATTGGAACTTAATAATGAATAGATTGAGAGAGAGAAAATTAATGAAAAGATGCCAATGCAAATAATACGTATGCCCCTATTTTTCAGCGAATCATGATTCTCCAACATTGCCAACAACCAAAAGTTAGGTTATTTATGGAAAACAGTCCAATCTATATTAAGCTAATTCAGATATCTCTGTCATCTATTGGAAAAAGTCTAAATTTATCGACGTTTAAAAAAAAATATGGACGAAACTTTCACAGGCGAAGGGTTTGTTACAGCTTCCATAAGCTTTGTTGGTTTCGTTGATAAACTTGGTCTAGAAGGGTTACTTACATTAAAATCCGACGATGGAAGAGAATTTCCGATTCGCGCATTTTCTGGGGAGGTAGCTAGACATATTTTAAGATTCAGAGAAGGCGATAAGAACACCATACCTACAATCTATAATCTTATTGAAGAAATTTCTGCATTGCAGGATTTACTTTTAGTAGAAGTCAGAATATATAGAAACGGTCCTGTATTGAGGTCTAATCTTTATTTCAAGACTCGCAAGGAAATAATCACTTTAAGAAATTATCGTGCTTCTGATTCTATAGCCTTAGCCGCATTTTTTGATGTTCCCATAAAGGTAAGGAAAAATCTATTTGAGGAAACAATTGAGCAATAGTTAATTAGTCAAGTAGCTATTGCAGATAGTTTGTTTGATGCTATCGCCTTCTTGACCTCCATTGCAATCCTCCGGCCAATACCAAATGTTTGGCCATAGGAATATTTTGTATATGGAGAGGTTGTAGCCATGATAGGATTTCCAGGAACTCTAAGAGATACGTCATAAACAATTATTTCCAAATCTGGTGTGATAATGCTCTGTAGAGAAAAGGGTCCAATTAGACCGGGTGGATATTCTTTTCGTACCGCATTAGTAAATTTATCGCCGAGTTCAAATACTTTTTGAAGCATCGACTCCCTAATGCTTGCAGGAGTATGGCCTATTTCTATATGTCTCACCTCTGTTTCAAACTCCAATTGATCTCTTGCGGGCAGCCCATTTAGATCATTGAGATTAGTCTGAAGTCTTCTTTCAATACCCAAGAATTCAGTTTCAGGTGTCAAGGGCGATGAGAAAAAATTAAAATTAAAATATGTTCCTACAACGAATTGTTCAATTACAGATGAATCAAGATTTTCCATTGTAATCATTTTCTCTTTTATCTTGTTTTGCGATTTTACGACATAATCCTGTGCTGAGCTGACTATGAAAAATGCTCGTTCAAGCTTTCTTTTAGATTCTTGAATTTTAACTATTGCTAATCCGTCTATATCTGAATATTTTTTGTAAATCTTAGGATGGTTTATTTGCGCGCGTTCCAACAAATAATACTGATTTCTGTCGGCACCCCTTTCCTCGGCACGAAAAAGGCTCCTATTTCCAAGTATTGGTAATTTTAATTCGTTCTCTATTGAATCGTACCCTACATATGCAGTGAATGCCCGATGGGGTACAACAATACTACTAATTTCTTTAAGTTTCTCTTGATTCTCTTTAAAAAGTAGGTCTGAGAATTTATCTACTAAAATTATTTCATCTACCAATCGCTTAAATCTCAAATATGGTAATTCTCTTCCTTTTTGACAAATACATACAGTTTTCATCCCCTCGTCCTTTGCTCCATCCATTATCTCCAATGCGGAATGACTACCAATGACTGCCAAGTGTATATTCTCTAGATCATATTTTCCCACAATCTCAGATATTGTATCAACATCTATCATATTTACCCATGCAGAAGAAATCTGTTATAAATAAAATTTTCCAAATGGAATAGTTTGTTAGTTTAAGTGAATTTCTATTCTGTATGTTTACAAATTAATTACTTTTTTCCTTATTCACGGCCCCTTCTATGGCCCTCTTAAGCTCATCATCATTCTTGTTAGTATAGTCTATTCCTAGAGTTTCGGCTATCTCTTCAAGTTTTTCACGGCCTATCTTATCATTGCCTTTAATCTGCGCGAGCTCCTTTTTGGCTTCAATCCTTGCCTTTTCATACTCTGCCGTTGCCTTTCCAAATGATCTGGCCAACTCAGGTATTTTCTTGACACCAAAGAACAATACCACGATGATAACAATAATGATCAGAACTTCATATCCAACTGGAACCTGCAAGATAGCATTATTGATACCATCCATATAGAAAAGATAGAGAAGGTTGAGATTTAAATGTTGATGGGAATATTATCGATATGTCACGATCTAAGATTCTTCTATTGACTGCTTTGGAATTTTAACTGCATGGGCCTATCATTCTCTTTCAACCACACTAGCTTTGAATCAAATAAAAACCCTAGAATCTTCTGAAAAAGTCATTCAAAACTTGAAGATTTCACGTAACAAAAAGAATCAGAAAAATTAAAATTTTCAACTTATGCTAGGAACTGCCTCAAAACAGTTGCTCTAGTGATTTAACTGCTTCAAGCATGTGGTCTATTCTTTTTATGCAAGCCTAAATTATTAGCAGTGATTTCAAGAATTTATGCAGTCAAATATCATATGTGAATCATCACCTCATCTGCTTTGTGCCGACTTGATCAATTTGTTGAAATTATAAAGTTAATATCCATGTTTATCTCTAAATGAAAAATCTATGCCATGTGATTGGGATTCAAATGGATACTTGTTATGAAACATTTTAACAGTATTTAAGATCATTCATATTTGTTAGTATATTAAATAAAATCATTCAACTTTTATGAATATAACCCATTGTTATGCATATTGTGTTCTTGGCACTTAAGGAAATATTACTCCCCCAGGAGAACATAATGTTCAGGACAAAGACAAAACTAAAGTGTACGGAAAAAAAATATAATATCATAATTACCAATTTCAGGGTACTACTATATTCCGAAAGAGGTCGTATTTTTAAATCACCTGATGTGATAAGCGAGAGGTTAGAAAGCATTTATGGCATAGAATACAATGAAGAAGGCATTTTCTTCAAAACTTCTAAAATTAGAATCCAAGGCGGGATAAGATTTGAAATAAGCGGTCCTCTCTCAGAGGTAAAACCAGTTTTCAATTTCATTCAAACAATCATCAATCGGGCAGATAACACCTTAGTTAGAAGATTAGATGAATCATAGAAATTAGGACTGTGTACCCTCCCCCTTATCTAATGGTAATCCAATCCTAATTAGGACTCCTACATTCAAAGTATCGTTGTGGTATTCTGATAAAGCCCCTACTATTGAGAGAAAATATTCTAAATCAATTCTGCGATATTTCAAGGTAGGATCGCATATAGGAATGACTATAAACCCTTATCAAGGCTGTCATCACAGATGTGGGTATTGTTACGCAACCTATAAGTGGTCACCAGATTTTTATGACAAGATCTATGGTAAAATTAATGCCCCTGAAATTTTAGAATCAGAATTGAACAAATGGAAGAATATTTCAATGTTACCTGTTATGATATCCTCTGCAACTGATGCTTATCAATATGCAGAAGCAAAGTTTGGTATTACAAAAAAATGTATTCAAGTGTTACAACAGTTTCAAATTCCATTTTACGTATTCACCAAGTCATGCCTTATTGAACGTGATCTGAACCTGTTTCGCAATTATAACACTAATTGTTTTGTAGTTTGGTCAATAACAACCATAGATGAAAAAGTAAAGCGAATCATAGAACCAGGAACGCCGCCAACATCAAGGGTTTTTGAAACGATAAATAAATTTCTCGATTCTGGAATTAAATGTTGTGTAAACATTGACCCCATTATCCCATTTGTTACTGATAGTGAGGAACACATACTATCAGTCGTTGATTTGTGTCATCAATTCGGCATAAGATACATTTCCGGATCAATCCTGAGACTGAGGAGAGATATTTGGATAAGAATTAGGGAAATCCTCGAACTATTGGGAATATCTTGGAGTATTGAAGAGTATGAAAAAATATTTGGGTTCCAAGAGCCATTAATGAACGACAACAATCTGAGTGCAAATACAGCCTATAGTGACAATGTAATTAATTGTCTTAAATACGAACTTTCAAGAAAGAACATTGAATTTGGTTTTGATAAACTAATAGAATATATTTCTAACTTGAAGTCAGAATATGCGATATCCACAAAGCAATACAGGATTAGTGAATTTATCTAATTTCAAACCCACTGGAGTTTTATCTAGACGGATTGAGTTTACTATTCTTGTTTTTAGAAAACATTAAAATTTAGAAGTCTAGCCTATCCGACTCTTTTCATCTTTGAGCCACATCTTGGACATGAGGCTTCTCTATGTTTTGTGCCACAGCTCATGCAGTAATAGTTAACTGAATTCCCAGAGAAAGGAGAGGACAGTGAACCAAACATACCTGCTCCGGCGTTCTTCGCCATCCTATTTCGCATGTAAAAGCCCATGAGAAGAAATATGCCGATAATTATTACCCATGAATACGGAAATGGAACGAATAATGATACTGTAACGCTAATACCAATTGAGATTACGATCCACATTAATTGGAATGCAAGAAATTCTTTATTGTCCATGCTGCAATATAATAATTGATTAAACAAGATTATTAAGGTTAACTATTTTGAAACCCATTATTATCCAAATACTATATCATTAATACAGTATTTTATTAAGATGGATTATTGCCAGGTTATTTTTAGTTTGCTGGCAATTATTCAGATTAGTTTGCAACCTAACCATCAGACATTTCAGTATTTTCGTCATAAAAATACCCAACCGTGTAAGTGTTTTCGCAGAATTTTCAAATGAAAAAGAATAGTTCTAAATTTTGGTTCAAAATTCAAAAACTAATCAGAGAGTATTTGGAGTGATTGAAGCCAAGAATTTGTGATGATTATTCAACAACAACTTTGAATATATTAGACAATTTGGAGCGTTCATACAATTTTTTCCAAAGTAATATCCCCAAAAATGCTGAGATGAATGAAACAGGCATTAAGATTGGTATAATGAATTTCCACAAAAGTTGTTCAAATATCAATACACTTTCAAAAGTTACTAGATCTATCCCAAAAAATGATTTGAACATATTCACCGACCATGGGAAATAAAAAGTAACAAAGAAGAATGAAATGGCAATGGAGAAAATAATGCGTTTGTGATCTTTAGATTTTACTGCCACTTTATAGTTACTTTGTGTAAATATGGAAATAACATCCAATGTTATAGGTATGAGTATGTTTAGAAGATAAAGAGGCAACAAACCCATGAAATAATTATTTGAGGTGATAGTTGCAGATGATTGTATGGCCATCAAAGTAGCTGTAACGACCGTCATTCGGAAGGGAAATTTGAGATTTTGAAGTGAATAAAAAATTATTGCAGTGAAAATCGGAGGAAGAGTAGATCCAAGTATTAGTGCAGTAGTTGGAGAAGGATTGAAATCAAAGTACTGACCTTCCGAAAATGGAAGCGTAAACATGAAAACAAAATTAATAGAAATCAACCACAGAATTCCATAACAAATCATTTCAGATATTATCCTAAATTTTCTGCTGGATTCAAATAAATGGGTTCCAATTAATGCACCTACTATAGAAAGCAACATTCCGCTTATCAACATGAGATGTGGAGGACTAAGTAGTCCATCAAACCCAAAATTTGTATGCCACCAATTATCAAATTGGCCGGAGAACAATTCCACAAGACATCCCAAGGCAATTAGTTTTAATGGATTTGGAATTTTATGAAATATTGCAAAGGAGTTCTTTAAGGAGCATTTTTGTTTTATTGAAATTACTATCCCTGCAACAGTAGCGATCAGTGATAAACCTACTCCAGAGTACAACACTGTATGTGGTGGAGTAAAAAATGATTCAACATTTACAACACCATGCCATATGATATCCCAATTAGCAGCTGCGACTTGAAGAGCTACTCCTAATGCAACCAGAAAATAGATCCAGAGCAATGTAGATGATGAGGAAAGTGACGGCGACAATTCTCCTTTGAAGTTCAAAATATAATTATCCATACCCTTAGACAAATTTATTCTTATCACACCAAACGAAGGATTGGGATTGGAAATCATTATCTTCAACGCTTTGGTGGATTTACAAAGACATGGTGAAAATGTAGTGGATTTTTTTGAAATGGATAGAGTATTAGATGAATTGGCTCGAACATTTGCCGCACCGAGTGCAACGACTTGGTTCAAAGTTACAGGAAACAAGTCGCCGACACGAGATGAATACAGACTCAAGGTAATTGAGTTCATGAACTTGTTTGAAAATGCTCTGTCAACTGGTTATCAGGATTATCCTAATTCGGATGATTTGTTAGATCATGTGAAAAGAGGAGTAAAAGACAAAGCCAACGAGATATTGTCAGGGAAGAACAAGGAAGTGGAAAAAAGATTCAAGTATTACGTAGACCACAGCTAGCTTTCAGAAATGATCAACTGGGTCAACTTCGTTCGGAATTATTATTTTTGTATATGGCTGTTTCTGAACTAATAAAAAGAAATTTAGAAAGAACTACACTAATATCATGTTATTTCTATAATTATTTTGGCATGAGGAAGAAACAGTCTTCAAAAAGAAAAATAACAGGTAAGGAATTATCATTGCAGGACGAATTAAATATCAAGATTACTACTCTAGTAGAATTACTAGAGAATAAGGGGATTTTGAATAATGGGGAATTTGAGAGACTGACATTTATGAGACTACATGAGATTTCAAAGGCAAGAGCATTTGAAGATCTGGACGAAGAGATCTGATAATAGCAATTCGATACAAGATAGAATTATTACTCATCGTAGGTAGGTATCATATTTGTTTGAATCTTGATTATTTCTAGAATTAATTAAAAATTTACGTCCTACTGTAATTCATAGTGGAGCAAATCGATTCTTTTACTATATCAATGCTAAACAGCCTTCATTCGCCTAAATGACAAGATCCCTATTATAGTAATGATGAAAGTAAACAATAGTAGTACTGCAAGGTCGTATTCGAAAGAGTACGTTCCTAAATTTAATATACTATTTCTTAATGCATCTACTGAATATGTGGCAGGGTCAATAAGAGTGATTAACTTTAACCAAGCAGGTAAATTGTCAAT
Source organism: Nitrososphaeraceae archaeon (assembly GCA_025923455.1). Taxonomy (GTDB): domain Archaea; phylum Thermoproteota; class Nitrososphaeria; order Nitrososphaerales; family Nitrososphaeraceae; genus TA-21. The sequence goes on along the minus strand of JAICFW010000105.1, from coordinate 10,985 downwards.
TGGGAAAAGCGCCCCACTTAGGAAAAACAATGGGAATACTACAAAACTAATAATCAATTGAAATCCTTCCAAGCTCTCAATATAGCTTCCAAATGTTAGTCCCAACGACGTTAGACAAAATGAAAGAATCAGGACAATTGACAATATTTGGAGTAATGATAGTGCGTCATAATTTATCCCCAAAGCAATACCGAGAACAAGTACGATAGCGACCTGAAAAAGCGAAGTTGTCATTCCACCAAGAGTCTTACCAACAAACACTGTAGTTCTACTGGACGGTGCAACCATTACACTTTTAAGAAAATCAAATTTTCTGTCCCAAATGATATATGAGCCGAAAAAAACAGATGTAAAAATTACCGACATACAGATGATACCTGGAAAAATGAATTTTTCGTAATCTGTTCCTATTTGCAGATTCGTTGACCCTAGTCCAGAACCTATGACGCTCAACCATAATAGTGGGGTGAAAGTAGATGCTACAAGTCTACTTCTTTCACGTAGGAACACCTTAATTTCTCTAAGCCATAACGCATAGAGCTGTCCTAATACAATGTTTGAGCTAAGATTTTTTGTACTGAGCATATCTTTGCATGAATCCCCCTTCTGGACTGTCTCCGGACAAGTAATCTCCTGAAAGTTTCAAGAACACATCATTTAGCGTAGGTTTCTTATATTCTATGGTCTGGACATCATCTAAATCCTTTATTAGCATATGCAAGTTAGAGTTTACTTTTTCCATGTAAATTATGACAGAATTTTCCTTCCGCTCTACCTTATGAACAAAATCAAATTTAGTAAAATCTTTATCTAGAGGGACTCGATCGCTGAATGTTATCTTTACAATATCACCACCAATTTCCTGTTTTAATTTTGATGGTGAATCTAGTGCAATTATTCTCCCGTTGGTAATAAAACCAATTCTATCACACAACATATCAGCCTCCTCCATATAGTGTGTCGTCAATATGATAGTAACTTTTTCCTCACGCACTATTTTTTTGATGTACTTCCACATAGTTTCTCTACTTTTCGGATCTAAACCCAATGTGGGTTCATCTAAAAAGAAAACTTTAGGATGATGTAAGAGCCCGCGTGCAATTTCTAATCGCCTTCTCATTCCACCAGAGTATTTCTTTACCTGGTCATTTTTTCTATCCCCCAATCCAACTAATTCTAGTACCTCCGAAATTCTTTTTTCTCTTAACTTTCGAGGTATCCCATAGAGTAACGCATGAACCTTTAAATTTTCATACCCAGTTAGGATATCATCACTGCTTGGAGCTTGAAAAACTACACCAATGCTCTGTCTTACTTTATTTGCATTGTGCAAAACATCAAAACCATTCACAATAGCTCCTCCCTCCGTCGGCTTTAGCAGAGTAGCCAGTATATGTATTAGAGTGGTCTTTCCTGCCCCATTTGGTCCTAAAAGTCCAAATATTTCATTCTCATTGACTTCAAAACTTAGGTCATCTAGTGCTTTGAAGTCTGCGTATTTCTTGACAAGATTCTTTACAGTTATCAAGTAATCTAAATTGTTTGGAAGCCCTTTAAAATATCATTTGCAAATGTCACTTGCTTTTTTGATAGGTCATCTTATTCAAGGTATCGCATTACCAGGTGTGCGAGCGTGGGAGCTAGAATTTACTTTTAACCAATTTTTCAGTGAGAGTTTTGTGTGCAGAAAGTTAACTTTCGTAACAGGCAAGCCCCTTACTGTCCCTTTTAGATCTTTACACGTATGGGTATTGTCAATAGTAAATCTTTTGCACGCAAAATGTGTACGGTTATCGCTCCGTGTCTGGGATTGTGGAGTCCTTTTATTTCATTAGAATTTTACAAGTACCATTTTAAAATAACTTACTTGGATAAAGTTAATTGATTAACTCGAAGAAATTGCTGAACTATTGAAACAATTATTGTTACTCCGCAACAGTATCATCTATTTTTATAATTTTATGCATTCATTAAAGTATTTCTATCCACATATGACTGTACCATTAATTTCTTTTGATTGCGTGAGTTAACCATTAATAGTTAATTTTAATACCAGGAATTTCGTGATTACTGTTGTGATTTTTAGAAGGAAGAAGGATCTGGCTGAAGTAAAGCGAAAAATAGTTCTGACTAAAGAGATTATAGACAGTGTAATAACCTATGCAAAATCATGGCATCCTAATGAGGGAATATTGATCTTGCAAGGTAAAAAAGAAAAAAATGTAATTAGAATAACCGGTTTAATAATTCCGCCATTTTCTTCTCATGGACCATATTACTCGGGGTTTCCAGTGTATGAACTTCCATTCGATTTATCCTATATTGGCACAATACATTCCCATCCAAGTGGGTCCAATCGGCCATCACTGGAGGATTTGAATCATTTTTTTGGATTGGTATCATTAATAATTTGTTATCCATATGACGTTGGAAATATTGGAGCGTTCGACCGTAATGGAATCAAGATGGATGTCGAAACAGAAGATACTTTTTGACATAAACTTACATTACACCAAATTCTGTGTCAGAATTACTATCCAATCAACTACTGCTGAGTATACTTGACCAAACACTTGTGGGAAGTGGACACACCAGAGAACATGTAAAGATATCAGGTAATTTTATCATCATAACAAAATATAAAAAAGTTCAAACTGGCAGGGAATTGGTTTCTTGATTGGATGGGATGGTTCAACAAATATAAATAATTTCAGGTTCGACAATTTTTCTGAATTTGAGGTCTTACCCTTTTTAAGCCTAGAAAGTAAATCTCAACCTCGTCTCTCACTTCTTGGCATAATCTATTAATGGTTATTGGCTTTTCAAGGAATGAATCTATAACTCCTTCTTTCAAATATTTTTGAAAATCCGGATTATCTTGCATATCGAATGCGCTTACTAACATCGTTCTTACATTAGGATTAAGTTCTTTGACCTTTTTTAGTAATTCCAATCCGGTCATAAGAGGCATTCTCATATCAGAAATGATCAAAGCGTAATTTTGTTTATATTGGCTATAATGTTCTAACGCTAGCGTTGGGTCGTTAAAACTTACAACGGAAATACCATCAATATTGTTACCTATTGCAGCTTGGAAAAGATCAGTTATATCTATCTCATCGTCTACTATACTAACAATTCTGTTTGCCAAGTATACCATCCGCCGAGTACAAAAATTATTGAAGAGATATATTATAAATTTTTTGTTGATTTTCTAAATTCTATACATAAAATAATTCAGACCTAAGAAGATTAGATTAGCACCCTTGGATTATTACAAACAATAGGTTGTTCAAATATACCGTAAAAAATCCAATTCGAAAAATAGGAAAAAAATCATCCAATCTCTATATTATAACTCGGACTCATATTGCAAGAATGTTGTTTTAAACCCAAACAAGGACAGAGGTTGTTATGGCAACGGGAACCATCCGAACTATGTTCGTCTTTCCTATGCCCGCAATTAAGACAGATATCATGAATCTGCATAAAATATAAAAGTCAAATAAACTTATAATGGTTCACAGTCCGACGAGGGAACTATTGCAAACGCAGTTCGTTTACAAATCTTGTACCACGAATCAAAAAAAGCCTTCCTATCAGTGAATCGGTATGTTTAGAATCGTAAAAATATTATAAAAAATTGCGGCTAAAATCAGTAATTTTTTTGTGCTTAAAGCTTCCTACTTCTGTTATAGTGAAGGAAAAAGATCACAACTGATACAAAATGTGTAACTTTGAATCAGATTAAATTTTTTTGTTGATTCATACATACTTGATAGCATATCCAATCCAAAATGCGTAATTCGCTAGCTAATATATCAGATTAAAATATCGAATTTAACTTATTTATTTCCTGTATGGTTTCATTCAGACAACACACTTCGACGTTAGGATTTTTCATATTCTGAAGAATCCAATGGATCAGTTCAATCCTTTTACGAAGATCACGTTTGCAGGTAGATTCATCTTTTTCACGAGAAATTCAAATCCGTGAATCCTAATTTCTTCTTGCAATATTTGATCTACAGTAATATGATTTATTCTGCAAATGCAGATTTAAAACTGAAGTAACAAAGAAGGTGAGTGACTATATTCTAACAAGACAATTAGTTAAGTGTACCAGAAGTATTAAATAAAAATTGTACACATCACGGTTTGCCTTTCTTGGATTCATTGTTTAAGATGGCTTGATTGGTGCTTTCTTTCACCGGATAAGCATCAATCAATTTGTTAATGTAAGGTCAGTTGTAAACTATTATATCATTTTTTAAAACAAATATAGAGATATATTATATTACATTAAAAAAATATTATACTAATGATGCTTGAAAAGTTGAGGGACAAGGCTTTCTTTCAAAATACAATTGATGTCTGGATAGCCTATTGTGAAGAAAGAGAAAATGATTGGTATAATGTTGAAGGATATCGCAATTTCATAAACTATTTGAACTCCAATGGACTGAAAATGCAGAAATTTCCTCTTTGTATCAAGGAATCTGGGGGAATGTATGAAAGAGGCAAAGACAAGGCAAAATTTCTAGAGGAATTATCCCATTACTCGGACAGTGATTCTTCTGCATATACTCTAAAATTGAGCGGAGATGTGATTGACAAAATTCGTAGTTACGTGTCAAAATAAAACATATAGTCGAAATATTATACCATTTTAAAATAATTCTTTACCAACTACTTGGAACATGTCGTGTTCCATAGTAGACTCATATTCATACTTGTTAGTATTTGGATTGTGTGACTACTAAAACAGAGTTATCATTTTTGAACTTTAAAATTTGTGTCAGTGTTTGAAGAGATATATCCAGGGGCAGTAGCATTAACCCGAATCACAAAATCTCCTACTTTCGCGTGCTCTGGTATCTTTAGTGATAATTCTAAAGTGTCATTATTTTCTGAAAATTCTTTGATAATTTTTTCTGAGGAATCCAATATTTCACCTCTTATTGTAGCATTGTTAATTCTATCGTCAGAATTAGCATCAATTAGATCTATTTTAATGACTTGTTCTTCACCAATAGAAACAGAATTCTCGTCTACTAAAGTTTGAATAACAAGATTGCTTAGTTCGGACGGAGTGTCGCTTTTACTTTTATTACTTTCCTTAGACAAGAATCCATTGGTCAACTCCACTTCGCTGACAGTTTTATTACCGTCTCTAACATTGATATTGACCTCATCTGTTGAAGTTATTCCTTTATTATCAGTAACAACTAGTTCGAATGTTAATGTGGTGTCTGTTGAAACATAGGGAGCTATAAACGACCACATCATGGTGTTTGCACCACCTACCGTAATATTGGGATTGGGAATCTGTTTCCACTCATAAGACAAGATAACATTATTGTTGCTCTTGCTGTTACTTCCATTAAGGATAACTGATGCACTTTCATAAACTGTCTGATCTGGTCCTGCATCAGCTACAACTCGTGTATCATTAGAAATTGATAGAAATTTGTTTGAGTTTTGATTTGATTCAATTTCTAGGATTGATGGAGGTGCAGCAGCACTTGCTAGAGATTTATTACCTTGTAAAGTGCTATTTATATAAGTTCTATTCACTCTCTCAAACTCATTGTTAATCGGTGAGTCATATTTCGTTTCATTTTCCTTTGTAAATGGAATTGCTAAGTCAAAATCATTACTTGAGAAAACATCACTATTCTGTTGCTGACCACTTAGACTAGTAGTTGGAACCATTTGAGAAAAATCTGACCCACTGTTGAACAGGTTATTGCCCTTAACTGATTTTTCATTACCATTGACTATTATTGAAGAAATCCTTGTTAGATTGTCAGAAGGTAAATTCAAGCACGATAGAATTCCCGTGAGAGTGTTAGGACCCTCAATTATTTCGTGAGAATTAGGATCATAAGTGAATTTCCACATTGAATAATTTTTTCCGTCGTTTATAATTTTCACTGGATGGCGTAATGATTGTGAATCATTCCAAGTAGCATGAACGGAACAAGGTTGGCTTGAGTCAAATACAGCAGTTCCAGTAATTGTCAAATTGCCGGGTTGAACCTTACTGTTGTTTGAGGGAGATATAATGTTGATATTATTATTTTCTAGAGTGGCATTGGTATAACCTGGTATGATTAGGAATAATATCAGCAAAATGGATACTACAATGTAGATTACAACTAATTTGGGATACTCTGAATGATGCAATGTGTTATTCTCCAATGCTTAAAAAATCTATAAAAGGTGAGGCTGTAATTCATGTTAAGCATTAATTAAAAAACAGTAGACAACATCTAATTTTCAAGCATGGGATCATGATAATCTCAAAACAGGCAGTTTTATTGTGGGTTCTCCGCCATTCGTATGTGTTAAATTATTTGACTTTAATTTTATTCAAGGGATAATTGCTAGTCAAGTAGAAGGAAACTAGATAGAGGCTAATTTGCGAGATAGTGTGACCGTACTTTTTGCCATTTTGCTATCAACGCATCTGGCCTTATGTGTATTGATTCTTTATCTATTCTCAGTTTAGCCAATGACACATACTCGTTCATTAAATCTATACCGATGTACCGCCTAGCAAAATTATGCGCAACCTTGGTTGTTTGGCCGCTACCATTGAAAGGATCAAGAACAAGATCACCTTCATAAGAATAGAGCTTCATGAGACGATATGGAATCTCTTCAGGAAATGGACAGGGATGTTCGATATGTCCTGGAGGAACAGGCGCAATATGCCAAATGGAATTTGCGATCTCTTTAGTAAATTCTTCGTGCTTTGCTGGAAGTATGTCATGTCTATTTGTTCTCCCGCTATTTACATCTCCCTTTCTCAGAACAAGGATGAATTCATGCATTATATTAGCTCTGAAATATTTAGGATATGGATTAATCACAAATGATCCGTACCTATTAGTACCCCCCGTAACCTTGTGCCATATAATCTCTTCATGAAGATTCCAATTTCCAAAAGGTTCTACTAATTTAGAGAGTAACATATGTGGTAGTGGGATAATTGTTCCGTTTACAACTTCATTTCCTATTACTATACAACAGTAACCTCCATCTTTAGTTACTCTGTATACGTGTTCATTAAAGATTTGGACCATTTCCTCAAGATATTCTCCAGTTTCTTTTTTCGTTTTTCCGCGATAATTGCCATTTTTCTCAACGTGTGCCTCATAGTCAATAGCGTTTCTATATGGAGGAGAAGTAATTGTAAGTTGGACATAGTTTGCGGATAACTCTGATAGTACTTTTCTGCAGTCCCCCTGTATAACGGAATTATGAAATTCAAGTAACATTGGAATAATGTTTGCTCCATAGTCAGCCCATATCCCGCATACTTAAAAAAAGTAAACATGCTGATAAATTAAATTAATTGAAATTAACTTGTAGTGAAGATAAATACTCAAGACAGTATGTCTCATTCTATCAGGAATCCAAAAAATAACCTCTCTCATTCTAGTAGATTTACGGAGTCAAGGCAGTCACAAGATTAGATATGGAGTATTGCACCCATCCATGTTGTACTGGTCTCGTCATCAAATAGCGAAATGTCATGTATGATTGGTAATGTTTAATGAGCTTTTTTGATACTACTCAAAATGTATTTAGTTACTTTTCCAAGATAAATTCATCTACTGGCATTCCAAAATGCCTTCCAGAAGAAGACCTTGTACAAGCCAGGACCTCATCGCCAATCTTTAGATCAGTTACTGATACAAGTTTATTGTCCTTTGTAATCAACCTAATTGTTTCAGCATTTTGCAAAATGACTGTTCCATTAGAATCATTTATCTGAGCCTTTACTAGCTTCATGGGTCTGGATTCAATCTTGGACCTCCCAACAGTCGATTTTCTGCTCGTTCCGTCCTTGCTAACAACGAGAATTTCAACACCCGCTTCAAGCTCAGATAAGTATTTTGTAGTCCCATCAGACATGGCAGTATAACAGTAAACGGCTCCCGCATTTACTCTAAATGGCCTGGGCGAAGTAAATGATGAACCTACTGATTCGTTGTGTACTAGAAACAGGAAATTAGACCTACTACCAATAAGCATTCCCTCGCCCATGTCCATCATCGATACTGTATCTACACATACTCTTTCACCCATTCCAACATCCTTTAATTCTAAAATTTTTGCATATTCTAACTTAAAACTAGGATTCTCAAGCAAGTCATGCGAATTCTCAACTTGGTTTACATCATCTGTTTCCAAAATAACTCCATCAACACCAAGTTCCAAAACAGAGAACATTGTTCTAATTTCTTCAGAATTTCTTGTGGTAGTGTAAATTTTTGTTCCCGTTTTTTGAAGTTTGGCGATAAGATTCTCCAGTGGAATTATCTTCCAGTCAGTGGCCTCAACTATGACAAAATCTGCGCCATATTTAGACGCAAGAACTATTTCATCTAGATCGTCGTTACTCGATATTTTTTTTATATAGCCTATACTTTTCGTTAGATTTTTCTTACTCTTACGTAGCAAGTCGAGCGTATTACATACTACAAAATCCGCATTATCAGAATGAAATATTGTTTTAAATCTCTTACTTGTGATAACAGAAGGGTCGCCATATATCAGTGAAACATTCGATACTTTGGATAAAAAATCATCCAGTTTTTCTTTTTCTACGAGCGGTTTTAGAATAAATTCTTTATTCTTTTGAACTGACAATGTTCTTTAACGCCTCTCTTGGTTTTTCACTGTTAAATATAATTCTAGATAATGCAGTGAGTATATTTGGCGGATTTTTATGTTGAAATATGTTACGTCCAAAGGTAACACCAATAGCTCCAGCTTGCATAGCACCATCACACATCTCCAATATATCTTCATCCGTGGTTGCTTTTGGTCCACCTGCAATAACTACAGGTACTGGACATGTTCTTATAACCTTCTTAAATGAATCTCTGTCTCCGGTATAAACCGTCTTAACAATATCGGCACCTGCTTCTGCGCCTATCCTAGCAACATGTGATACAATCTCTACATCATATGGATTCTTGATGTTTTGTCCTCTAGGATACATCATGGCTATTAATGGAATATTCCACTCGTTGCATTTGTCCGAAATTATCCCCAATTTTTGAAGCATCTCGGGTTCTTCCTTAGCACCTATATTAATGTGGACTGAAATACCATCAGCTCCTAATCTTATTGCGTCCTCGACTCCACCCATCTGTACCTTCTTGTTTGGCGAAAGTCCAAGTGACGTACTGGCAGACAGATGGGCAATAATGCCTACCTTTGGAGGTCGAGGTAATGACTTGATGATGCCTTTGTTTATAATAACACTTGTAACACCAGAATTTTCACATCGATAAATAAACTCATAAACATCCTCCAGTCCAAGAATAGGACCGTTTGTTATTCCATGGTCCATTGGAATACAAAGCATTTTTCCATCGTTCAAAATTCTTGAAAGTCTTATCTGTCTGCCAATAGCCATTAATATTTAGATATTTTTGTTATCTGACTTAAAAGTGATATGTTTATTTTATTTTTCATTACTTTAATTGAAACTCGTTAACTAAAAAAACCTATTTAACAGCGGAACCTAATCACGACTAGAGATTCCAATAGAATCAAGACATTGAAAAATAGATAAACTGTAAAATTATTTAGGAATCAGATTATTCGAGAGCGCCGTTTCCTCTTTTTTGAGTTCCTATATCTATTGCCTCGGCAATTGTCGAGATAAAGATCTTGCCGTCACCTGGAGAACCAGTACTTACTGTATCCAGTATTGTCTTTACTATTTTATCAACTTCACCATCATCCACAACCGTAGATAAACATGACCTAGAAGAAAATTCTGAAGTATACTTCCCTGTTCCACGTCCTGATTGTACCATAGGCTTTTCACCATGTCCTCTCCCCTTTGCATCATATATTGTAGCTCCACTATTTCCTATCTTCTTTAGTTCTTCGTTTAATTCGTTAATTTTTTCACTATGAACTATCGCTTCAATACGCTTCATGTTTTCTCATAAATATATAAAGAATATAAGGTTTTCAAAAAACTTTAAACAGATTAAAAATATAACATATAATAGTATTATTATATAATTATCATAATTTTCAAGTCTTAAATTAATATTGCACTGGTTGGCCTTAATACACTGGGTTAAATAATAATTACATGAACTGAAAAACAAAGACAAATGATGATTAGAAATAGTTTTGTCATGGAATAAACTTTTCGCCTATTTGAACAAGTCGGTATCTAAAATATTTTTCATTTTGTAAATCAAATTATCAAAAGTATTTTGATCCGCTAATTTGGTAAAACTATTATTGTCAAAGCTCTGAGCAATTGTGGAATTGTACATAGATTTTTGGAATGATTGCTTTATTTGGTCAACAGAATCTCGTGCACTTTGATTAGATGGTTGTATTACATTGCTAATGTTTTGAGTACTGTTGCTGGCGTTCCCAATTACTTTTGTCTCAGCGCGAAGGTCTTGTACGATAGTTTGGTTATTTTTTCCCAAAGTAAGACTGGAAGGAATTTCCTCTTCAAGACTACTTTTGTCAACAGTCTGCTCCGGGTTTGCAGTGTTGCTAGTTAGCATATCTACAGTATCTCCTATCATCCCATCTATTGAACCAGATAACACTTCATTAACTGTCGCAGTTATGGATGATGAAGGATTACTTACTTCCGTTTGTTGGTTGGATATTACCGTGTTTGGAGTTGTTAGGTTAGGTTGGGTGTTTGGAGTTGTTAGGTTAGGTTGGGTGTTTGGAGTTGTTAGGTTAGGTTGGGTGTTTGGAGTTGTTAGGTTAGGTTGGGTGTTTGGAGTTGTTAGGTTAGGTTGAATAGGTGAAAATGTATCTGGGATGGTCAAGTTAGGCTGTGCAACAGTTAAACCATGGGTAGAAAAAAATACAAGACCAATGAGAGAGATGATATAAACATAGTATAACCTGAAATTTGTTGACACTTAAACTGGTCTAGAAAATTGCTAATAAATCATCAGGTTCATATGTTG